>CALCYJ010000202.1 GCA_937905845.1 uncultured Rhodospirillales bacterium
AAGACGACCTTCGAGCTGTAACCGCTGAAGGCGTCGATCATGTGATGCGGGTATTTGGGAAGAGTTTCCTCAAGAACGCGCCACAGGAAAATGTCGCAAGTTCAACCCCTCTCCCGCAAGGGCGGAAGCTGGCAGGCTTAAGAGCGCAAATCATACGTGCCATGAAATTCATCTGCGATGACGAACTGCTGGACCGTGACCGTCCCTAACGGGCCGCAGCCGCGGCGGCAAATGCCGCGGCGCCAGGAAGCCACTTGCGATCACGAGATTTGGCGGAGGGAGGGGGATTCGAACCCCCGAGACGGGTTTACCCCGTCTAACGGTTTAGCAAACCGCCGCCTTCAGCCACTCGGCCACCCCTCCGCGCAAGAGCGGGTATCATCACGGCGTTTGCGCCGCCCGTTCTACTGGGCGGCCATACCTCTGTCAACGATTGCCGCGGCGAGGACAGGCGGCGGGTGCGGCGCGCGGCCCGGGATGCGGGCCGTCAAACGGGGTGGGCGCTTTCGGCAAGACGGCTGGAGCCGGCGGGCCGAAGCCGGGGCCGGGGCCGGACCGAAGCCGCAGCCCCTCCCCCGCCTCATCGCCTGCGATGGAAGGTGAAGCGGCGTTCCGGCCGCGCTCAAGCCTCAATGCGCGTGGATCCATTCCCGCGCCTGGCGCTGCGCCTCGGCGATCTCCCCCGCCGTCATGTCCGCCGCCACTTCGGCCCGGATGTCCCGGGCCTGCGCGCTGCCGCGGCTTGCGGCGAGATTGAGCCACTTATGGGCGCTGACGAGATCGCGCGGCACGCCCCGGCCGATGGAATAGCTGAGCCCGAGCCGGTAAAGCGCCTCGGCGCCGCCCTTGACGGCGCTCTCCTCGGCCTCATCAACGAAACGCGCGCGGTACTGCCCCATGGTTCCCTCCTGCACTTCCTCCGATCCCCCAAATTGCCGTTCGGCAGCCGCCGCCGGCAATCGCTTGGGACTCATGGTTAATGCCGAAGGGTTAAGCAAACGTGTATGGAAGAGGCGGGCGGGGGCGACGCGGAGCAGGCGGTCCGCTCCCACCGCGCGCCGCCCGGGCGCCCGGGCGCCAAGGTTCAGCGCTGCGCCGTCTGGCCGAACAGGATCTTCTTCGCCTCCTCGTCCATGGCGGGCTGGCGCAGCTCGCGGCCAAGCTTGTAGCCGCGCTCGACGGCGGGACGCGCCTTCATGGTCGCAAACCAGCGCTCAAGATCGGGAAAATCCTCGAGCTTCTGCCCCTGGTTCTGATGGGGCACGATCCAGGGCCAGGTCGCCATGTCGGCGATGGAATAGCCGCCGGCGATATAGTCGCGCCCCTTGAGCTGGTGGTTGAGCACGCCATAGAGGCGATTGGTCTCCTTCACATAGCGGTCGATGGCATAGGGGATCTTCTCCGGCGCGTATTGGCTGAAATGGTGATTCTGCCCGCACATCGGCCCGAGGCCGCCCATCTGCCACATGAGCCACTGAATGACCTGGTAGCGCCCGCGCAGGTCGGCGGGCAGGAAGCGCCCGGTCTTTTCCGCCAGATAAAGCAGGATGGCGCCCGATTCAAAGATGGCCACCGGTGCGCCGCCGCCCTTGGGCTCGTGATCGACGATGGCCGGCATGCGGTTGTTCGGGCTGATGGCGAGGAAGTCGGGCTTGAACTGTTCGCCGCGGCCGATATTGACCGGGATCAGCCTATAGGGCAGGCCGCATTCCTCGAGCATGATGCTGATCTTCCAGCCGTTCGGCGTCGGCCAATAATGGAGATCGATCATCGCGTGACCCTTTCCTTAGGATTCAGACATGTGATTGTCGGGACGATGTCAGGTTCAAGGCAGCATCAGGCAAGCCCGCCCCGGGCGCAAGGCCCGGGCCCGCATGCCTCCTGCGCCGTGAGCGGGCCCTGCGCCGTGAGCCTGCCTCGCGCCGTGAGAGGGTTGCCTCGGCGCCGTTTCGCTTTATCCTGGACGGGAAAAATCGGCCGAGAGGCTTCATGGGGGAGGGATTGTCGTGACCGGAATTCTCGCCGGCATCCGCGTGCTCGATTTCGGCCGGTACATCGCCGGTCCCTTCTGCGCCGCCCTCCTGGGCGATCTCGGCGCCGAGGTCATCCGGGTGGAGAAGCGGTCGGGCAGCGAGGACCGTTTCGTCGCCCCCGTCACCGCCACCGGCGAAGGCGCCACCTTCCTGCAGATGAACCGCAACAAGCGCTCGCTCACCCTCGACCCGATGCGGCCCGAGGGGCGCGAGGTGGTGCGGCGCCTGGTCGCCACCGCCGATGTGGTGGTCGCCAACCTGCCGCCGCAGACGCTGGAGGCGATGGGTCTGAGCTACGACCAGCTTCAGGCGATCAAGTCCGACATCATCCTCACCACCGCCTCGGCCTTCGGCTCGGGCGGACCCTACAGCCACCGGGTCGGCTTCGATTCGGTCGGCCAGTGCATGTCGGGCGCGGTCTATCTCGCCGGCGGCGGCGGCGCGGACGACGAGCCCCGGCGCGCCAACGCGCCCTATGTCGATTGCGGCACCGCGACCGCCTGCGCTTTCGGCACGCTCGCCGCCCTCATGGTGCGGGCCAAGACCGGCCAGGGGCAGAAGGTGGAAGGCTCGCTGCTCGGCACCGCGCTCGCCTTCAACGCGCCGACCCTGGTCGAGCAGGCGGTGGCCGGCGTCGACCGCGTGCCGACGGGCAATCGCGGCCAGACCTCGGCGCCGGTGGATATCTTCCGCACCACGGATGGCTGGATCATCGTCCAGGTGGTGGGCCAGCCGCTGTTCGAACGCTGGGTCAAGCTCATGGGCGAGGCGCATTGGCTGAGCGATCCGCGCTTCAAGGACGATATCAGCCGCGGCGACAATGGCGCGCTCATCAGCGAACGCATGGCCGCCTGGTGCCGCTCTCGCACCAGCGCCGGCGCGCTGGCCGAACTCGACCAGGCCCGCATCCCGGCCGGTCCCGTCCTCACCCCGCAGCAGGCGCTGGACGATCCCCACATCCAGGCGATGGGCTTCCTCAAGCCGTTCGCCTATCCGGGCGCGCCCCACCCGGTGCCGGTGGTCGAGGCGCCGGTCCGCCTCTCGGCCACCCCCACCTCGATCCACACCCGCTCGCCGCAGTTAGGCGAACATACCGACGAGATCCTGCACGGCCTGGGCTATGATGCCGCCGACATCGACCGGCTGCGCCGGCAGGGCGTCATTTAGCGGCCGGATCGGCGCCGGCGCCGGCGGGGCCGGAGCCGGGCCCAGGACCCGACCCAGGACCGGCGGCAGGGCCGCCGGGCGAGTGGCCGAGGCGCGGCTCTTCGCCCTTCAGCAGCCGGCGGATATTGGCGTGGTGGCGGATGATGATGAGAAGGGCGAGGATCACCGCCAGCCACAGGATATGCGGCTTGGCCAGCCACCAGGCGTAAAAGGGCGTCGCCACCGCCGCCGCCAGGGCCGCGAGCGATGAAATGCGCGTGACCGCCATCAGCACGATCCAGGTGAGGCAGGCGAGCGCGCCGACCGGCCAGGCGATCGCCAGCATCACGCCCAGGAAGGTCGCAACCCCCTTGCCGCCCTTGAAGCCGAGCCAGAGCGGAAAGAGATGGCCAAGGAAGGCGCCGAGCCCCGCCAGCACCGCGAGCTGCTCGCCATAGCGCACCACCAGCAGCACCGCCGCGGCGCCCTTGGCGGCATCAAGGACGAGGGTCGCCGCCGCCAGGCCCTTGCGCCCGGTGCGCAGCACGTTGGTGGCGCCGATATTGCCCGAGCCGATGGTGCGGATGTCGCCGAGCCCGGCCAGGCGGGTCAGCAGCAGACCGAAGGGAACCGAGCCCAACAGATAGCCGAACAGCGCCGCCGCGACATAGGCGCCGGCGGCCAGACCCCAGGTTGCGGCACCGGCCATGGCTCAAGCCTCCTCAGTACGGTCGAAGACGGTCCGTCCGGCGACGATCGTGCGCACGGCCCGCCCCTGCACCGGCCGGCCGCCGAAGGGCGAATTGCGGCTCTTGGAGCGGAAGCGCCGCTCGTCGATGCGCCAGGGAACGGATAGATCGAGCAGCACGAGATCGGCCGGCGCGCCGATCGCCAGGCGTCCCTGCGCCAGGCCCAGGATCTCGGCCGGGCGGCAGGTCATGGCCTTGAGCAGGGTCAAAAGCGGCAGCGAGCCATTGTGCCAGAGTTCCAGCGCCAGCGGCAGCATCGTCTCCAGCCCGACGATGCCGAAGGCCGCCTGGGCGAAGGGCAACCGCTTGCTGTCGGCATCCTGCGGCGCATGGCCCGACGAAATGACGTCGATCGTGCCATCGCGCAACCCCGCCACCACGGCCTGACGGTCGTCCTCGCTGCGCAAGGGCGGCTTGACCTTGGCGAAAGTGCGGTATTCGCCGACCGCGGTCTCGTTCAGGGCGAAATTGGCCGGCGCGGCGCCGGCGCTGATCGTGAGGCCGCGGTGCTTGGCCTGGCGCACGGCATCGATCGCTTGCGCCGTCGAGAGATGCGCCGCATGCCAGCGCCCGCCCGTCAGCTCGACCAGGCGCAGGTCGCGCTCGACCAGGATGGTCTCGGCCACGGTCGGAATGCCGGCCAGCCCCAGGCGCATGGCGATCTCGCCCTCGTTCATCATGCCATCGCGCGCGAGCGCCGGCTCCTCCACCGGCTGCACCAGGAGCAGGCCGAAGGTCGAGGCATAGGCGAGCGCGCGGCGCATCAGGCGGGGATCGGCCAGCGCGCGGTCGCCGTCGGTGAAGGCGACGGCGCCCGCCTGCGCCAGAAGGCCCATCTCCGTCATCTCCAGCCCGGCCAGCCCCTTGGTCGCCGCCGCCATCGGCAGCACCCGCACCGCGCAGCTCTCAAGGCCGCGGCGGGCGACGAACTCGACCAGCGCCACCTCGTCGATGACCGGCATCGTATTGGGGGTCGCGATCAAGGTGGTGATGCCGCCGGCCGCCGCCGCTGCGCCGGCGCTGGAGAGCGTCTCCTGGTGCTCGGCGCCGGGCTCGCGCAGATGGGCATGCATGTCGATCAGCCCGGGGGCGAGCGCCAGATCGCGCCCATCGACCCGATCGATCCCCTCCGGCACGCCGTCGGCGAACAGGCCCGGCCCGAGATCGGCGATGACCCCGCCCTCGGTCAGAAGCGCGCCGGTTTGGTCCAGCCCGCTCGCCGGATCGAGCAGCCGGACGCCGAGATAGGCGGTGCGCGCCGCCGTCACGATACGCGCTCCGGATGGCGCAGCCGCGCGGTCAGAATCTCGATGCAGGCCATGCGCACCGCCACGCCCATCTCGACCTGCTCGCGGATGACGCTGCGGTCGATGTCGTCGGCGACGGCCGAATCGATCTCGACGCCGCGGTTCATCGGCCCGGGATGCATGATCAGCGCATCGGGGCGGGCCGAGGCGAGCTTGTCGTAATCGAGGCCCCAGAAATGGAAATATTCGCGGATCGAGGGCACGAAGGCGCCATGCATGCGCTCGGACTGCAACCGCAGCATCATCACGATGTCACAATCCGCGAGACCCCGGCGCATATCGTGATGGACCTCGACCCCCAGCCGCTCGACGGAAGCCGGCAGCAGCGTCGGCGGCGCCACCAGGCGCACCCGCGCGCCCATCGTATTGAGGAGGTGGATGTTGGAGCGCGCGACCCGCGAATGCAGGATGTCGCCGCAGATCGCGACCAGCAGCCCCGACAGCCTGCCCTTGCGCCGGCGGATGGTGAGGGCGTCGAGCAGCGCCTGGGTCGGGTGCTCGTGGCTGCCATCGCCGGCGTTGATCACCGCGCAGGCGACCTTCTGCGACAGAAGCTCGACGGCGCCCGAATGGGGATGGCGCACCACCAGCAGGTCCGGGTTCATGGCATTGAGCGTCATCGCCGTATCGATCAGCGTCTCCCCCTTCTTGATCGAGGAGGTGGCAACCGACATGTTGATGACATCGGCGCCGAGCCGCTTGCCCGCCAGTTCGAAGGAGGTGCGGGTGCGCGTCGATTCCTCGAAGAAGAGGTTGATCTGCGTCAGCCCGCGCAGATCGGAGCGCTTCTTGTCGACCTGGCGGTTCTGCGCGACCGAGGCTTCGGCCTGATCGAGCAGCAGCCCGATCTCGTCCGGGGTCAGGCCCTCGATGCCGAGAAGATGCCGATGGGGAAAGGGCCGCGACGGCGCTGTATCCTGAGAGGCGGTCATTAAAGCGACACTATAAAGCACCGCCTTCGGGCGAAAGCAAGGCCGAGGTACCGGCAGCTTTTGCGACAGCAGGCGCTAGCGCCGCGGCAGGCTGTCGAGCGCGCCCTGGAGGATATAGGCGGCGGCGAGCTTGTCGACCAACTCGGCGCGGCGCCGGCGCGAGGCATCGGCTTCGAGGAGCGTGCGCGTCACCGCCTCCGTCGAGAGCCGCTCGTCCCAGAAGGCCAGGTGCGGATCATCGAGCGGGAGGACGAGATTGGCGGCGAACTGGCGCACCGACTGGCAGCGCGGCCCCTCCGTGCCGTTCATATTGACCGGCAGGCCGATGACAAGGCCGCCGACCCCATGCCGCAGGACGATGGCCTTGAGCGCCTGCGCATCGGCGGTGAACTTGACGCGGCGGATGGTTTCGAGCGGCGAGGCGATGGTCAGGCCCACATCCGACAGGGCGAGGCCGATGGTCTTGCTGCCAAGATCCAGGCCGAGCAGGCGGGTGCCGGGCTCAAGGCGCGCGGCCAGTTCGGCGGGGTTGCCGAGGATCATGCGCGATGTTACTTTCCGCCCGCCGCCAGGGCTTGCGATTGGACCGTCCCGGCGGCGATCTTCACTGTCCCGGGAAGCCGAAAGGTCGCACATGTCGCTCGATAAGGCCACAGTGGCGCGGATCGCCCGGCTGGCCCGCCTCAGGCTGCCCGAGGCGGCGCTGGAGCCGATGGCGGCCGAGCTCAGCGCCATCCTGAGTTTCGTCGAGCAGCTCGAAGCGGTCGACACCGCCGCGGTCGCGCCCATGGCCTCGGGGATGGCAATGCGCCTGCGGCTGCGCGCCGACGAGGTGACCGACGGCGGCAAGGCGGAAGCGATCCTGGCCAATGCGCCGGAAGCCATCGATGGATTCTTCGCCGTGCCCAAGGTGGTGGAATGAGCCTTGACCCTTCGACGCTGACGCTGGCCACCGCGCGCGATGCCCTCAGGCGGCGCGATTTCACCGCCCGCGAACTGACGCAGGCGAGCCTCGATGCCATGGCGGCGGCGCGCCCGCTCAATGCCATGATCCTGGAAACGCCGGAACGGGCGCTGGAACAGGCGCAAGCCGCCGATGCCCGCCTGGGCCGCAGCGAGGCGCTTGCGCTCGATGGCATCCCGCTCGCCATCAAGGATCTCTTTTGCACCGAAGGCGTGCCGACGAGTGCCGCGTCCCATATTCTCGATGGATTCACGCCGACCTACGAATCGACCGTCACCGCGCATCTGTGGCAGGCCGGCGCCGTGTTGCTCGGCAAATCCAATCTCGACGAATTCGCCATGGGCTCGTCGAACGAGACCAGCTTTTTCGGCCCGGTGCAAAATCCCTGGCGGCGGCGGGGCGAC
>CALCYJ010000203.1 GCA_937905845.1 uncultured Rhodospirillales bacterium
CGAGGGCGGCGGCGTCCAGTGGATGAGGCCGAACAGATTGAGGATGGTGGTCGGGTCGGGCGCCGAGAGATCCTTGATCCAGCCGAAGAACGGCGCGTGGCGCATCTCGATTGTGATATAGAGCACCTTGTAGAGCGCGAAGAAGACCGGCACCTGGAGCAGCATCGGCAGGCAACCCGAAGCGGGATTGACCTTCTGAGTCTTATAGAGCGCCATCATCTCCTGGTTCAGCGCCGTCTTGTCGTCGCCGAACCGCTCCTTGAGCTTCTTCATCTCCGGCTGGAGCTTCTTCATCTTGCTCATGGAGGCGTAGGACTTGTTCGCCAGCGGGAAGAACGCCGCCTTGAGCAGAACGGTGAAGAGCATGATCGCCAGGCCGAAATTGCCGAGCAGGCGATAGAAATAATCCAGCGCGAAGAAGATCGGCTTGGTGAGGAAATAGAACCAGCCCCAGTCGATGGCGAGGTCGAAGCGCTTGATGCCGTCCTGCTTTTCGTACTGGTCGAGCAGGGTCACTTCCTTGGCGCCGGCGAACAGACGGTCGGTGGTCGAGGCGCTGGCGCCGGGCTGGATGGTGACGGCGCTGCCGAGATAATCCGCCTGATAGATGTTCTTCAGCGGCCCGCCGAGCCGGTGCTGATAGGTGGCGGTGAAGGTGGTGTTCTGGCCTGGGATAAGGGCGGCGAGCCAATATTTGTCGGTAAAGCCGAACCAGCCGCCGGTGGTGCTCAGGCTGATGCGGCCCTCTTTCACCAGGTCCTTGTAGGCATGTTCCTTCAGCGTGCCGTCGAGCACGCCGACCGGCCCCTCGTGCAGCAGGTAATAGGGCGAGGTTGGCGGATCGCCCTCGCGCGTGATCAGGCCGTAAGGATAGAGGGTGACCGGGGTCGAACCCTTGTTCTCGACCTTCTGCACCACCTCGAACATATAGTGGCTGTCGAGGCTGATGGTCCGGATGAAATGCAGCCCCTGGCCGTTGTCGTAGGTGAGCGTCACCGGATGGGTCGGCGTCAGTTCGGTGTCGGTGGTCTGCCACAGCGTATCGGGACCGGGCAGCGCCACGGGGCTTCCGGGCTTTACCGTCCAACCATATTCGGCGAAATAGGGCGCCGCCGTCCCCGGCGGTTGCAGCAGCACGATGTCCGGGCTCTTCGGATCGACCGTCTTGTGATAGTCGGACAGCGAAAGATCATCGAACCGGTCGCCGCGGAGCGAGAGGGAGCCGTGCAGAAGTTGGCTGAGGATGGCGATGCGGGGCGCCGGCACTGCCGCCACGGCGGCCGCCGTGGGCTGGACCGGCGGCGTTGTGAGCGCGCCTGGCGCCGTGCCGCCGGCCTCCGCCGGGGTCGCCATGGCGGCGGGCGAGGTCGCGGGCGCCGTGGTTGCGCTGGTTGCGCCATGCCCCGCCTGGCCCTGCGTCTGCTGATGCAGCGCCGCCTCGTGCCCGGGCCCCAGTTCCGGCTTGCCGTAGAAATACTGGAAGCCGACCAGGATGGCCACGGAGAGGATGATGGCGAGGATCAAATTCCTCTGGTCGGACATCGGTCGGCCTTCAGGACTGGAATGGAGCGGGATGGGATGAATGCCGGTGGCGGCAGGATCGGCCGGCGACGCCCTCCGGGCCGGGCGGCACGGGATCGAGCCCGGAACCACCGAAAGGATGGCAGCGGGCGAGCCGCCTGAGCGTGAGCCAGGAGCCCCTCAGCGCGCCGTGACGGGCCAGCGCTTCCTGCGCATAGGCCGAGCAGCTCGGCACATAGCGGCAGTTGGTGCCGAGCAGGGGCGAGATGAAAAGGCGATAGAACCCCACCAGCCCGCGAAGCGCCAGGGCGGGCAAATCGAGCCAGGGGGCAAGCTGGAAACGCCCAGAAGCCGCCCCGCCCGGGCGGGCGGCCAAACCGGGGATCGAACCCTTCATCGTGCCTGGCTCCTCCCGCTTTGCGCCTGATCGCCCGCTTCCCGCCAGGCATCGAGCCGGCGGAGCGCCCGCACGAGATCCTCCCGCAGCAGCGCGAAGGGGCGATCGACGGCAGCCTGCCTGGCGATCACGACATAATCGAACCCCGGCCGCGCATGGGCCGGGAAGATCTCGGCCGTGAGCGCCCTGAGCCGCCGCTTGGCCCGGTTGCGCGCCACCGCGATGCCGACCTTGCGGCTGGCGGTGAAGCCGACGCGGGGCGCCTGTCCCTCCGCTCCGGGTGCTGCTTGCAGCACCAGGCCCGGCGCTGCGACCTTGGCCCGGGCGGCGGCGACGCGCAGGAAGTCGGGCCGCCGCGTGAGCCGCCCGAGACGGGCCGCCATCGCCGTCAGGCTGAGAGCTTCTTGCGGCCCCGCGCGCGCCGGTTCGCCAGCACCTTGCGGCCGCCGACGGTCGCCATGCGGGTGCGGAATCCGTGTCGGCGCTTGCGGACAAGAGCGCTCGGTTGATAGGTCCGTTTCACTGAATAAGCTCCGTCATGGCGGAATTGAGCAGCGGCAGCCGGCCACCTACGGGCGGGCGCGAAAAATCAAGCCACGGCTTATACGGGCAAGGCGGCCGCAAGTAAACCGGCGCGAGATTAAAGTCCACCCCGCCGCCGGCCGGGGCGGGGCAACGGTTCACGAACGGGTGAGGCTCAAGGGCCAGCCCTCATGACGCTTTCCATTGCCCGCTCAAGAGTGCAAGTTGGCGGCCGGAGGATGCGTTCTCGTGCCGGCCCCGGACGCCCGCCCGGCGCCCGGATCCGAGCTGGCCGGGGTTGGAGGCGGGCGCAGGAAGCACGAGAGAGCCCAAGGGATGACAGCGCCGCGCCTGGACCGCTCTCCGCCCGACCGGGGGCCTGCAACCCAAAGTTGCCGTCGCCGGGTCTTGTGGCGGGCCTTGTGGCGGGCCTTGCCGCTGATCGTGCTGGCGGTGGGGCTCGTCCTCTTCTTCGCCCTCGGACTTGAGCATGATTTCACCCTGACGGCGCTGCGCCAGAACCGCCATTTCCTGATGGGCTGGGCGGCGACCCATACGATCGCGGCGCCCGTGGCCTTCACCGCGCTTTATCTCGTCGCCACCGCCTTCTGCATCCCCATCGCCACGCCCTTGAGCCTGGTCGGCGGTTTCCTGTTCGGGCCGGTGGCCGGCACGCTCTGGGTGGTGCTGGGGGCGACCGGCGGCGCCACGCTGCTTTTCCTCGCCGCCCGCACCGCCCTTCGTCAAATCTTGGCGGCGCGCGCCGGACCCAGGCTGAGGCGCCTGGAAGCGGGCTTTGCCGCCAATGCCTTGAGCTACATGCTATTTTTGCGCCTGATGCCGGTATTTCCCTTCTGGCTGGTCAATCTGGCGCCGGCGCTGCTTGGCGTGCGCCTGCGGGTCTTTGTCCTTGGCACGTTCCTTGGCATCGTGCCTGGCGCCTTCGTCTATGCCTTTCTCGGCAGCGGCATCGGCGGCATCCTCGATGCCCCGGCGAATGCCGGCAAACCGGCATTGTTCACGCCGGAAATCGTCGCCGCACTGGGGCTCCTGGCATTGCTTTCACTGCTGCCGGTAGCCTATCGCGCCTCGCGTCACGGGCGGGACAGGGGCCACGGGCAGGATGGGCGGGAGGGGAAAGATGGCTGAGACGATCCAGGCGGATCTCTGCATCATCGGCGCCGGCGCGGGCGGCCTGTCGTTGGCCGCTGGCGCCAGCCTGATGGGCGCCACGGTGGTGCTGATCGAGCGGGGGGCGATGGGCGGCGACTGCCTCCATTACGGCTGCGTACCGTCGAAGGCGCTGCTCGCCGCGGCGGCGCAGGCGGCGGCTTGGCGCGGCGGCGCGGATTTCGGCCTGGCCTCATCGACCCCGACCCTGACCCCGGCGGTCGATTTTGCCCAGGTCCGCGCCCACGTTTCAGGCGTGGTGGCCGGGATCGCGCCCCAGGATTCCCGGGCCCGTTTCGAGGCGCTGGGGGTGCGGGTGATCGCCGGCCAAGCCCGCTTCACCGCCCCCGACCGGGTCGAGGCCGCGGGCCTTGCGATTGCGGCCCGCCGCTTCGTGGTGGCGACCGGCTCGGGCCCGCTGGTGCCGGCGCTGCCGGGATTGGGGAGCGTGCCCTATCTCACCAACGAGACGATCTTCGCCAATCCCGTCCTGCCGACGCATCTCCTCGTCCTCGGCGGCGGCCCGGCCGGGCTGGAACTGGCGCAGGCGCACCGGCGGCTGGGCGCGCGCGTCAGCGTGCTGGAGCGCGCGCGCATTCTCGGGCACGAAGATCCCGAGCTTGCCGCGATCCTGGCCGAGCGCCTGACCGCCGAAGGCATCGCGCTACTGGAAGGCGTCAGCGTCGAGGAAGTCGCGCGGCGGGCGGAGGGGATCGTCCTTCGCTACCGCTCGGGCGGCCAGGAGCAGGAGATCGCCGGCAGCCACCTGCTGATCGCCGTCGGGCGCAAGGCCAATATCGCCGATCTCGATCTGTCGGCGGCCGGCATCGCCTGGACCGAGGCCGGCATTACGGTCGATGCCAGGCTGCAGACCAGCAACCGGCGCGTTTATGCCATCGGCGATGCGGTGGGCGGGCCGAACTTCACCCATCTCGCCAACCACCATGCCGGCATCGTGCTGCGCAATGTGCTGTTCCGCCTGCCGGCCAAGGTCGGGCGGCATGCCATCCCGCGGGTGACCTATACCGACCCCGAGCTTGCCGCGGTCGGCTTGAGCGAAGCGGCGGCGCGCGAAAGCTCAGGCCCGATCCGCATCCTGCGCCAATCCTATTACGACAACGACCGCGCGCAGACCGGGCGCCGGCCGCATGGCCTGCTCAAGGCGATCATCGGCCGCCGCGGCCGCATTCTCGGCGCCGCGATCGTCGGCGAGCGGGCGGGCGAGCTGATCCAGCCCTGGGTGCTGGCGATGGACCGCAAGCTGAAGATCGGCGCGCTTGCCACCATGATCGCGCCCTATCCGACCTTGAGCGAACTGACCAGCCGGGCCGCGGGCAGCTATTTCCTTCCCGCCCTGCTCGGGCGCCGCAGCCGCGCCATCGTTCGGTTCCTGGCGCGGTTCGGCTGAGCATCGCCGCCGGGATTTGCTCTTAAGATTTGGTGTAGAATCAAGGCCCATGATCAGAAAGCCTTCCACCTTCCTGCGGCATCTCTCCGACAGCCTGTCCGTCCGCCTTCTGGTGCTGACGGTTGGGTTCGTGATGCTGAGCGAAGTGCTGATCTTCGTTCCCTCGGTCGCGCGCTTCCGCGTCAGCTGGCTCAAGGAGCGGCTCGCGGCGGCTCATATCGCCTCTCTGCCGCTCCTGGAACTGCCGGGCCACATGGTCTCCAAGGGGCTGGCGCAGGAGCTTCTGGCCGATGTCGGGGCGCGGGCGGTGGTGCTGAAACTGCCCAAGACCCATTATCTGATGCTGGGGGCGGAAGTCCCGACCCATGTCGATGCCACCATCGATTTGCGGCGGCAGAATCCCTTGGGCCTCGTCCGCGCGGCGCTGGCCGTTCTGGTGCGCACGCACAACCGGATGCTGCGCGTCGTGGACCAGGCGCCGATGCGCCGCGATGCGACCGTCGAGGTGGTGATGGACGAGGCGCCGCTGCGCGCCGCCATGCTGGATTACGCCGGGCGGATCTTTTCCCTCTCCCTCCTCATCTCGCTGTTCACCGCCGGCCTCGTCTATGCCAGCCTGCAATGGCTGCTGGTGCGGCCCATGCGCCGCATCACCGCCAGCATGATCGCCTTCCGCGAGGCGCCCGAGGACGCGACGCGCGGGATGGCGCTTTCGGGACGGCATGACGAAATCGGCGTGGCCGAGCAGGAACTGGCGCAGATGCAGCGCGAGCTTCGCCTGGCCTTGCAGCAGAAATCGCGCCTGGCGGCGCTGGGGGCCGCGGTCGCCAAGGTGAACCACGACCTGCGCAATATTCTCGCCACCGCGGAGCTGGTCTCCGACCGCATGGTCAATTCCAACGATCCGCTGGTGCAGCGGGTCGCCCCCCGGGTGGTGGCGGCGATCGACCGCGCCATCGCGCTCTGCGGCCGCACCTTGCGCTATGGCCGCGCCGACGAGCCGCCGCCCTCGCCCCAGCGCTTCGCGCTCGTGCCGCTGCTCGACGAGGTGGCGGCCGCCATCGGCCTGCCCGGCGATGGCAGCGTCCGTTTCGAGATGGCGGTTGCCGAGACTTTCACCATCGAGGCCGACCGCGAGCAGCTTTTCCGCGTCTTCCTCAATCTCGGGCGCAACGCGGCGCAGGCCATTTCGGGCGACGGCTTCGTGCGCGTGACCGCCGGGCGGGTTCCCGGCCGGGTCGAGATCGGCGTCGAGGACAGCGGTTCCGGCCTGCCGGCCGCTGCCCAGGCCCATCTCTTCGAGGCCTTCGTCGGCGGCGCGCGGGCGGGAGGCACCGGGCTTGGCCTGGCCATCGCGCGCGATCTCGTGCGGGCGCACGGCGGCGAGATCGAGCTGGTGCGCACGGGACCCGACGGCTCGTGCTTCCGCCTGTGGCTGCCCGAGCGCGCCGGCCTGCCGGCCTAAGCGGCCCGGCCCGGCCCGGGCAATCGCCCGATCCCACCCGATTGATTAACCCCGCCAGATTGATTAACCCGGCCAGATTGATTAACCCCGTGTTAAACGCCCCCTGCTTCAATAGGGGCGACGTTCCGATAAGGGGCGCGCCCTGGAGCGCAAGGCGGAAAATGCTCAAAGGCACGGTACGGAGATCGACGACGATGGCACGCATCGCGATGGCGCTGGCGCTCCTCTTCGGCATCGGCATGGCTTTGAGCGGTTGCAACGGCGAGATGATCGGCGGGTACAACGCCGCCGCCACCTCGTCCGACTTCCCCTCCGGCGGACCGGCGCCGGCGAAGGTCAGTTGCAGCGGCAGCCATGCGGCGCACGGCGGGACGGATTGCGCCAAGGCCAAGGCGGCGCAGACGCCGACGCTCTATTGTTTCCGCACGCTCGGCATCGTCGATTGCTACAATACCCCCGATCCTTACGGCCAGGACAATTCGGGCCGGACCTTGGAACCGCCGATGGTCGCCGATCCCGGCCCGACCGGCCCGCTGAGCTTGCCGCAGGTGCCGGGCACGGCCAATCCGCCGCCCTCTTCCGCAGCGCCCCAATCCTTCCCCGCGCCCCAATCCTTCCCCGCGCCGCAGGCCTGGCCTGCCGCATCGCTGCCTCCCCCGTCGTCCGGCGCGCCCATCCATATCGCGCCGCTGCCGGCGCCCGCTTCCTGAAATCAGACTCAGGCTGAAATCAGACTCAGGCTGAAATCGGGCTCGGGCGGGCTTGCCGGCCGGTGCCGCCGGCGCCATGATGCGCCCGCCGTGGCGTGATGGGGCAGGGAGGCTGACCGATGGTCTGGGATCCGAAACAATATCTCCGCTTCAGCGACGAGCGGCAGCGGCCGGCGGCCGATCTCCTACGGCGGATCGATCTCGCGGCGCCGGCGCGGATCGTCGATCTCGGCTGCGGCCCCGGCACGATCACCCGCCTCTTGCGCGAACGCTGGCCGCAGGCTGCCATTCTCGGCGTGGATTCCTCGCCCGAAATGCTGGCGCAAGCGGTGGAAGCGGCACCGGGCGTCGAATGGCGCAAGGCCGATATCGCGACCTTCCCCTTAAGCCCCGCCTTCGATCTCGTCTATTCCAACGCCGCCCTGCATCTTCTGGGCGATCACGCGCAGCTTTTTCCGCGCCTCGCCCAAAGCGTGAGCCCGGGCGGCGTCCTGGCGGTGCAGATGCCGCTCAACCATGCCATGCCCTCGCACACCGGCATGGCGGCGGCGGCGATGGAGGGATCCTGGGTCGAACGGCTCGCGCCCCTGCTGCGCCGTCACCCGGTGGCGGAAGCCGGGGTCTATTACGATCTGCTGCGGCCGTATCTGCTCCGCCTCGACATCTGGGAGACCAGCTATCTCCAGGTGATGGAGGGTCCCGACCCGGTGGTGGAATGGACGCGGGGGACGGCGCTGAAGCCGCTGCTCGACGCGCTCGAGGGGGCGGAACGCGAGGCTTTCCTCACCGACTATAGCCGGCGCATGCGGGAAGCCTATCCGGCGCGGCCCGACGGGCGCACGCTCTTCCCCTTCCGCCGCCTGTTCCTGGTCGGCGTCCGGGGCTGAAATCCGCCTGCCTGCAACCAGCCTAACGACAGCCGGACCGCGGATAATCCGATTCCCTCCTCTCCGATTTCGCTCTAGCCTGCTCGCGTGATGATAGAGCCCGGTCCGCGCAACCTCATTACCGATGTCGAGGGCATTCTTGTCGGCAATGCCCAGGATGCGGGCGCACGCTCCGGCACCACCGTGGTGCTGCCGGAGCCGGCGGCGCTGGCGGCGGTGGAGGTGCGGGGCGGTGGCCCCGGCACACGGGAAACCGACGCGCTTTCCCCCTCCTGCCTGGTCGAGCGGGTGGATGCGATCGTGCTGAGCGGCGGTTCGGCCCTGGGGCTCGATGCCGCCTCGGGCGTGGCCAATTGGCTGGCGGCGTCGGGCCGGGGTTTTCCGATCTCCGGCTGCTTCGTCCCGATCGTGCCGGCGGCGATCCTGTTCGATCTCAACAATGGCGGCGACAAGGCCTGGGGGGAAGAGCCGCCCTATCGCCGGCTCGGGCGGGCGGCGGCGCTGGCGGCGGGGCGGGATTTCCCGCTCGGCAATGTCGGCGCCGGCTTCGGCGCCAGCGCCGGACGGCTCAAGGGCGGCCTCGGCTCGGCTTCGGCCATCGATGGGGAGGGACTGGAGGTCGGCGCGCTGGTCGCCGCCAATCCGGTGGGCTCCGTGCTGGTGCCGGGCAGCGCCAGGCTCTGGGCGGCGGCGCTGGAACAGCGGGGCGAGTTCGGCCTCCCCGCGGGCGCCGGGATGGTGCCGCCGCGCGATCTCGACCTCGATCTGCCGGCGGAGGGACGCCTGGGCGGCCATACCTGCATCGGAATCATCGCCACCAATCTGACGCTGACCAAGGCGCAGGCCCAGCGCGTCGCCATCATGGCGCACGATGGTCTCGCCCGGGCCATTCGGCCGGTGCATACGCCCTTCGACGGCGATACGCTGTTCGTGCTGGCGACCGGGCGGCGGCCGCTGGCGGAGCCCGCGCCGCTGGCCATCGCGCGCCTGGGGTC
The DNA here is from genome assembly GCA_937905845.1 of uncultured Rhodospirillales bacterium. Lineage (GTDB taxonomy): Bacteria > Pseudomonadota > Alphaproteobacteria > Ferrovibrionales > Ferrovibrionaceae > CALCYJ01. The sequence continues at coordinate 9,076 of CALCYJ010000203.1, forward strand.
TCTTGCCGCCGATTGCGTCGCGCGCGCTGTCGCCCGCGCCGTCCTGGCGGCCGAGAGCCTTGGCGATCGTCTGAGCTACCGTGCGGCCTACGGCGCGCCTTTGGCGGGAGGGGCGGAATCGTGACGGCAACTAGCGCGCTTTCCGACCGGCTGGCATCAGCCGGTCGATCGGAAACCGCGCCAGATCACCATCTTGAGCCTGTTCTTGTCGCAAAAGTACTGCCCACTTTTGCGGAACAGGCTCCAGCGCGCTTTCCGACCGGATGGACTCAGCCGGTCGATCGGAATTCGCGCCAAACCAATATCTAGAGCCTGTTCCACAAAAGTGGGCAGTACTTTTGCGGAACAGGCTCTAGGGTTCGACCAGGGAGGGATTGCGGGATGAGCGCGAGGGGATTGGGCCTGACGATGCTGGGGGCGGTGTTGCTGCTCCCCATGGGGCTTGGTGGCGCGCAGGCGGCGCCGCGCCGGGACGTGGTGGTGGGGATGGTGCTGGAACCGCCCGGGCTGGACCCGACGACGGGCGCCGCCGCCGCCATCGGCGAGATCGTCCATTACAATATTCTGGAGGGCCTGACCAAGGTCGACGAGAACGGCACCGTCTCGCCGCTTCTGGCGACGAGCTGGACCATCTCCCCCGACCGCAAGACCTATACGTTCAAGCTGCGCCACGGCGTCACTTTCTCCAACGGCAAGCCCTTCGATGCCAGCGACGTGAAATTCACCTTCACGCGCGACGGCGCGCCGGGCAGCCTCAACAAGAATCACGATCGCTTCCAGAACATGGCGGCGATCGCGACCCCGGATCCCGATACGATCGTCATCACGCTGAAAGAGCCCAATCCCTTCCTGCTCTTCAACTTGGGCGAGGATACCGCCGTCATCCTGGAGCCCGCCTCGGCGGCGCATGATGCCACCGATCCGATCGGCACCGGGCCCTTCAAGCTTGAGAACTGGGTCAAGGGTTCCTCGGTGACGCTGACGCGCTGGCCGGGCTATCGCGACAATGGGGCGATCAAGCTCGACAAGGTCACCTTCCGCTTCATTTCCGATCCGGCGGCCGAGGTGGCGGCGATACTTTCGGGCGATGTCGACGTCTTCCCGACCTTCAACAATCTCGATGCGCTGCCCGAAATCAAGGCCAACCCGAACTTCGTCGTGCAGGTCGGCACCACCCAAGGCAAGACGATCATCGCCCTGAACAACGGCCGCAAGCCCTTCAACGACATCCGCGTGCGCCGCGCCGTCGCCTATGCCATCGACCGCAAGGCGATCATCGACGGCGCGATGGATGGCTATGGCGTGCCGATCGGCAGCCATTTCGCGCCCAACCAGCCGGGCTACGTCGATCTGACCGGCATGTACCCTTATGATCCGGCGAAGGCCAAGGCGCTGCTGAAGGAGGCCGGCTATCCCAACGGGTTCGATACGACCCTGAAATTGCCGCCGCCCGATTATGCCCGCCGCGGCGGCGAGATCGTCGCGGCCGAACTCGCCAAGGTCGGCATCCGCGCCAAGATCGAGAATGTCGAATGGGCGCAATGGCTCGACGGCACCTACAAGAAGCATGATTACGACATGACCATCGTCAGTCATGTCGAGCCGCTGGACATGCACATCTATACCGACAAGAACTACTACTTCCAGTATGATTCGCCGGCCTACCGCGCCCTTTACGCCAAGATCGCCACCGCCGGCACGCTGGCCGAGCGCAACCAGGACATGGAAGCCGTCCAGCGCAAGATCGCGCAAGATTGCGTCAATGCCTTCCTCTTCGTGCTGCCCCGGGTTTCCGTCATCCATGTCGGGCTGAAAGGGATCTGGGTCAATGCCCCGATCTTCGTCAACGACATGACGGCGGTGCATTGGGAATAAGCGGCGGGGGATAAGAGAGGTCTTGCGCCTGCCGCCGGCCGGCGCCTGTTTCCGGAGCCTCAAGGATCCGGGAACAGGCTTCAGCCCGCAGGCGGCAGTAATCCGGAGATGTTAAGGGCGCTCAGCGGGCGTAGATCTCGACCTCGTTGGTCGTGACCTCGCTGCTGGTGGTGGCGGAAACCGTCACCCGCCCGGGCGGCAGGCCCATGTCGGTGAGGCTCTGCACCACCTTGTCGGCATTGCGCCGCGACTGCGCCTGATTGAGCGCCGCCTGCGCCGGCGAGCCCTGGGCCGCGGCGACCGCGACGACGTCGAAAGCCGCCTGCGGCTGGCGTTGCAACGCCTTGGAGACGGCGGTATAGAGCGCGCCCTGATAGGGCACGTTCGGCCGGTCGAAACGGATCACCACCAGCGCCTGCCGCTCGGCCATCGGACGGGCGGAAACCAGGCGTCCCGGCGGCGGTTGCAGGCTTGCCTCGAAGGCGCGGTTGGTGAGGCTCACGCCATAGAGCTGGCCGTTCTTCACCGCCATGGCGAGCGTCGTCAGGTTGGAGCGTTCGTTGCCGACATAGGCGGTCTGGCGCGCCACGTCGCCGTTCAGATCGGTGAGCAGGCGGTCGATGGAGACGACGATGCGGTCGGTCTCGTCCTCGATCGTCGAAAGCTGGCGATGGTCTTCGTCGATGGCGCCGGAAAGGCCGAGGGTCACCCGCGCCGCGCCGAGCAGATAGGAGGCGTTGGCGGCATCCGAGGCGACGGCATTGGCGAGCGTGTTCATCGTCGCGATATCGGAGGACAGGTGATCAAGGTCTGATTGCGCCGTATTCCACTGCCCGACCAGCACCGGATTGCCCGGCGTCGTGCCGAGCTGAAGCCTGGTCGTGACGGCGGCGACGGTGCCGTGATAGCGCTCGGCGTCGCCCGCCGTCTGCGCCCGCACCGCCCTGAGCGCGCTCTCATGCTGGGCGACCGACTGGTTCAGCGCCACCAATTGGGCATGCAGGGCCTCGACCTTCTGGCCGACCAGCGTGCCGGTCGGCGTCAGCGGCGCGATTTCGCCCGGCCCGAACGGGCCGCCCGCCGTCGGCGGCGCGGAAGTCGAACCGCCCGCCAGCTCGGCTGCCGAGGGCGGGATCTCCACCTTCGTGCCCGGAGCCGGCGTGCCGGTCGTCGATGCGGCCTTTGTCTGCGCGCTGGCGGCCGGCGAGTCGCCGGTCAGCGAGGGCCACAGAATATCGGATGTATAACCGCAGCCGCCCAACAGGACTGCCGCACTTAAGATCACCGCTTGCGTCGTGCGTGAGGCCATACCGGGAAATACTCTTATATTTTTCGCCGCGTTATGCCAGAGCCTGCCGGTAGCGATCAGAGTTGGGCGGAATGGGATGGCACTCCCATCGGTCATACCACCCGAACGCCCAATCCCTGGCAGGCAATCTCCCCAGACGGGCAACCCCCTCAGCCGGCTGGCCCGACCAGCCCGGCCGCGATCTTAGCCAAAGGCCTCCGGAGCCACAAGGAGCTTTTGCCGGCACAGGAGCGGCTTTGGCGCAAAGACGGCGGCCGGGCGGCGGCGGCGCGCTCCGGCGCGCTTCTGGGCTTGCGCCCGCGCCCGGATTTCAGTAGTGTCCGCTGCCTCGGCCGGCATGCGGTCTCGCGTGCGGGGCGGCCGGTGTCCCGGGCTTGGTCGGGGCCGGGACGAAATGGCCTAAGATATTGTTTTTATGCATATTCCTGTCGGGGATCTGGCTCCATCTCCTCTTCGGGATCCATGCAAGGCTTGGCGCCGGTAGCTCAGCTGGATAGAGCACCAGACTACGAATCTGGGGGTCGGGAGTTCGAATCTTCCCCGGCGCGCCATTCCCCACCACCCTCGCCCGGCTGATTTCGCCCGTTTCGATTGGCTGGTCGATTGGCTGGCTGCCCGGCCGTATCCGGCTTTGGGCCTGAGCCTTCGGGCTCGTCGCTCCGATCGCAAAAGGCGCCGGTCCGCGTCACGCGGAAAATTCCCGCCCCGCCCTCAGCCTGTCCGGGATTGGTGGTTCCTTGATTCCGGGATTGCCCGATGGCCGGCGGCACCGCCGCGCCCGGCACCCGGATCGGCCCGGTTTGCAGGCCCTACCGGGGGCGGGATCCAGGGCTTTTCACGATCCGATCAACACGCCACAGGCTCTTAACGTCTTGTTTTGCCGCCTGTCCTTGAGGGGCCGCGGGCTCAAACCATTCCCTGGTTGCCATTCCCTGGTTGTGAGTCCGGCCTGGCGTCAGGCGCAAGGCTGCTCGTCGGGGCAGTCGGCGGGGTCGAGCTGGATGGTCGAATGGGTGATGCCGAACCGCTCTTTCAATCGCCGGTCGATGGCCGGGATCAGCGTCGCGGCATCGGCGCCGGGCCGGCCCCGGACATGCAGCGTGACGACGAGCTGTCCCGCCGTGAGCGCCCAGGCGTGGATATGGTGGACATCGGCGATCGCCGGCACCGCGGCGGCGAGATCGGCCTGGAGCAGGGCTGGATCGAAGCCCGGCGGCGTGCCTTCGAGCAGGATATGGCCCGACGACCGGACGATCCGCGCCGCGCTGCGCAGGATGAGGAAGGCGACGAAAAGCGAGAGCAGGGGATCGATCGGCGTCCAGCCGGTCGCCAGGATGACGCCGGCCGCGGCGATCGTGGCGATGAAGCCCAGAAGATCGCCCAGAACATGCAGCCAGGCGCTCCGTACCGCGAGATTGGCGCGGTTGCCGCCGTTGAGGATGAGGAAAGCGACAAGGTTGGCGAGCAGGCCGATCACCGCCACCCCCAGCATCCAGCCGCCGAGAACATGCACCGGTGCGGCGAAGCGACGCAGCGCCTCGACGAGAATGGCCAGGGCGACCAGGAAGAGCGTGCAGCCATTGACGAAGGCGGCGAGGACTTCGAGCCGCTGGTAGCCATAGGAGCGCGCCGCATCCGCCGGCCGCCGGCTCAGATGGAGCGCCAGCCAGCTCATGCCAAGCGCCACGGCGTCGGACGCCATGTGACCAGCATCGGCCAGCAGCGCCAGCGAGCCCGCCGTGAGGCCGCCGGCGGCTTCCGCCAGGGTGAAGAGGGCGATGATCGCGAAGGCCCAGCCCAGACGCCGCGTCTGGCTGGCTCCGCCGCCCGAAGGCCCGCCATCCAAGGAATGGATATGGCCGGCATGGGAGTGTCCCGCATGGGAATGGACGGCATGAGCCTCGCCCCCAATCCGGGGCGGCGGGCCAGAGGCTGCCTCAGGCGGGCGATTGGCGGTCGGCATCTCGGCCAAGTCGGTTCCTCGTCATGGCGGCCGGAATTGATCGATGGCGCTCGTTCAGGCTCGGGCGCGCCGGGCCGGTGCGATTCGGCAAGTCTAGACCAGGATCGCCGGGCAGGAAATCCGATCCCGGATGGATCAAGCAAGGATCGCCCGGCCCGAGGTTGGGCTGGCCCTTTTCCGCCGCCCATCCTATTTTAGGCTGCCCGGGTCGTCCCGGCGCGAAAAGAACAAGCTTTAAGAACCTTGCGCGATTCGATCGGGTCGTGGAAGGCTCCGGGCAACGGGAGGATGCGGCACTGCGCGATTTTCATTTCCCCGGCCGTTCGCCGGTGCGGAGCTGTGAGGCGATGGTGGCGACGTCGCAGGCGCTGGCGAGCGAGGCGGCGATCGCCATCCTGCGCCGGGGCGGCCATGCGATTGATGCCGCGGTGGCGGCGGCGGCGGTCCTGGCGGTGGTGGAACCGCAGGCGACGGGCATCGGCGGCGATTGCTTCGTGCTCTATGTGCCGGGCGGCAGCGGCGACGTCATCGCCTATAACGGCTCCGGCCGGGCGCCGATGGCGGCCGGCTGCGACTGGTATCGCCAGCAGGGCTTCACCGCCATGCCGGAGCGGGGCGTCCATAGCGTCACGGTACCGGGCGCGATCGACGCCTGGTGCCGTCTGGTCGAGGATCACGGCCGCCTGACGATGGCGGAGCTTCTGGCCCCGGCTATCCGCTATGCGGCGGAGGGCTATGTGGTGGGCGATCGCATCGCCACCGACTGGAAGGCCTGTGTCCCGCTTCTGGCCGCCGACCCCGCCGCGGCGCGGATCTTCCTGCCGGAGGGACGGGCACCCAGCGCCGGCACCCGCCATCGCCAGCCGGAGCTTGCGGAAACCCTGCGGGCCATCGCGAAGAAGGGCCGCGCCGGTTTCTATGAAGGGCCAGTCGCCGCCGATATCCTGGCCTGCCTCAAATCCGGTGGCGGCCTGCATGCGGCGGAGGATTTCGCCGCGGCCGCCGGCGAATATGTCGAGCCCATACGCACGACCTACCGCGGTGTCGAGGTGGCGCAGATCCCACCCGGCAATCAGGGCCTCACCGCTCTCATCCTGCTCAATATCCTGGGGAATTTCGATCTCGCCGGGCTCGATCCGGTGGGGGCGGAGCGGCTGCATCTGGAGACGGAGGCGGCGAGGCTCGCCTTCCGCGACCGCAACCGCTTCATCGGCGATCCGCGCCATGTCGCGGTGCCGGTGGAGGCGCTTCTCTCGCCCGATTACGCGAGGAAGCTCGCCGCCCTGATCGATCCGGCCCAGGCGATGGTGGATCTGCCGCCGCCGCTGCTCAATCGCTCCGATACGACCTATCTCTGCGTCGTCGATCGCGACCGCAATGCCGTGAGCTTCATCAATTCCATCTACCGGCCGTTCGGCAGCGGCGTGGTCGCACCCGAAAGCGGGATCGTGTTGCAGAATCGCGGCGCGAGCTTCAATCTCGATTCCGAACATGCCAATGGCATCGCCGGCGGCAAGCGGCCGATGCATACGATCATGCCGGGCATGGCGCTGAAGGGGGGGCGGGCGCTCATGCCCTTCGGTGTGATGGGTGGCGACTATCAGCCGGTCGGGCAGGCGCATGTGCTGAGCAACCTGCTCGATTTCGCCTGCGATCCGCAGGAGGCGATCGATCTGCCGCGCGTCTTTCACAACGGCCAGGCGATCGAGGTCGAGCGTGGCGTGCCGCCGCGCGCCATCGCCGGCCTCATCGCCCGCGGCCATGCGGTGCATGCCGTCGACCCGCCGCATGGCGGGGGCCAGATGATCCTGATCGATCACGACGCCGGCACGCTCACGGGTGCTTCCGACCCGCGCAAGGACGGGTGCGCGCTGGGCTATTGAGCCTTTGCGCGCGGCCGGCCCGTCCGCCGGATCGGGCGCTAGTCTTGGGAGAGATGTCATGCTGATGCGGGGCCTGGCCGATATCGAAGCCTGGGAGCGGGTGCCGCTCGAACAGCGGCTCAAGGCCGCCAATGTCTACGAGGCGCTGGCCGCGGCCGCCGAGGCCTCCGGCGACAAGCCGGCGATCCACTGGCTGGCGGACGGCAGCGCCGAGGGACCGGTCGTCACCTATTCCTACGCCGATTTCCTGGCGGCGATCCGGCGGTCGGCCAATCTCTTCCATTCGCTCGGGCTTGCGGCCGGCGACGTCGTCTCCCTGCTGCTGCCGATCGGGCCGGAGACCTTCTTCTGCCTGTTCGGCGCCGAGATCGCCTTCGTCGCCAATCCGATCAATCCCTTCCTCGCCACCGAACATATCATCGCCATCCTGCGCCAGGCCGGAACGAAAGTGCTGATCGGCTGCGATGCCGCCCTGCAGCCCGGCATCTGGGAGAAGGTGGAGGCGGCGCGCGCGGCGCTGCCCGAAATCAAGGCCGTCATCCGGATCGGCGGCACGGGCCGGAGCGTCAAGCCGCCGGTGATCGATTATGCGGCCGCCGTGGCCGAACAGCCGGGCGACCGCCTGCTCATGCCCCATACGCGGGATCCCAAGGCGGTGGCGGCGCTGTTCCACACCGGCGGCACGACGGGATTGCCCAAGCTCGCCCGCCACACCCATCAGGGCGCCGTCACGCAAGGCCATACCAACAGCGTCATCGCCGACCCTGCAGCCGATGCGGTGATGCTGAACGGCCTGCCGCCGTTTCATGTCGGCGGCACGATGTGCGGCGGCATGGCACCGCTCACCAGCGGCCAGACGGTGGTGCTGCTGAGCCCGCTTGGCATGCGCAATCCGGCGGTGGTGCGCGATTACTGGCGCATTGCCGAGCGTTTCAAGGCGACGGCGCTGGGCGCGGTGCCGACCTCGTGGGCGGCGCTGCTCACCGTGCCGGTGGCCGGCGCCGATCTCTCGCACGTGCGCTTCGGCCTGACCGGCGGGTCGAGCCTGCCGGCGGAAATCGGCCAGGCGGTGGAACGCAAGCTCGGCTTCCGCATCATCGAGGGCTATGGCATGACGGAGCTGCACGGCTACGTCACCATGACGCCGCCGGGCGCGCCCTCGCGCTTCGGTTCGGCTGGCGTTCGCGCGCCCTATCACGAGGTTCTGATCGTCAAGCTCAAGGCCGACGGCACGATCGAGCGCACCTGTCCGACCGGCGAGATCGGCGTCGTCCTGTGGCGCGGGCCGCAGGTATTTGGCGGCTATCTCGACCCCAAGCACGATCGCGACGCGCTGGTCGAGGGCTGGCTCAATTCCGGCGATCTCGGACGGCTGGACGAGGACGGTTATCTCTGGCTGACCGGCCGGGCCAAGGACCTGATCATTCGCGGCGGCCACAATATCGATCCGCAAATGATCGAGGACGTGCTCTACCAGCATCCCGAGGTCGAAACGGCGGCGGCGGTGGGACGGCCGGACCGCTATGCCGGCGAGATTCCGGTCGCCTTCGTGCAGCTCAAGCCCGGCGGCAGCATCACGGCCGAGGCGCTTCAGGCCTTCGTCCGCGAGCACATTCCCGAGCGCGCGGCGGCGCCGGCCGAGATCTTCCTCACCCAATCCATGCCGGTGACCGCCGTCGGCAAGATCTTCAAGCCGCAATTGCGCTATCTGGCGGCGGAGACGGCCTTCTCCCGCGACCTGGCGCCGCTTGCGGCCGAGGGCCTCGCCATCGCGGTGACGGTCGGGCCGCACGATCGCCACGGGACACAGGCCTTGATCCGGATCCGGTCCGCGGTGCCAGACCGGCCGGCGGTGGAAGGCCGGCCGGCGGTGGAAAGCCGCATCGCCGATCTTCTCGCCGGCTATCCGCTGCGCCACGAAATCGCCTGGGAATAGGCGGCAGGACGCATCCCGCCGCGATCCTCAAGCCGCGCACGCCCGGCGGCCTCAAGGGCCGGGCGGCCGCTGCCGCGTATCCTTGGCCGGTGCCTTGTGCTGCGGTGTGGCCGCATGCGCTGGATGAGACGCCGGCCGGGATTCCTGCCGCCGCCAGCCCTGCGGCGTCTCGACCAGCGGCGCATGCTGGGTCGGATGGCTGATCGCGGGATGAGGGCTGGCTTCGGGCCGCGCGGCATAAGCCGCGGCCGGTGGCCGGTGGTTGGGCGCGACAGCCGGATGCGCGGGCGCTGCTTGCGGCGTGGCATGATTGGGACCGGGGCCGGCGCCGCGCATCACCGTGGGCTGCGGCGGGTGTGACGCCGGGTGGAAGGTGCCTGCTTGCGGCGCGATCCGCAATCCGGGGCGAGGAGGTGCGGCGGCGGCCGGTCCGCGCGGCGCATTCCGGGCGGGTGCCGGCGGTGTCACCATGGCCAGCGGCTGGTGGTCGAGCGTTGCGGCCGGAACCCTGACCATGGCACGGCCGATCGGATGGGCGGCGGAGAAGGTCGCCAGCGATACCGCCGTCATCGCCGGGCGGTTGGCGTAATGCATGTTGGCCAGCGCGACAGCGCCACGCGGGCGGGCGGTGATGGTGGCGGGGTTGCGGACATTGGCGATGTTGATGCTGCGGAGATAGCGCGGGGTGCAGGGATAGAACGGGTGATAGACCTCGTTGGGCCCTAAGGGAATCCAGGCGATGGCATGGATAGAGCCGACCCCGAAGGCGCCGCCGAAGTTCGGCGTGCCGAGGAAGGCGACCAGCGCCGGGGCATAGACCGGCTGCGGCGCATAGGCGCCCGGCACCCAGCCCCAGCGGCCGCCGAGCAGCACCCAGCGGCCGTAATGGAACGGCGCGAAGCCCCAGGGCGTGTCATCGACC
>CALCYJ010000204.1 GCA_937905845.1 uncultured Rhodospirillales bacterium
GGGGGCTTGTGCGATGCTTAAGGTTTGACAGGGCGCGCGGGACGTGGCATTGGGGCGAAAAGCCGGCGCCCGCCCGTGTCTCGCCCGGGCCGGGGCCGTTCTCCGACAGCGGTGGATCAGAGGACACGATGGCCAAACCGGAATGGGGCACCAAGCGGCGTTGTACGGGATGCGGTGCCGTCTTCTACGACATGCAGAAGGATCCGATCCTCTGCCCGCGCTGCGGAGCCCAGAACCAGCCGGAGGTGCTGCTCAAGCCGCGCCGCAGCCGGCCGGAGGAAAAGGCGGTCGTCAAGCCGGTGCCCAAGGTGGCGGTGGTGGCGCTTGATCCCGAGGCGGATCTCGAACTGGCCGCGGCCGCGGTGGAGGACGAGGATTTCATCGAGGACGTCTCCGAACTCGGCGAGGACGAGGACGATATGGCCGAGGTGATCGAAGGCGCCGACGAGGAAGAGCCGAAGGAAGAAAGCTGAGCCGGCCGGGCTTGCCGCCGCGCTCTTCCCCGATCCCCGCCGCTGCATTTTCCACTTGAAACCGGGGCGGCCCCGACATACGTTCCGGCCGCGCCGCCCGCCGGGCGCACTTCGGCTGCAAGCGGATGGATGGGATGCCGGCGGGCGCGTTCGGACGGGCGGAATCCCGGCCCGATGAAGGTTCTGGTTTGGGGGCCATAGCTCAGATGGGAGAGCGCTTGAATGGCATTCAAGAGGTCGGCGGTTCGATTCCGCCTGGCTCCACCAGCCTGACCAGGAACTAGACCGGGCGGGAAACCGGCCGGTGCGGCGCTTGCGGCGGGCTTTCGTGCCGCGGCGCGGGGGGGTCTCGTTGCGGGACGGCGCGATGCTCCGGCCTGCCGATCGCCTGTTTGCCCGGCCGGCCCGGGCTTTCGCGCCGCGAGGGCGACGCAAAAAATCCTTGCATTGCGGCGGTTCTTGACCCACATACGCCAGCGCAACGGGGTTCATCCACGGGGGAGGCTGGCATGACGACGAACGCCGCTCTACGCAAGGCCCGCGCACCCGCGGCGGAGACGGTGCCGGTTGCCGAGGGCAATGATTATTTTGTCCGGCGCAACGGGCTCGCCTATGCCGGAACCCATCTGCTGATCGACATCTGGGGCGCCTCGGGGCTCGACGATCTCGGCCTGGTGGACGCGGCGCTGCGCGAGGCGGTGGCGGCGACCGGCGCGACGCTCCTGCGCATGGACCTGCACCATTTCTCCCCCAACGGCGGCATCTCGGGCGTCGCCGTGCTGGCGGAAAGCCATATGAGCATCCATACCTGGCCCGAGCGCGCCTATGCCGCGCTCGACGTCTTCGTCTGCGGCACCTGCGACCCGTACAAATCGGTGCCGGTGCTGCGGCGGATCTTCCGCCCGTCGTCGGTGCAGCTTGCGGAGATGAAGCGCGGCCTGATGCCGTGAGCTGGTTCGCCGAAAGCCTCTATCCCGCGGTCGGCCAGCGTTTCGAGGTCCGGCGCGAGCTGCATCGCGGGCGAAGCGCCTTCCAGGAGATCGTGGTTCTGGAGACGGTGGCCTTCGGCCGCATGCTGGTGCTGGACGGCGTGGTGCAGACCAGCGAGCGCGACGAGTTCGTCTATCACGAGATGCTGGCGCATCTGCCGCTGTTCGCCCATGGCGGCGCGCGCGAGGTGCTGATCATCGGCGGCGGCGACGGCGGCCTGCTGGAAGAGGTACTGAAGCACCCCGTTGCCCGCGTCACCATGGTCGAGATCGACGGCGCGGTGATCGAGGCGAGCCGCCGCCATCTGCCGTCCATCTGCGGCAAGGCCTTCGAGGATCCGCGCACCCGGCTCGTCATCGGCGACGGCGCCCGCTTCCTGAGCGAGACGGAAGAGCGTTTCGATCTCATCCTGATCGATTCTTCCGACCCCGTCGGGCCGGCGGCGGCGCTGTTCGCGCATCCCTTCTATGCCGCCTGCCGCGCGGCGCTGGCGGAAGGTGGCATTCTGGCGGTGCAGAACGGCGTTCCCTTCCTGCAAGGGGCCGAGCTTGCGGCGAGCCACCGGCAGAGGATGGCGCTGTTCGCGCATGCCGGCTGTTATCTCGCGCCGGTGCCGACCTATTGGGGCGGCTTCATGGCGTTCGGCTGGGCCTCGGCGCGCGATCTCGAGGCGGGCGAGAGGGCGGCGATCGATGCCCGCGTCAAGGCCCTGAGCCTTGATCTCGCCTATTACACCGCCGCCATCCATCACGCCGCCTTCGCGCTTCCGGCCTATGTGCGGAAGCTGCTCGATTGAGGGGCGGAAGTCTCAATCGGGCGTGTTGATCGGCAGGGCGAGGAGGGCGCGGCGGCGCAGCCACAGGCTCGGGCGATAGCGGTCGTCGCCGGTGATCTCGTGCAGCCGGCTCATGATGTCGAAGGTCGCGCGCGTGCCCATCAGCTCGGTCATTTCCAGCGGGCCCTGCGGATAGTTGAGGCCGAGCTTCATGGCGGTATCGATATCGGCCGGCGAGGCGATGCCGATCTGTGCCATTTCGCAGCCGAGGTTGGCGATCATGCCGCGCATGCGCTGGGCGATGAAGCCGGGCGAATCCTTGATGCCGGTAACGGCGGCGCCGGTCTTGAGCAGCCGCGCCGCGACCGCCGCCACCGCGGTTGCCGCCGCACCTGGCGCCGCCATGAGGGTGACGCGCCGGGCGATATTGCCGGTAAGATCGACCGCCACGAGCCGGCGCGCATCGAGCCCGAGGCGCACGGCCAGGCTGGTGCAATCCTCGCCCAAGGGTGCGGCCACGATCGGGCTTGTCCCATCGTCTGCGGCGGCGATCTCGCAGCCCGCATCCTGGAACAGGCGGGCGAGGCGTGAATCCTCGCCGGCCAGCACGACGCGGGGCGCCGGCGCGTCGTCCGGCTTCATATCGGCCTCCGCGCCTGCGGCCGCGGGGCCAAGCGTGGTGCCCTGCTCGTCGTAGGTGAACCAGCCGATGCGCGTCTTGCGGCCGAGGCGGCCTGATTCCATCATCGCCTGGTGGGCTGGCTGGGTCGCGAGGCGCCGGTCCTGGTAATAGCCGTTGAAGATGATCTGGCTCACGGGATAATTGACGTCGATGCCGGTCAGGTCCATCAGCTCGAAAGGACCCATGCGGAAGCCGCAGGCATCGCGCATCACCGCATCGACCTGCGCCGGGCTCGCCACCCCTTCGGAGAAGATGCGCAGCGCTTCCGTCGTATAGGAACGGCCGCCGAGATTGACCAGGAAACCGGGGCTGTCCTGCACCACCACCGGCACCCGCCCCATGCGCTTGCCGAGCGCATCGAGGCTCCTCACGGTTTCATCGGCGGTCGCCGGCGCGCGGACGATCTCGACCAGCGGCATCAGCGGCACCGGGTTGAAGAAATGCAGGCCGGCGATGCGCTCCTTGTGCCGGCAGGCGGCGGCGATGGAGGCGATCCGGATCGAGGAAGTATTGGAGGCGATGATCGCATCCCGGGCGACCACCTCCTCCACGGCGCGGAACACCTGGCGCTTGATCTCGAGGTCCTCGATCACCGCCTCGACCACCAGGGCCGCCGGCGCCAGGTCGGCGATCGCCGCCGCCACCTGGATCCGGCCCTTGGCCGCGGCGGCCGCCTCCGGCGTCATGCGGCCGCGCTCGACGGAACGGTCGATCATGCCGAGGATATAGTCGCGCCCCTTCTGGGCGGCACCGGAAGCCGCGTCATAGAGCAGCACGTTCATGCCGCCCTGGGCGGAGACCTGGGCGATGCCGCGGCCCATGGCGCCGGCGCCGATGACGCCGATGATTTGATGCTCGCCGGGATGCTCGCCGGCTGCGTTCGGGGCCATGACCTTCCTCCTTCGCTGCAAGGGTGACGCGCGCGCCGGGACATTTTGATCCGGACCGGCATGGCGGCCGTACTATGGCCAAGGCTTCTCCGCGCGGCAACCGGCAATCCGCAAGCCCTGCGGACCTTGATCAAGGGCCTGGCGATGCCTAAATATCGGAGGTGATGCGGTGCCTTGTCCGGGCCGCATCAACGATGGTGCCAAGAGGGGCCGATCTTGTCGGCGACGGCCGGATCAAGTCCGGCCCGGGACCAGCGTCATGCTCGCTCAATCGAGGAGGTGACCCATGACCAGAGTGTCTTTGTTCAATAGCCCGCTGCTTTTGGGATTCGATCATTTCGAGCGCGTGCTCGACCGGGTTTCCAAAGCGTCCCAGGAGGGCTATCCGCCCTATAATATCGAGCAGGTGGGCGAAGATCGCCTGCGGATCACGCTGGCGGTGGCCGGCTTCCGCGCCGAGGATCTCGCCATTACCGTCGAGGATAACCAGCTCGTCATCCGCGGCCGGCAGGCCGATGAGGAGGCTGGCCGCGTCTATCTCCATCGCGGCATCGCCGCCCGCCAGTTCCAGCGCAGCTTCGTGCTGGCGGAAGGGATCGAGGTGACGGGCGCCGACCTCGACAACGGGCTGCTGAACATCGAACTGATGCGGCCGCAACCTGCCGCCGTGGTGCAGACGATCGCCATCCGCAAGGGTCGTTCCGGCAGCCGGCCGGTGCCGCCCATTACCGATGGCAGTCCGCTTCCCGGCGACCCGACGGAGGAGGAGTAAGCCAGCCGTATTCAGCGTGGTGCGCGGCCCATCGGCCCATCGTCGCTACTTTATGCCGGCTGGAATCCGACCTTCGATCCTGCGCTTTCGTCTTCGGTCTTCCCGCTTCCGCCGCGCGCGGATGCCGGGCCACGGCTGATGGCGGGCGAGGTTTGGGGAATGCCGGCTTTCTTGGGAGTATCGTGTGATGACCTACAATGAGACGAACGAACATCTGCGCCACATCAGTCCGGAAGCGCTGGCAGCCCTCGGCGGGCCGCAGCTCGCCTATGTTCGCCCGGTGACCGTGTCGGGTGGCATCGGCTGGGGCGTTTTCGCCGGCAGCAACGGCCAGCCCATGGGCGTCATCGACGGCCGCGAAGCGGCCTTCGCCGCCGCCCGCCAGCATGACCTCGAACCGGTCGATGTGCATTGAGCGGTCAAGAGGCGTCGACGCATAAGGCTACCCCGGGGCTTGGGGCCGCGATCCGGCACCAAGCCCCGGGGCTTCTCTGCGGCAACCTGGAGTGATCCCGATCGTCTGAGAACAGGCGCACACTCGATATTTCGAGCCTGTTCTTGTCGCAAAAGTGGTGTCCACTTTTGCGGAATGGACCCTAGCGCCGCCGCCGTTGCAGGGCGAGCCCGGCGAGGCCGACGCCGAACAGCGCGAGGCTGGCCGGCTCGGGCACGCTGACCGTCCCGCCGTTCGGGCCAGGTCCTCCCGGCGGGTCGCCGGGGGGCGGATCGTTGGGCGGCGGTTGATTAGGCGGCGGCTGGTTCGGCGGGTCATTGGGCGGCGGATTGAACGGCAGGATCGGGTTCGACGCCAGGTCTGGCGGCGGGTTGGCGCCAGGTCCGCCAGGTCCGCCAGGTCCACCGGATCCGCCTGGACCCGGTCCACCGATACAGTCGGCGCCGCAGCCGCCGTCCGGTCCGCCGGGGCCGCCATCCGGCGGGGGATAGGTGCCGGGCGGCAGGCCGAAGTTCGGGGTCGGGACGAAATTGACCGGCAGGAAGCCGGGTGGATGGTCGGAGAGCAAGGCCGGGCCCAAAGGACCGCTGCCGTTCATCCAGCCTGGCCCGGGGGCCCAATTCTCGTCCGGCGGGTTCTGGTCGGGCGCCGGGGGCTGGTTGCGATCGGGCAGCGTGTCGGCCAGCATGTGCGCCAGGTCATAGGGCAGCACCGGCCCATCGGGCTGGTCATCGACGACCGGCACCACGGACGGCGGCATCTTTTTGACGATGACCGAGCGCCATACGCCCGCCGGCGGCGGGCCGATCACCAGGGCGCGCACGGCAGAGCGATAGCCCGGCGAATAGGCCGGGACGATCAGAGCCGCGGTAATGACCCCTGTGAGCCATGTCAGCCGCACCCTATCGATGCTGATCGCCATATCGGCCTCGGTTATCCCTACTTGTCGCTACCCGGAGATCGCCTCGCCCGAGATCGGACCGGCACATATTGGTTACGCATTTCTTAACCTCGGTAAATTCAAGCAACCATCGTGCCAATCACGGCGCTGCCGCAGGGGTCGGGATTCCAATCTGCCGGAAAACCCTTGCTGCACCGCAGAAAAGGCCGGTGCGAGGGGTAAAATTGGCAGGCGGCGGGCAGGCTTAGCAGGTTCGGGCCGCGGTGGGCCGCGGAAAAATCGGGGGCATTGTGTAAAATTTATCAACAAAAATTAACCAAGATTATGGAAGATTTTCCGACAGCGGGTCGGACCATGGGCCGGGCGCAACCGCGGGTGGTGCCGCCGGGAGGGCGGGTACCGGGCATTGCACCGGCGATGGCGGTGCGGAAATGCTCTATGCGCTGGGGCTGTCGCGGCTAGCGCGTATTCCGACCGGCTGGAATCAGCCGGTCGATTAGAATTCGCGCCGAATCAATATCTTGAGCCTGTTCTAGTCGCAAAAGTGCTGCCCACTTTTGCGGAACAGGCTCTAGGATGACGGCTTGGGGAACGAGGGGCCGCATGGACAAGGATGCCGGGCTTCCGCCGGCTACCGATCCGCCGGCCACCGATTCGGACATCGCCACGCTGGCGGCGGCCGTGGCGCATCACCGCGCCGGGCGGTTTGACGAGGCGGAACGGCTCTATCGGATCCTGGCGGCGCGCTCCTCACCCGAGCCCGATGCGCTGCACAATCTCGGCCTCATCTTGCGCCGCAGGGGCGACAAGGCTGCCGCCGCGGCGCTGATCCGCCAGGCGCTCAGCCTCCGTCCTGACATGGCGGAAGCCCATAACAGCCTTGGCAATCTGCACAGCGACGCCCGCACCTTCCCCGCGGCGGCGGAAAGCTATGCGGCGGCGATCGCGCTGAAGCCGGATTATGCGGAGGCGCATTTCAATCTCGCCGGGGCGCTGATCGCGCTGGAACGCCCCGAGGCGGCGGTGGCAAGCCTTGAGACCGCCCTTCGCCTCAAGCCCGATTTCGCCCGCGCCCATCAACGCCTGGGCGAGATCGCGAGCGCGGGAGGGCGGTTCGAAGACGCGGTCGCGGTCTTCGCGGCGGCGGCCCGTTTCGACCCCGGCCTCGCCGCCGCCCACGATGCCAGGGGCGTGGTGCTGCAACGCCTGGGCCGGCTCCTGGAGGCGGAAGCCGCGCACCGCCGGGCCATCGCGCTGACCCCCGACCTGGCCGAGCCCCACACCAACCTCGGCACGGCGCTGCAACGTCTGGGGCGGCCGGAAGAGGCGGCGCAAAGCTATGAAGAAGCCCTGCGCCACGCCCCCGATCACGTGGCGGCGCTCACCAACCTCGGCGCGGTGCTCCAGCGCCTGGGCCGTTTCGCGCCGGCGGTGGAACGGCTGGAGCGGGCGCTGACCCTGGCGCCCGATGCCGCCGACGCCTGGGTCAATCTCGGCCTGGCGCACCAGCGCCTGGGCCATATTGCAACCGCCGAAGAATGTTTCCGCCGGGCGATGGCGATCCGCCCCGCGGATGCCCATGCCCATAGCAACCTGATCTTCCTGCTCGATTTCGACCCCGCCCGCAATGCCGCGGCACAGCAGGCGGAGCGGCGGCGCTGGGCAGCCCGCCATGCCGCCGGGCTCATTCCCGCCGTCGGCCACGACAATGCGCCGGAGCCGGAGCGGCGCCTGCGCGTCGGCTATCTCTCGGCCGATTTCCGTGCCCATTCGGCGGCCTTCGCCTTCGCCGCCGTGCTGCTCAACCACGACCAGGGCGCGGTGGAGAGCGTGTGCTATTCCGGCGCCCTGCGCGAAGACGAATGGAGCGCGCGTTTCCGCGCCAAGGCCAGGCTGTGGCGCCCGGTCGAGGGGATGAGCGACGAAGCGCTCGCCGAGCGCATCCGGGGCGACCGGATCGACATCCTGGTCGATCTTTCCGGCCATAGCGCCGGCAACCGCCTGCCGGTCCTGGCGCGCAAGCCGGCGCCGCTCCAACTCACCGCCTGGGGTCATGCCAACGGCACCGGCTTGCCGGCGGTCGATTACCTGCTGGCCGACCGCGTCCTGGTGCCGCCCGAGGAGGCGTCCCTGTTCGCCGAGCGCATCCATTATTTGCCCAGCGCCTTCGCCCTCACGGCGCCCGACGACCTGCCGCCGCTAACCCCGCTGCCGGCGATACGCGGCGGCACGATCACCTTCGGCTGCTTGAACCGCCTGGCCAAGCTCACGGCGGCGAGCGTCGAAATCTTCGCCGCCGTGCTGGACCGGGTCGCGGGTGCCAGGCTTGTGCTGAAGGCGCGCGAATTCGAGGATGCCGCCGCCCGCTTGGAAGTGACGGCGCGCTTCGCGGCCTGCGGGATTGCAGCCGACCGGCTTCGTCTTCTGGGCGCCAGCGATCATCGCAATCATCTCGCGGCTTACGGCGAGGTGGATATCGCGCTCGACCCGCTGCCGCATGGCGGCGGCATCAGCGTGATGGAAGCCTTGTGGATGGGCGTGCCGACGGTGGCGCTGCCGGGCCTGGCGCCGTCGCACCGCATGGCGGCCTCGATTCTGACCGCCGCCGGGCTCGAGGAATTCATCGCCCGGAATAGCGAGGATTATCTCGCCATCGCCGCCGCTTGGGCGGATCGCGTCGGCGCGCTGGCCGAACTCAGGGCGGGGTTGCGCGCCAGGCTTGGCGCCAGGCCGCTCGGCAACGGGCCGCTCTATGCCCGCCTGGTCGAGGCGGCCTATCGCGCGATGTGGCGGGAATGGTGCGCCGGCCATAACGCCGCGCGGTGAACCCGCGCCGGTGCCGCATTGTCATCATTCCGACATGGAAGTGTCATGGAAGCGCAACCTCGCTCGCCTAAGCTTGCGCCCGCGCATCAAGCGATGAAGGAGACGAAGATGAAGCGGCAATGGGCGATGGCGGCAATGGCGGCGACGGCGCTGGCCTTGGGCTGCGCCGGGGCGAGAGCCGACACCACCCTCACCGGCGCGGGCGGCACGGCGATCTATCCCGTGCTGGCGAAATGGGCCGACAGCTATCACACGGCGACCGGCATCAGCGTCAATTACCAGGCCATCGGCTCGGGCGGCGGCATCCGGCAGATCGAGGCGAAGACCGTGCTGTTCGCCAACAGCGACATGCCTCTTGAGCCCGATGATCTGACGAAAACCGGGATGATCCAGTTTCCCCAGGTGATCATCGCCATCACGCCGGTGGTGCATGTCAAGGGCGTGACGCCCGGCGAGCTTGTGTTCGACGGTTCGACGCTCGCCGATATCTATCTTGGCAAGATCACCGAATGGGACGATCCCGCGATCGCCAAGCTCAATCCCAATGCCCATCTGCCGCATCTGGCGATCACCACGGTGCATCGCTCCGATGGCTCGGGGACCACCTTCAATTTCACCAACTACCTTTCCAAGGTGAGCCCGGAGTGGAAGAAGACCGTCGGCGCCAATACCGCGGTCGCCTGGCCGGGCGGCATCGGCGGCAAGGGCAATGCCGGGGTTGCCTCCTTCGTGCAGCAGGTCAACGGCGCCATCGGCTATGTCGAATATGCCTATACGATCGAAAACCGCCTCGCCTATACCGACATGATCAATGCCGCCGGCCGGCGCGTGACGCCGAACATGGCGGCGTTCCAGGCCGCGGCGGCCAATGCCGATTTCTCCAAAGTCGCGGATTTCTACCTGGTCCTGACCAACCAGCCGGGCGAGAAGAGCTGGCCCGTCACCGCCGCCACCTACATGCTGCTGCGCAAGGATGCCGAGCCGGCGCAGAACAAGGCGGCGCTCGACTTCCTCGACTGGGCGCTGAAGAAGGGCCAGGCGCAGGCAAGCTCCCTCGATTACGTGCCGCTGCCGCCCTCCGTCGTGAACCAGATCGAGAAAAGCTGGAGCGACAATCTCAAGGGCAAGGACGGCGCGTCGGTCTGGCCGATGACGCATTGAGAACCGCGCCGTGAGGCGCGAGGGTCGCGTATCTGCGGATCGGTTGGTGTACCGATCCGCAGCCAGGCTCAAGCCGCGCGGCGGTGGTGGCGGATGAGGCCGAGGATCTCGGCCGCGGCGGCCGGGATATTGGTGCCGGGACCGAAGATGGCCGCGACGCCTTCCTGCTTCAGGAAGGCGTAATCCTGGGCGGGAATGACGCCGCCGCAGACCACCAGGATCTCGGCCGCGCCCTGCGCCTTCAGGGCCTCTATGAGCTGGGGCACCAGGGTCTTGTGGCCGGCGGCCTGGCTCGACACGCCGATGACATGGACATCGTTCTCGACGGCATCGCGCGCGGCTTCCGCCGGCGTCTGGAACAGCGGCCCGACATCGACGTCGAAGCCGATGTCGGCGAAGGCGGTGGCGATCACCTTGGCGCCGCGGTCGTGGCCGTCCTGGCCCATCTTCACCACCAGCATGCGCGGCCTACGGCCTTCCTCGCGGGCGAAGATCTCGATCTCGCGCTGGATGCGCTCGAAGCCTTCGTCGCCCTCATAGGCCTGGCCATAGACGCCGGAGATCGAGCGGATCACCGCGCGGTGGCGGGTGAAGACCCGCTCCATCGCATCCGAAATCTCGCCGACGGTGGCCCGCGCGCGGGCGGCATCGATTGAGAGTGCGAGAAGATTGGCATCGCCCGCCGCACCGGCGACAAGGGCATCGAGCGCCGCCTGCGTCCGGCCTTCGTCGCGGTTCGCCCGCAGCGTCTTCAGCCGGGCGATCTGCTGCTCGCGCACGCGGGTATTGTCGACATCGAGAATCGGGATCTCCTCCACCGACGTCGGCTGGTAGCGGTTGACGCCGACGATGGTGGCTTCCTTGCGGTCGATGCGCGCCTGATGGCGGGCGGCGGCCTCCTCGATCCTGAGCTTGGGCATGCCGCTGTCGACCGCCTTGGTCATGCCGCCCATCTGCTCCACTTCCTGGATCAGGGCCCAGGCTTCCTCGGCGAGTTGATGCGTCAGCGCTTCCACGTAATAGCTGCCGCCGAGCGGATCGACGACATGGGGGATGCCGGTCTCTTCCGCCAGGACGAGCTGGGTGTTGCGGGCGATGCGGGCGGAGAATTCGGTCGGCAGCGCGATCGCCTCGTCGAGCGCGTTGGTATGGAGCGACTGGGTGCCGCCGAGGATCGCCGCCATCGCTTCGATCGTAGTGCGGATGACGTTGTTATAGGGGTCCTGCTCGGTCAGGCTCACGCCCGAAGTCTGGCAATGGGTGCGCAGCATCAGGCTCGCGGGCTTCTTCGGCTGGAAGGGCTCGATCAGCCGCGTCCACAAAAGCCGCGCCGCGCGCAGCTTCGCCACCTCCATGAAGAAGTTCATGCCGATGGCGAAGAAGAAGCTCAAGCGCCCGGCGAAAGCATCGATATCGAGCCCGCGCGCCACCGCGGTGCGCACATATTCCAGCCCGTCGGCGAGCGTGAAGCCCAGCTCCTGCACCGCCGTCGCACCGGCTTCCTGCATGTGGTAGCCCGAGATCGAGATCGAATTGAACTTCGGCATGCGGCGCGACGTATAATCGATGATGTCGGCGACGATGCGCATCGAGGGCGCGGGCGGATAGATGTAGGTATTGCGGACCATGAACTCCTTGAGAATGTCGTTCTGGATGGTGCCGGACAGCTTTTCCTGCGCCACGCCCTGCTCCTCGGCGGCGACGATGAAGCTCGCCAGCGTCGGCAGAACGGCCCCGTTCATGGTCATCGACACGCTCATGCGGTCGAGCGGGATGCCGTCGAACAGGATCTTCATGTCCTCGACCGAATCGATCGCGACGCCCGCCTTGCCGACGTCGCCCTCGACGCGCGGATGATCCGAATCATAGCCGCGGTGCGTGGCGAGATCGAAGGCGACCGAAAGCCCCATCTGGCCGGCGGCGAGATTCTTGCGATAGAAGGCGTTCGAATCCTCCGCCGTCGAGAAGCCGGCATATTGGCGGATTGTCCACGGGCGGTTGGCATACATGCTGGCGCGCACGCCGCGGGTGAAGGGCGGAAAGCCCGGCAGCGTGTCGAGATCAAGCCCCGCCAGATCGGCCGCGGTATAGAGCGGCTTCACCGCGATCCCTTCCGGCGTCTGCCAGAGGAGCGTGTCCGGGTCCTTGCCGGCCAGCTCGCCCGTCACGAGCTTGCGCCAGTCCTCAAGGGTCTTGGCGGCGGGAATTTTGGCCGGACGGTCGGTCATAACACTCTCAATTTTTGGCTCAAACGAGGCGGCAAGTATGAAAGCGCGGCCTGCGGGTGTCAAATCGCCCACCGCTGCAACCATCGGTATGTAGAAGCCGCCGCCCCGGGACTGCGGCCGATTGTCCTACCCGGGGCGCGGGGCTTTGCCCGGCGGCGCCAATGGCGTAGAACCCCGCCATGGCGGGAAGCCGTTCAGGAGGTTCGATGTCAGGCAGCGATCGCGGCAGATCACGGCGCAGCGTGACGCTGGCGCCCTACCCTCGGTGGGTAATGCTGGCCCGCCGCCGCATCACGCTTGCCGCTGTCTTCGCCCTTGCCGCCTTCACGCTCGCCGCGTGCAGCCGGCCTCAGCCCTGGCACGGGGTCGATATTTCCGGCAGCCTGCCGCGCCTTTCCTTCACCATGACCCGGGCCAACGACGGCAAGATCGTCACCGCCGCCGATTATCGCGGCAAGGTGGTCATGCTCTATTTCGGCTATACGTTCTGCCCCGATATCTGCCCGACGACGCTCGCCAATATCGCCCTCATCCTCAAGCGGCTGGGGCCGCAGGCGGCGCATGTCCGCTTCCTCTTCGTCACCATCGATCCCAACCGCGACACGCTGGCGGCGCTGAAACGCTACACCGCCCTGTTCGCGCCCGAGATGGACGGCCTGCGCGGCACGCCCGACGAGATCGCCGAACTCGCCCGGCGCTACCGCGTCACCTATTCCGTGCATCCGGGCGGCGGCGGCAAGCCCTATACGGTGAGCCACGGCGCCGCGATCTATGCCTTCGACACGACCGGCCGCGCCCGCGTGCTGCTGCCGATCGAGACGGTGCCGCATCCCGATCTCGCCGGCACCGCCGCCGACCTCACGCGCCTGATCGACGAAAGCGCACCGAAGGGCTTCCTCGGCTGGCTCCGGCAGATGCTCTGACCGGCGCGGCCGGCGCGGCCGGTACGACCGGCTCGGCGGCCCGACCGGTACGACCGGCCCGGCGCCAGCGCCGCTCTTATTTTCCCATGGCGTTGTGTACGGTGAATCCGGCGCTGAGCGTCGCCCCGTCCTTGAAGCGCAAGGTCATGGGGATCGTGTGCCCGGGCACCATCGCCGCGGACGGCTGCATGCACATCAGGTGATAGCCGCCCGGGGCGAAAGTCACCGCGCCGTGTGCCGGCACCTTCACCGCATCGACCATCGCCATCGTCTC
Source organism: uncultured Rhodospirillales bacterium (assembly GCA_937905845.1). Classification (GTDB taxonomy): domain Bacteria; phylum Pseudomonadota; class Alphaproteobacteria; order Ferrovibrionales; family Ferrovibrionaceae; genus CALCYJ01. The sequence continues at coordinate 13,350 of CALCYJ010000204.1, forward strand.
GACATTATTGGTCGAGCGGGATTGATGCAGCATCACCGACTGGCAGTCGGGCGAGGCGGCGCCGACCAGCTCGCGGGCGCTCGCGCCCGAATTGGAGAGGGTGAAATAGCCGGCGGCCGGCCGCTGCGGCATCAGGACGCGAATCCAGGCATTGGTGATGCTGAGATCATCGGCCCTGGCCGGCGCCGCGGTCGCCATCGCCATCGCCGGCAGCGCCAGGGCGCAAGCCAGGACCACGGTGAAGGTTCCGCGCCGGGGGCGGCCGGCCCGCGGTGCGGAGGGGCCCGCCTGCTCGCACCTGGCGCTAGCGGCCGGTCCAGCGGCTGGAGAGAATGATGGTTTCCTGGTCATCGAGTGGTTCCTCCATCGCGGTTGCGTCTTCGTTCAGGCGCATGAAATTCAAGATCAGCAAAAAGCCGACCACGCTCATCATCGCCGCCGGTATCCAGATGATCAGGCCGCCCCAGGTCTGGTCGCGCAGCGCATCGAAGGAGGGATAGAGGCGGCCGCAGAGATCATAGAAGGGGAAATAATCGCGCGTGGCGAAAGCAATATAGGAGCCCAGCGCGATCTGCGGCAACATCACGAGGAAGGCGATCAGCAGCCTTATGCCATAGGTCGTGCGCGCCAGCGGCCGGGGCCTGGGATCGAGCACCAGGCACCAGAACAGGATGCCGTCCACCACCATGCTCCAGTTCATCAGGGCGAAGAGATCAGGATTGATCATGGCCCGGAAGTGGATCGGCGGGTAGAGCCATAAATAGATCAGGCCGACGAACAGGAAGGCGGCGAGGGCGGGCTGCTGGATGACGCGCATCGCCGCGCCGATAGCGGGGTGGCGCAGCGGCCGCTTGAGCGGCTCGGGCATGCCGCGCCAGATCGTCTCGCCGGGAAAGCCCAGCGCGATCAGGAACGGCCCGAGATGATGCATGACGATGTGCTGGATGCGGTTGATGAAGAACATATGCTCGGCCATATATTCGAAATGCGTTTCCAGCACCGCATAGATCATCACCACGCCGAGCACGAAGAGGATCCGGCGCCAGGGCGCGAGCCGCGCCGGCGGCGCTGTCCGGCGAAGGCCGCGGGCGAACCAGAACAGGCTCAGGACGGTCGAGAGATATTCGACCCAGGAAAATTCCCAGGGCGCCCAGAAGGGGAGCATCGCGGGATGGCGGGCGCAGAGAAACCACAGGGCCGCTCCCACCGCCAGCAGGCCAAGATAGGGCCAGCCGTCGAAGGCGGCCGGCCGCGGGATCGGGATGGACGTACTGCGCATGTCCGGGCCTTGAGGCGACGATGAAGAGGCAAATAGAGGGATTGCACGCCGCGGTCAACGTGTCCGAGTGACGCAGCCCGGTCAAATCTGTGGCGCCGGCGGGGCGATCGCTATACCTTTGGCCGGCGTCGACTCCGATCGGGTGCAGGGGGTGGGATCGCCAAATATGTCGTGACGGGATTGCCGTGAATGTCCGGGTATCTTTCTGTAGCGCGTCATCCGATCATCCTTAGCCTTCTCGATTATTGGGAGAGCAAGCGGCGCGGCCGGCCGTTTCCCGGACGCCGGGACATCGATCCCGGCGACTTCGTCTATGCGCTCGGAAACATTCTCCTGGTCGATGTGCTGGCGGGTCCGCGCTACCGCTACCGCCTGTTCGGGACCAATGCCGCGTTCCGCCACGGCTTCGATCTGACCGGCTGCGTGCTTCAGGACATGCCGCAGACCGAGTACCGCGATTTCGCCATCGCCCAGTACGACGCGGTGAGGAAGGCGCGAAAGCCGCTGTTCCCGGTCGGCAGCCGCACGCTTGGAAACCGGCTCTGGCATTATGAGGCCGCCCTCCTGCCGCTGGCCGCCGACGGCGCCAATATCGACATGATCCTGGTCTATCTCGGCTTCATCGAACCGCCGGCGTGATCCTTGCGCCCCTCTTCGGGGCATTGCCGGGCGAGGGGAGGTTGCGCAACATCTTGCCAAGGCGCGTTTGCGGCCCGATCCTTGGCCCATGGCTTCGATGCGCTCTCCATTTCCACCACCCGCCCGGTTTCCGCCAACCGCCAGGCCGTCCGGCCGCATCCTGGCGGTCCTCGGCCCGACCAATACCGGCAAGACCCATCTTGCCGTCGAGCGCTTGCTTGGGCATCGCTCCGGTATCATCGGCCTGCCGCTGCGCCTGCTCGCGCGCGAGGTCTATGACAAGATCAAGGCGGCGCACGGCCCGGCGCCGGTAGCGCTGGTCACCGGCGAGGAGCGGATCGTGCCGGCCCATCCGCGCTGGTTCGTCTGCACCGTCGAGGCGATGCCGCTGGATCGCGAGGTCGATTTCCTCGCCGTGGACGAGATCCAGCTCTGCGCCGATGCCGAGCGCGGCCATGTCTTCACCGAGCGCCTGCTCGCCGCCCGCGGCGGCCAGGAGACGATGTTCCTCGGCGCCGACACGGTGCGCGGGCTCATCCGCCGCCTGGTGCCGGAGGCGGAAGTGGAAAGCCGCCCGCGGTTTTCCGAGCTGCGCTATATCGGGTCGAAAAAACTCTCCCGCCTGCCGCGCCGCAGCGCCATCGTCGCCTTCTCGGCCGAGGATGTCTATGCCATCGCCGAACTGATCCGCCGCCAGAGGGGCGGCGCCGCCGTGGTCATGGGGGCGCTGAGCCCGCGCACCCGCAATGCCCAGGTGGCTATGTATCAGGCCGGCGAGGTGGATTTCCTCGTCGCCACCGACGCCATCGGCATGGGGTTGAACATGGACGTGAACCATGTCGCCTTCGCCGCCATCCGCAAGTTCGACGGCGATGGGCCGCGCCATCTCACGCCGGCCGAGGTCGGGCAGATCGCCGGCCGCGCCGGACGCCATTTGAACGACGGCACCTTCGGCACCACGGCGGAACTCGACGGGCTCGCCCCCGATCTCGTGGCGCAGGTGGAAAGCCATCGCTTCGATCCGGTGTCGCGGGCGCGCTGGCGCAATGCCAGGCTCCGCTTCGACAGCGTGGCGGGGCTGCTGCGGGCGCTGGAAGCGCCGCCGGCCGAGGATTGCCTGATCCGGGCGCGCGAGGCCGATGATTACCTGGCGCTGGCGGCGCTGGCGCGCGATCCCGAGATCGCGGCCCTTGCCCGCGGACCGGATCGGGTGCGCCTGCTCTGGCAGGTATGCCAGATCCCCGATTTCCGCAAGACGATGGCGCAGACCCATGCCGAGCTTCTGGGCCGGATCTTCCGCCATCTGGCGCAGGCGCCTTTCGTGCTGCCGGCCGACTGGGTCGCCCGGCAGGTGTCGCGGCTGGAACATACCGAGGGCGATATCGATACGCTGGCCGGGCGCCTCGCCCATATCCGCACCTGGACCTATGTCTCGCACCGGCCGGACTGGCTCAAGGACGCCGGCCATTGGCAGGAACGCACCCGCGCCATCGAGGACAAATTGTCCGATGCCCTGCACGCGCGTCTGACGCAGCGTTTCGTCGACCGCCGCACGGCGGTTCTGGTGCGCCGGCTGAACGACCGCAGCGCGCTTTCCGCCCGGATCGAGGATGGCGGCGAGGTGATGGTCGAGGGCGAGTATGTCGGCCGCCTCGACGGTCTCCGCTTCGCGCCCGACCCGACCGCCGGCGGTCTCGAGGGACGGGCGCTGCGGGCGGCCGCAAGCCGGGGGCTCGCCGGCGAGATCGGCCGGCGCGCCGGCCGGCTCGGGCAGGAGGACCAGGCCGCGATCCATTTGCGCGACGACGGCCGCCTGTGGTGGGAGGGGGCGCCGGTCGCCATCCTGCTTTCCGGCGATGCGCCGCTCCGCCCGCGCCTGCGGCTTCTCGCTGAAGAAACCCTCGGCGCCCCGCTGCGCGAGCGGGTCGAGCGCCGCCTCGACGCCTGGCTGAAGACGCATCTCGAAACCGGCCTCGCGCCGCTTTTCCGCCTCGCCCGGGCCGAGCTTGAGGGCACGCTGCGCGGCCTCGCCTTCCAACTCTTCGAAGGGCTCGGCATCGTGTCGCGGCGCGCAGCGCTGGCACCCCTCGGGCCGCTGCCGCAGGCCGAGCAGAAAAGGCTCGCCCGGCTTGGGGTGACGATGGGTGAACTCGATCTCTACCTGCCCTCGCGCCTCAAGCCGGCGGCGGCCAGGCTCTGCTGCCTCCTGTGGGCGATCCATGCCGGTGAGCCGCAACGCCTGCCGCCGGCGCCGGGCACCGTGTCGCTCGCGGCCGATTCCGACCTGCCGCCCGGCTACTGGCAGGCGGCGGGCTATCGCGTCTTCGCCGGCCGTGCCGTGCGGGTCGATATGGTGGAGCGGCTGGCGGCGGCGGCGCGGCGGCGGGCCGAAGCCGGGCCGTTTCCGCCCGATGCGGCGCTTCAGGCTCTGGTCGGTTGTCCGGCCGAGCCGCTCGCAGCCCTTCTGCGCGCGCTGGGCTATCGCGCCACGCCCGGGCCCGAAGGCCTGCTCTATCACCGGCCGAAGCGGCGCCGTCCGGCCACGGCCGCGGCCGCGCGGCGGGAGCAGGCCGGAGATGCCGCTTCGCCCTTCGCCAAGCTACGGCAGATCTCCCGGCCATGAGCGGACCCGAGGACAGGATCCCGGCGATGGGTGAGCTGGCGTCGCTCCGCCTCGACAAATGGCTGTGGTTCGCCCGCTTTCTCAAAAGCCGCGCCGCCGCGAGCGATCTCTGCGCCGCCGGGCGGGTGCGGATCAACCGTGTCGCGGCGCACAAGGCCGCCGTCACGGTCAGGGCCGGCGACATCCTGACCTTTCCGCAAGGTAATGGCATCCGCGTGGTGCGGGTGCTGGCGCTGGCGTCGCGGCGCGGCCCGGCGGCGGCGGCGCGGCGGCTTTACGAAGACCTGGCCCCGCCGGACGACGATCCTCAGCCGAGCAGCAGATAGACCAGCAGGATGACGAAGCCCGCGATCGCGGCGCCGGCATGGGCTGCGGCGGTCAGGCCGATCGGCGTGCGCCCGCGGCTGCGCGCCCGCAGCAGGAGGGTGCCGAAGGCGAGCGCGATGCCGAACAGGACCGCCGCCGTCGCCCCGAAGTTCGACGAGCCGGTGCCCGCCCCACGTACCGGCCCGTATTCGAGGGCGAGGAAAAGCAGGATCAGCGCGAGCGTGCCGATCCCGCCATGGCCGAGCGCCAGCGCCCAGGGCGGCGCGCCGACGCCGCCGGTGTGAATGAAGCGCACGACAAGCACGAGCCCGCCGAGCAGCGCCAGCGCGAACAGCCAGAACGAAATCTGCAACATCATCGGATCACGCCCCGGTCGCGGCCGCGCCGCCTTTGCCGCTGCCTTTGCCGTCGCCGTCGCCGCCATCACCCTCGACAGAGGCGTCGGGAAAGGGATCGGGCTCGCCCGGCGGCAGGGGCACGCGGCAGGCATTGAGGGTCATCGATACCAGGGTGTAATAGCCGAGCAGGCCGATCAGATCCACCACCCCGGGCTCGCCCAGCACCTCCAGGGCGTGGTCCCAGACGGGATCGCTCACCTCGTGCCGGAGGTGCAGTTGGGCCGCGAAGGCATGGACCGCGGCCTCGTCCGGGGCGGTGAAGACGGGTTCACGGCCCAGGCGGATCGCCTCGATCACGCTTTCCGCCAGGCCGCCGGCCCGTGCCATCGGGGCATGGGCATACCATTCGAACCGGGCCCGCCAGAAGCGTGCCGTGGTCAGGATGGCAAGTTCCGAGAGCCGGGGCGGCAGGGCGCTGTCGAAGCGCAGATAGGCGCCGAGATGCTGGGCGCGGAAAGCGAATTCCGGACTGCGCAGCCAGGGGGTGAAAGGCCCGCGGATACTGCCGCGCCGCCCGGTCACGATCGCCTGGTAAAAGCGTGCCTGGGCGG
>CALCYJ010000205.1 GCA_937905845.1 uncultured Rhodospirillales bacterium
CGCCCACCTCGCCGCGCTGGCGGAACAGGATCCGGCGATCGGCGAGGCGCGCGGTCTCGGGCTCATGGCGGCGCTGGAGCTGGTGAGCGACAAGCAGAGCCGCACGCCGGCCGGCAAGGCTTTCGTTCAGAAGGTCGCCGAGCTTGCCTATGAGCGCGACGTGCTGATCCGCACCTCGAGCAATCTGATCATCCTCTCGCCGCCGCTCGTCATCGCGCGCGAGGAGATCGACCGTATCGTCGATGTCCTGGGCGAGGCGGTGCGTCTCGCCCGGGGCTGACGGCCCGCGTCCGGCGCCAAGCGAAGGATCCCGCCATGAACGATGCCCCTGCCCTGACGATCCTGCTGGTCGGCACCGCCGACACCAAGGGCGCCGAGCTTGAATTCCTCCGCGACGAGATCAGGCGTGCAGGCCACGCGGCGCTGGTGATGGATGTCGGCGTGCTGGGCGAGCCGCCGTTCGCCCCCGATATCCACCACGACCAGGTTGCGGCCGCCGCCGGCCTGAGCCGCCGCGAGATCATCGCGCTGGGCGATGAAAACCACGCGATGCTGAAGATGGCGGCCGGCGCGGCAAGACTTGCGGCCAGCCTCTGGCGCGAGGGCCGCATCCACGGCGCCCTGGCCATCGGCGGCACCATGGCGACGGACCTGGCGCTCGACGTGATGGCAGCACTTCCCCTGGGCGCGCCGAAGGTGATCGTCTCGACCATCGCCTTCTCGCACCTCATCCCGCCTGATCGCATCTCGGCCGACCTTTTCATGATCTTATGGGCCGGCGGCTTGTGGGGCCTCAATACCGCCTCCTGCTCGGTGCTGCGGCAGGCGGCGGGCGCGGTGGCGGGCGCGGCGCAGGCCAATCACGGCAAGACGCGCTGGGACCATCCGGCAGTGGCCGTCAGCTCGCTCGGCGGCTCGGTCTGCCGCTATCTGCATTTCCTCAAGCCCTGGCTGGAGGAACGCGGTTTCGAGGTGATCGTGTTCCATGCGACGGGGCCGGGCGGCCGCGCCCTGGAGGCGCTGGTTGCCGAGGGGCGGTGCGCGGCGGTGCTCGATCTCTGCCTGGTCGAGGTCAGCAACCAGGAACTGGGCAGCGTCGTTTCCGCCGGGCCGGAGCGGCTGGAGACGGCCGGGCGGCTCGGCGTGCCGCAGATCGTGGCGCCGGCCGGAACCGACCTCGTCGATCAGCCGACCTGGCAGGCGCTACGCCCCGAGCATGAGGGCCGGCCCTATCACGCCCACAACCGCCTGATCGCCTCCGTCACCGTCACGCCGGCGGAAAAGGCCCGCATCGGGCGCACCATCGCGCGCAAGCTCAATGCCGCCACCGGTCCGACCGCCTTCGTCATGCCGATGGGTGGCATCGACGAATGGGACCGACCGGGCCAGCCCTTTCACGACCCGGCCGGATTGGCCCGCCTGGCCGATGCCGTCCGGAGCGCGCTGCGGCCGGAGATCGCGTTCATCGCGCTCGAGGCGCATGTGAACGATCTGGCCTTCGCCACCGCCGTGATCGACCTGTTCGACCGCTGGCTGGCCGAAGGTTTGATCACCCGGCCCGCCGGAGCCGCGGGCTCTAGTCCGCCCGGATGATCCGCTGGAGGCGGCGCGCGGCCTGAGGCGCATCTTCGGGCAGGATGTTGGCGAAACTCAGAAGCAGGCCCGGCCCGCATCGGGCTTCGAGCGACCAGGGACTGAGCGGAACGGGTCCGAGCCCGGCCGCGGCGGCGCGGCGGGCGATCTCGACATCCACCATCCCGCGCGGCAGATGCACGACCAGATGCATGCCGCCGTCTTGCAGGTCGATGGCGATCTTGTCGCCGAACGCTTCCTGCAACGCCGCGACGAGGGCGGCGCGGCGGGCGGCGTAGATCGCCCGCATGCGGCGGATATGGCGGCCGAAATGTCCCTGCGCGATGAAGTTCGCGACGATCGCCTGCACGAGCTGCGACGGGCTCGGCATGAGATAGGCGGCGAAGTGCCGGAAACGGTCGGCTTCCGCCGCCGGCGCCACGATATAGCCGAGCCGCAGGCTTGGCAGCAGCACCTTGCTGAAAGTGCCGACATAGATCACCCGGCCCTCGCCATCCAGGCTTTTCAGCGCCGACATCGGCCGGTTGGCGAAGCGGAATTCGCTGTAATAATCGTCCTCGACGATCCAGCTTTTTTGCCGCCCGGCCCAGTCGAGCAGGGCGAGGCGGCGCGGCAGCGACAGCGGCATCCCGAGCGGCGACTGATGCGAGGGCGTGACATAGGCGAGCCGCGCGTCGGCGGCACGGCGCACTCCCGCCGCCACGTCGATCCCCTCGCCATCGACCGGGACCGGCACGATGGTAGCACCCGCCAGGCGCAAAGCCTCGCGCGCCCGGCCATAGCCCGGATCCTCGATCCAGGCCCGATCGCCGGCGGCAAGCAGGGTGCCGGTGATCATATTGATCGCCCCGGCGAAACCGCTCGTCACCAGCACGTCGTTCGCCGTGCAGCTTATGCCGCGGGCGATGGCGAGATAGCCGGCGATCGCCGCCCGCAGCTCGGGCAACCCCGCCGGATCCTGATAGACCATGCCGGCCGGCGCGAGCCTGGTCGCCTGACGGGCGGCGAGGCGGGACCAGAGCTTGCGCGGGAAGACGTCCAGCGCCGGAACACCCATCTGGAACGGCCGGGCAGCACTTCCCCAGGCGGCGGGAAAACCGGCGGCCTCATCGGCCGGCCCATCGCCGGCCAAGGCGGCGTGACCGGCATCGGGCGCGGGATCGCGAGAGGCTTCGGGAAGCGCCGGATTGACCCGCGTCCCGGCCGGCCCCAGCGCCACGACATAGCCTTCGCCGGCCAGCCAGTCGTAGGCCGCCTTGACGGTGCCGCGCGCAACCGACAGTTCGGCCGCGAGCGCGTTCCAGGATGGAAGCCTGGCGCCGGGAAGCAATTGCCCGTCGAGGATCGCGGCGCGGATGCGGCGATAGATCTGCCGATAGACGGCCTCGCCGGCACCGATGTCGATGTCGAGTGGGAAACGCGGGGGATCGGTCGGAGACTCCATCTGGCAGGGCTGAACCGCGCTTGAACGATGCTGTGCCCGGCATCCTAGAGCCTGTTCCGCAAAAGTGGACACCCCTTTTGCGACCAGAACAGGCTCAAGATGTTGAGTGAGCGCGAATTCTGATCGACCGGCTGATTCCATCCGGCCGGAAAGCGCGCTAGCACGGCCGCGATCCCGGCCCACAGGTGGAACTCCCCGTGCGGGCCGGCGGCCGCTATACTGGCGCCCCTCGCCCCCGGTCACGGAAGGATGCCACCATGGAACATCGTCAGCTCGGCACGAAAGGTCCGCGCGTATCGGCCCTGGGATTGGGTTGCATGGGCATGTCGGGAATGTACGGCCCCGCCGACCGGGCCGAGAGCATCGCCACGATCCATGCCGCGCTGGAGGCCGGGGTCACCCTGCTCGACACCGGCGATTTCTACGGCATGGGCCATAACGAGATGCTGATCGGCGAGGCGCTGCGCGGCCGCAAGCGCGAGCAGGCAATCATCAGCGTCAAGTTCGGTGCCCTGCGCGATCCGGCGGGCGGCTGGGTCGGCCATGATTCGCGCCCGCCGGCGATCCGGAACTTCCTCGCCTATTCGCTGCAAAGGCTCGGCGTCGAATATCTCGATATCTACCGCCCGGCGCGGCTTGATCCCGATGTGCCGATCGAGGATACGGTCGGCGCCATCGCCGACATGGTGAAGGCCGGCTATGTGCGCCATATCGGCCTGTCGGAGGTCGGCGCCGAGACCATCCGCCGCGCCGCCGCGATCCATCCGATCAGCGACTTGCAGATCGAATATTCGCTGATCTCCCGCGGCATCGAGGACGGCGTGCTTCCCGCCTGCCGCGCGCTCGGCATCGGCGTCACGGCCTATGGCGTGCTGTCGCGCGGCCTGATCAGCGGCCATTGGCAGAAGGATTCCGCCGGCGCCGGCGATTTCCGCGCCAGCAGCCCGCGCTTTCAGGGCGGCAATGTCGAGCAGAACCTGGCGCTGGTCGAAGGGTTGCGGGCGATCGCCGCCGCCAAGGACATGAGCGTCGCCGAACTCGCCATCGCCTGGGTGGCGGCGCAGGGCGCGGACATCGTGCCGCTGGTCGGCGCCCGCCGGCGCGACCGCCTCGCCGAGGCGCTGGGCGCGCTCGACCACCGGCTGACGCCGGCCGATCTCGCCGCGATCGAAAAGGTCGTGCCGAAGAATGCGGCCGCCGGCTCGCGCTACGACGCCGCCCTGATGGCGCATCTCGACAGCGAGCGGGCGCCAGAGTGAGACAGGGCGATGCGGTTGGGCAAGGCTCGTCAGTGGAAATCCCGTGACTTCACCCGGATCATGCCGCCCGGCTGGTCCGGGTGATCCCCGATGCCGGCCAGCGCCGCCGAGAGGTCGGTGAGCTGCCGGGCGACGAGATGCACGACCGCCCCTTCCCGCTGGATGCGGCCATCGACCGCCAGCATGTCGGCCGAGAAGATCACGCGCCGCTGCCGCTCGTAAAGCTGCGGCCAGATGACGAGGTTGGCGATGCCGGTCTCGTCCTCGAGGGTTATGAA
>CALCYJ010000206.1 GCA_937905845.1 uncultured Rhodospirillales bacterium
CTTGAGCCTGTTCTTGTCGCAAAAGTGGTGTCCACTTTTGCGGAACAGGCTCTAGGCTTGGGCGGCGTGGCGGCGGCGCGCAATTCCGCCATTTCCTCGCGCTCCCGCAACGCCAGGGCGAAGGCCTGATCGCGGCCGGGGAGATATTGTTTCGGCCAGGCCTGGCCGCGCCAGCCGTAATGCGCGGCGGCGCGCAACGTGAAGGCGGGATCGGCGAGATGGGGCCGTGCCAGCGCCACCAGGTCGGCCCGGCCCGAGGCGAGGATGGTATTAATCTGGTCGGCACTGGTGATATTGCCGACCGCGATGGTGGCGATGCCCGCCTCCTGGCGGATCTGGTCGGCGAACGGGGTCTGGAACATGCGGCCGTAGACGGGCTTGGCCGCAGTCGAGGTCTGGCCGGCGGAAACGTCGATGATGTCGCAGCCCAGCGCCGAAAGCCGCCTGGCGATCTCGACCGAATCCTCGGGCGTGATGCCCTGGTCCGCCACCCAGTCGGTGGCCGAGAGGCGCACCGACATCGGCCGCTCGTCCGGCCAGGCCGCCCGCATCGCCGCAAAGACTTCCAGCGGAAAGCGCAGGCGGTTTTCCAGGCTGCCGCCATACTCGTCGGTGCGATGGTTGCTCAAGGGCGAGATGAAGTTCGACAATAGATAGCCGTGCGCCATATGGACCTCGACCATGTCGAAGCCGGCAGCGATGGCGAGGCGGGTGGCGCGCACGAAATCCTCGCGGACGCGGTCCATGTCGGCGCGGTCCATGGGCTTTGGCCGCACGCCCTGGGCAAGATAGGGCGTGTCGGACGCGCCAAGGATCGGCCAGCCGCCCTCGGGCAGGGGTTCGTCATAACCGCCGGCCCAGGGCAGGCAGGTCGCGCCCTTGCGTCCGGCGTGGGCGAGCTGAACGCCGATCCGCGTCGCCGAATTGGCATGGACGAAATCGACGATGCGCTTCCAGGCTTCCGCATGCGCCATCGACCACAGGCCGGCGCAGCCCGGCGTGATGCGGGCGTCGGGCGAGACATCGGTCATTTCGGTGAAGAGCAGGCCGGCGCCGCCGACCGCGCGGCTGCCCAGATGCACGAGATGCCAGTCGCCCGGCATGCCGTCGGCGGCCGAATATTGGCACATGGGCGAGACCACCACCCGGTTGGCCAGCGTCATGCCGCGCAGCGTGAAGGGTGTGAACATCGGCGGCGGCGGATCGTCCGGGGCCACGAGGCCGGTCTCGCGCGCCGTCTTCTCCGAAAACCAGCGGTCGATCGCCTGGATGAAGGCGGGGTCGCGGACTTGCAGATTCTCGTAGGTGACGCGCTTGGAGCGCGAGAGCAGCGACATGGCGAGCTGGAGCGGCTCGAAGCGGCGATAGCGCTCGGTATGCTCGAACCATTCGAGCGAGACTTGGGCCGCGTGCTGAAGCTTTTCCACCTCGTCGTGGCGGGAGGTTTCGAAGGCTTCGAGCGCCTCCGTCACGCTGCCATGGCTGCGGACGGCCTGAAACAGCGCGATTGCATCCTCCATGGCGAGCTTGGTGCCCGAGCCGATGGAGAAATGCGCCGTATGCGCCGCATCGCCCAGCAGCGCGACATTGCCCTTGACCCAGCGCTCGCAGGCAACCGTCGGAAAGGAGCGCCAAAGCGAGCGGTTGGTGATCAACCGGTGGCCGGCAAGGTCGGGGGCGAACAGTTTCTCGCAATAGGCGACCGTCTCGGCCTCGCTCGCCCGGTCCAGGCCGGCGCGCCGCCAGGTCTCCTCGGTCGTCTCCACGATCCAGGTCGAGGTCGAGGCATCGAAACGATAGGCATGGACCTGGAACAGGCCATGCTCGTTGGCGCGGAAAAGGAAGGTGAACGTATCGAGCGGCCTTGTGGTGCCGAGCCAGACGAAGCGGTTGCGCCGCCAATCGAGGGTGGGGCGGAAATGGTCGGCGAAATGGGCGCGGACGGCGCTGTTGATACCGTCGGCGGCAATGACGAGGTCGGCATCGTTGAAGGCGGAGAGGTCGGCTGCAACCTCGGTCTCGAAATGAAGCTCGACGCCCAGATTCCGGCAGCGGCTTTGCAGGATCTCCAGAAGCTTCTTGCGCGACAGGCCGCAGAACCCGTGCCCGCCCGAGCGCACCACCTGGCTGCCGACATGGACCTCGATCTCGTCCCAATAGGCGAAGGTCTGCACGATCTCGCGGTAGCTCTCGCGGTCGAACTCCAGGAACTGGCTCAGGGTCTCGTCGGAAAAGACGACGCCGAAGCCGAACGTATCGTCCGCCCGGTTGCGCTCATAGAGGATCACCTGGTGGGCCGCGTCCGCCTGTTTCAGCAGCAGCGCCGCATAGAGCCCGGCAGGTCCGCCGCCAATGATGACGATCTTCATGGCCGATCCTCCACCCGATAGGCATGGTATTATTTTAGACTTAAAATAATTGGCGGCAAGCGGAATCGACGATCCCGGACGGCGTGCGGCGGAAAGTTCAGAGGGCGGGTTTGCCGAGCGCGGCGGCGCCGAGCCGCACCACCGCTTCGGCCAGGGCCTTGAGGTCGGCGCGCCGGGTGCGATGATTGACCAGGGCGGCGCGGATACCCTGACGGCCGGCGATGGCAACGCCCGAGGGCACGGCGATCCCCTGCTCGTGGAGATCGAGGATGATCTCCTGGTTTACGGCATCGAGGGCTTCCGGTGTCATCCCGCCGGCGCGATAGCGGAAGCAGACGATATTGAGATTGACCGGCGCCAGCAGTTCGAGATGCGGATCGGCGGCGACGAGGTCGGCGAGATAGTGGGCCTGGGCGCAATTCTGCTCCACCAGCCGGCCGAAACGGTCGAGGCCGTATTCCTTCATGGCGAACCAGACTTTCAAGGCGCGGAAGGGCCGCGAAAGTTCGATGCCGAAATCCCAGAACCAGTCGCCGCCACCGGCCGCCCCGCGGCTGGCCCGCCCGAGGTAGCTCTCGGTGCTGGCGAAGGCCTGGCGATGCGCCTTTCCGTCGCGCACCAGGAGGCAGCCGGCGCCATAAGGCACGTTCAGCCATTTATGGAAGTCGAAGGCGAGCGAGGACGCCTGCTCGATCCCCTCAAGCAGGGGCTTGAGGCGCGGGCTCAGGATCGCGAGGGCGCCGAAAGCGCCATCGACATGGAACCATAGATCCTCCGCCTGGCATAAAGCGCCCAGGGTGGCGAGATCGTCGATGGCGCCGCTCTTCACCGTCCCGGCGGTGGCGATGACGCAGAACGGCCGGCAGCCGGCGGCGCGGTCGGCGGCGATCGCCGCCTTCAGCGCCGCGACATCCAGGCGCAGCGCCGCATCGACGGGCACGCGCCGCAGCGCCGCCTCGCCCAGGCCCAGCACGCCCATCGCCTTCGGCACCGAGCCATGCACCTCCGACGAGGCATAGGCTATGAGCCGCTCGGGCGCGGCCGCGACGCCCTGCTGGCGGACATCGACCGGCGCCTTGGCGGCCCGGGCCACGGCGAGCGCGGTCAGATTGGCCATGGCGCTGCCGCTGGTAAGCAAGCCGCTCGCGCTCTCGGGCAGGCCGAAGATCTCGCGCCACCAGCCGACGACCTGGCGTTCGACCTCGACCGCCATATGGTCGCGGCCGCCGAGATTGCTGTTCATCGCCGCCGCCAGAAGCTCCGCCAGCATGCCCGACGCGGTCCCCGCGCCATGTACCCAGCCGAAGAAGCGGGGATGGATATTGCCGGTCGGATAGGGCAGGACGAGGGTGCGGAACCGTTCGTAGACCAGGCCTAGATTCTGGGGCGCCCGCGGCGGCGGCTCGTGCAGGCTCTGGCGTACCGCGGGCGGGATGGGCCGCCAGACCTTGCGCTCGCCCACGCCGGACTGATAGTCGATCATATCGTCCAGCATGGCGTGGGCGAGTTTACGGAACGCGGGCCAGTCCTCGGGATCGAGCGCCTGCTCCGGCGGCAGGCCGCCTGCCTCTGCTTTCGTCATATCGTCCCCCGGGCGCCATCGATTCGCCCGAAGGATAGCAGAGCCTAAGGCCCGACGCGCCGCCGGCGTCGGCGTTGCGGGTCGATCAGGGAACCATCTCGCCATGCAGGCTCAGATCGAGCCCGTCGCGCTCGGCCGCCTCGTCCACCCGAAGGCCGAGGGCCTTGTCAACGACCTTGAGGATGATGAAGCTCATCACCGCGGTATAGATCACCGTGATCAGCACGCCATAGAGCTGGATCAGGATCTGTCCCGGATGGCCGTCGATCAGCCCGACCGGGGTCTTGGACCCCGTCACCGCCATGGTGGCGAAGACGCCGGTCAGCAGCGCGCCGATCATGCCGCCGATCCCGTGCACGCCGAAAGCATCGAGGCTGTCGTCATAGCCGAGCCAGTTCTTCAGCGTGGTGGCGGCGAAGAAGCACAGGACGCCCGCGGCGATGCCGATGACGAGGCCGCCCGTAGGCAAAACGAAGCCCGAGGCCGGCGTGATGGCGACGAGGCCCGCCACCGCGCCCGAGATGATGCCGAGAACCGACGGCTTGCCCTTGACGATCCATTCCGCGAACAGCCAGCCGAGTGCCGCCGCCGCGGTCGCGATCTGCGTCACCGCCATCGCCATGCCGGCCGAGCCGTTGGCCGCCGTGGCCGAGCCGGCGTTGAAGCCGAACCAGCCGACCCAGAGCAAAGAGGCGCCGATCAGACTGTAGACCAGGTTGTGCGGCGCGAACGGGATGCGGCCATAGCCCCGCCGCGGGCCGATGACAAGGGCGGTGACGAGGCCCGCGACCCCGGCATTGATATGCACCACCGTGCCGCCGGCGAAGTCCAGAACCCCGAGATTGCCGGCGAAGCCGCCCGGCCCCCAGACCATATGGGCGATGGGCGCATAGACCAGCAGCAGCCACAGGCCTATGAACCACAGAAGCGCGGAAAATTTCATGC
>CALCYJ010000207.1 GCA_937905845.1 uncultured Rhodospirillales bacterium
TGAAGGAGACGGCGACCTCCGAGAGCGACACTCTTTCCCTACACGACGCGCTTCCGATCTCCTCGGCGGTGACGAGCCAGGGGACGAGGCCCGAGAGCATATAGATCGCCTGATCGGCCGGAACGCCGGCGGTGATATGAACCTTGGTGCGGAAGACCACGCCGAACAGGAAGATATAGACCGCGGTCGTGGCGAGCGGATGGATGAAGGCCCAGATGGAGCCCAGGATCTCGCCGGAATAGCGGTCGGAAATGTCGCGCCGCGCCATCTCCATCAGCAGGCGGCGATGTTTGACGAGAACGAGGCAGACGGAACGAACGCCCGGGAACGGCAAGCCCATCTCTAACGGATCCGCGCCAAGGCCGGGACGTGCCGCAACCCGACCATCCCGCCGACCAGGCTTTGCCGCTGAGGCGCCAGGCTTTGCCGCTGAGGCGAACGCCGGATGGAACGCATCTTTCTCTCCTAGGGGCGAGGGGCCGGCAGCGCGTGGTGATAGCCCGCCAGAATGCGCACCACCGTGTCGCTCACCGCCGCATTTTCGTATTCCGCCGGCGGGCGCCAGCGGGGCGGCAGGGACAGGACGAGGCGCACCGCGCCGGCGATGGCGGCCGGATCGCCGCCGGACAGGATATTGCTGCCGCATTCGACCGTCTCCGGCCGCTCGGTGACGTCGCGCAGCGTGACATTCGGCACGCCGAACAGGGCGCATTCCTCCTGCACCGTGCCGCTGTCGCTCAGGACGCAGCGTGAGCCAAGCTCCAGGCGGACGAAGTCGAAGAAGCCGAACGGTTCGAGGAAACGGACATCGCCCGCGCTGCCTGCGATCTGCGCCGCCTCCAGCCTCAGGCGGGTGCGCGGGTGCGTGCTGACGAGGATCGGGAGAGCCTGTTCGAGACTGACGCGGCCAAGTCCGTCGATGAATCCCCGCAGGCGCTCCTCGGCATCGACGTTCTCGGCGCGATGCAGCGTCACCAGTATATAGCCGCCGGGCGCAACGCCGAGGCGTTCCAGCACCGAGGAGGCATCGATGCGGGGGCGGAAATGCGCGATCACCTCGCCGATCGGATTGCCGGTGACCATGACCCGCTCCGGCGCGAAGCCTTCATGCAGCAGGTTTCGGCGGCTGCCCTCGGTATAGGGCATGAGAATGTCGCTGCACTGGTCGATGACGCGGCGGTTGACCTCTTCGGGCACCCGGTCGTCGTGGCAGCGGTTGCCCGCCTCCATATGGAAGACGGGAATGCAGAGGCGCTTGGCGACATAGGCGGCGAGGCCGGAATTGGTATCGCCGAGAATGAGCAGCCGGTCGGGGCGCGTTTCGCGGAAGGCGCGTTCCGCCCCGATCAGGATCTGGCCGACCTGCTCGGCCAGGCCGCCGCGGGCGCCGAGATGGCGGTCGGGGGCGCGGACGCCAAGCTCGTGAAAGAACAGATCGTTCAGGCCGGGATCGAAATTCTGGCCGGTATGGATCAGGACATGCTCGCACAGCCGGTCGAGCTTGGCGATGATGAGCGAGAGCCGGATGATCTCGGGCCGGGTGCCGAGAACGGTGGTGATCCTCATCGCAGGAACTCGCCCTCGATCTCGATCTGATCGCCGATCATGAGACGGCGGCGGACCAGCAGCGCGCGGGTCTGTTCGAAGTCCATCACATCATCGGACGAGATATATTCGTGGTCCAGGAACGGGCCGGCCATGACCTCCCCGATCTGAAGCTCGGGCAGGATCGGCGCGATGACGTAATAATCCCCGCGCGTGATGGTGCGTGCCGCCTCCTCATCGGAAACCAGGCTTTCGTGCAGCTTCTCGCCGGGCCTGATGCCGGTAATGGCGGTTTCCACCGCCCGGCCGTCGATCAGGCTGCGGGCGACATGGACCATCAGCGCCGCGGGCACTTTCGGAATATAGGTCTCGCCGCGATTGGCGCCGGCCGCCGCCGCCAGAATGACATCGACCGCCTCGTCCAGGCTCAGGAGAAAGCGGGTCATGCGCTCGTCGGTGATGGTGACCGGCCCGCCGGCGCGGATCTGCTCGTGGAACAGCGGAATGACCGAGCCGCGCGAGGCCAGCACATTGCCATAGCGCACCAGGACGAAGCGGGTATCGGGTATATCCAGATTGGCGCGGGCGAAGACGCGCTCCTGGATCGATTTGGTCATGCCCATGACATTGACCGGCTTGACCGCCTTGTCGGTGGAGACGCCGATCACCGTCTCGACCGGGAGGCCGAGATCGCGGATCGCCCGCACGATATTCTCCGGGCCGCGGATATTGGTCTCGACCGCCTCGAAGGGGAAATACTCGCAGGTCGGGACCTGCTTCAGCGCCGCGGCGTTGAAGATCACGTCGGCCTCGCGCACCGCACCGGCCACGGCATGGAAATCGCGCACGTCGCCGATGCGGAATTGCAGCAGGTCGGCGAAATTGCGATAGATCACCTCGTCGGTCGGCGCGTGGCGGCGGTGCATATATTCGACGCGGAGCGCGTGCTGCTTGGCTTCATCGCGCGAGAAGACGGTGATGCGGGCGGGCGTGCCGGCCGCGCCGCCGAGCAGCCGGCGCAACAATACCTTGCCGAGCGAGCCGGTGCCGCCGGTGATGAGAACGCGCTTGCCGTCCAGAAATTTCATCGGGCGCCCTTCTTCGCAGCCGTCGTTTGCCTCACGGCTTCGTTTCTTCACGTCTTCGATCGGCCGGCTTTTTCCGATTCATGCCTGGCTCGCATGGTCTCGATCATGACATCCCATTCCGGCACGACGATCCCGGTGGCGGCGAGAAAGCGGCTGCCGTCGAGCCGGCGGTCGCAGAAGAACGCCTCGTCGCGCTCCAGGGAGATGCCGAGGCCATAGGCTTTATTGACCTTGGAAAGCAGCGTGAATTTGTCGATCGGCGCCGCGGCGACGTGAAAGAGCCCCTCGATCGCCGGAAAGTCTTCTATCACGCGGGCCACCACGGCGCCAATGGCATTGGTGGTCAGCCCCGTATAGAGCGCGCGGGCGAAACCCTTGGCCTGGCCGCCCCGCTGCGCCAGGAACCACTCGATCAGGCTGGCGCCCCCGCGCAGCTCGTGACCGATGATGGAGGTGCGGAGCGTGAGGCAGCCCTGGCCTTCGACCTCGCCCAGAAGCTTGGTGCGGCCATAGAGGTCGCGGGCATCGGGAAAACCATCCTCGAAATAGGGGCCGCCGGCACCCGAAAAGACGCAGTCGGTACTGAAATGCACCAGGCGCAGGCCGCGCTCCTGGCACAGTTCGGCCAGCCTCTGGGGCAGCAGCGCATTGAGGGTGATGCAGGGAACGGGGTCTTTGGCCTGGGCGAGCTGCTTGATGATTCCGATGCAATTGATCACGACATCGGGCCGCTCGGCATCGAGCAGGGGCGCGATGCTTTCCGGGCGCATCGCGTCCAGGCCCGAAAGCAGGCGCCGGCCGCGCAGCGCTGGATGCTCCGCCCAGGCCCGGGCGTCGCCGCGCAGGACGCCGGTGACGGCAAAGCCTTGTCCTAGGTCGGCGACCAGCCGGTGCCCGAGCATGCCGGTCGCGCCGAGAATGAGGATCTTCATGGCTGCCTCGTGGGACGGGCGGCCCCGCCGCAGGGTGCCGGCCCCGCCGGGGCGACATCGGACGCCGCCCGTTCGGCAGCGGAGAATGACGAGGCCGGCCGATCGTGTCAACCGTGTCCCCGGGTGGGCGGTGGACGGCGGGAGGCGGCTGATGTATGCCAACGGCGAGGCCGGATCCTGTCCGGCGTGCCCAGGCCGGCCGGCGCCACCGGGTTCGGGTGGTCGGGGCTGGGCGGTGCAACCATTCGACGGGTGTCATGGACCATCCCCTGGTCTCGGTCGTCGTGCCGGTCTACAACGCTGCCCCCTATGTGGCCGAGACGCTTCAGAGCGTGCTGGCGCAGGATTATCCGGCGCTCGATTGCATCGTGCTCGACGATGGCTCGACCGATGATTCGCTCGACCGGCTGCGGCCATTCGCCGCACATCCGCAGGTCCGTCTCCTGCACCATGCCAATCGGGGAGAGGCCTTTACCGTCAACCGTGGCGCGGCCCTGGCCCGGGGCGCGATCCTCGGCGTGGTCAATGCCGACGATCCCCTTCTGCCCGGGGCGATCGCCGCCGCCGCCGCTCTCCTGACCGCCCGGCCCGATCTCGCCGCCGTCTATCCCGACTGGCGCCGGATCGACGGCAAGGGGCGCAGGATTGCCGATGTGACCGTGCCGGAGTTCGACTATCGCGTGCTGCTGGAACAATGCCTGTGCCTGCCGGGCCCCGGCGCCTTCATCCGGCGCGAGGCCTTGGGCGCGGAGCCGTTGCGCGATGAGCGCTTCCGCTACAAGAGCGACTATTTCCTCTGGCTGCGCTTAGGCCTGAACCAGCCGCTCGCCCGCCTGCCCGGCATCTTCGCCACCTGGCGCGAGCATGAGGGCGGCGCCTCCCAGGCTGGCCGCAGTCCGCGCATGGCGGCCGAGTTCATCGACGTGGCGGAAGCATTGTTCGCGCGTGCCGATTGTCCGCCCGACGTGGCGGCCTGGCGCCGACAGACGCTGAGCGTCGCCTGTTACTGCGGCGCTTTGCTCAGCATCCATAATGCCGCCGTGCCGGGGCGCGCGCTGATGCTGCGCTCGTTGCAACTGGCGCCGCTCTGGCCGGCGCGATTTTTGCCCGAGCGCCGGCGTTCCTGGGGACGCATCGCCTATGTCCTGGGTCAGCCCGCCACCGGCTGGCTCTACCGCCAGGCGGGAGGGTTTAAGGCTTCGGCGCCGCCTTGATCTCGGTTTTCGCCTGCTGCAACAGGGTCTGCGTCCGGCCATCGCAGCTCCAGGTGCGCTGGAGGATATGGCTGTCGCCGACGGTGAAGCTCTTGGCCCGGGCGCAGGCCTGCTCCAGCGCGCTCACCGATTGCGCCAGGCCGCTCCGCACGCCCTTGGCAACAGGGGGATGGGCGATCGCGGCCAGATAGGCGCGCACCGCGAGCGGAAAGAACAGCGCGCGATAGCCGCTGCCGCCGGCCAGCATCCAGGTCTGCCCGGCATTGGCGATCTTGAGCTCGCCGGCATGGGCGAAAGCCTCCGCCGCGCCCAGCCAATAGGATTGCAGCACCTTGGGATCGGGGGCGGCGCCCGTCGCGGGCTTGGCCGCCGTCTCGGCCCGGTTCTTCCACGCGACCCCGAGATTGAAGGCCACGACCGGATTGGCGGGCGCGATGCGGGCGGCCTGCTCGGCGGCCTGGACCGTCGCATCGAACTGCTTGAGGGAATTGTAGCAGACGGCCAGGGCCTCGAACGGCCTGGGGTCGTTCGGCGCCAGCATGATCTCGCGCTGCATCGCCCGCTCGGCATTGGTCGGCTTGCCAAGGTGGCACTGGCTGACCGCGTAATAGGTCCAGGCCGGGGCCGAGGACGGCTCGGCCTGGGTCCAATGTTCCGTGATCTGGGCCAGGCCCGGCCAATCGCGCTTGAGCGCCATGTCCTGCGCCTGGCGAAGATAGGGGCTCGGCGGCTTGGCGGTATTCGTCCCGTTCGTCGCCGCCAAGGCCGGCAGGGCGATGCAGAGGGCGGCCGCCGCCGCGAGCAGGCAGCGCGGAAGAAGCGCAAGCCGCGGAAGCGCAAGCCGCGTCCCGGCGGCGCGATGCCGGCCGATGGCCGCCAGCCATCTCGTCGCCCGCGCCATCAGCCTGCCGATCCGGCGGTCGAAGGGATTCGGCGCCCGCCTGCCGGGCGTCCGATTTCGACCACGAGGGGTCTTTCGCATGAGCCGGTGCTTCCTCACAACCGATAGCGCCTGATCAAGACGGCATGCCGCCTCGCCCGCGGCCGGACCGGGCCTGAAGGCGGATGGATGCTCGGTCATGGCGGCGGCCAAGGCAACCGGAAATGTCATGCCGGCCAATGAAGCCTCGCGGGCGGCCGCGGCGGCGCCGGCGGTACCGGAGGGCATAACAGTCGTAAATAAAACTGTTTGATCCCCAACTAATCGTTGGTATGGTTTTGTCACGGCCGGCGGCAGGCGCGCAAGACAGGCCGCCCCGGCTGCAATGCAAAAATAATGACACCCATTGGAGGAGGCGGGGAATGTTCGGGGCACGTTCTTTCTTATATGGGCTGACGGCGGCGACGGCGGCCGTGACGCTGGCGGCTTGGCCGCTCGCGGCATCGGCGGCGGGCAAGCCGATCAAGATCGGCGCCTTCGTTTCGGCGACCGGTCCGGGCTCTTTTCTCGGCGATCCGGAAGGCAAGACCTTGAAGCTCGAGGTCGCCCGCATCAATCACGACGGCGGCTTCCTCGGCCGGCCGCTGCAACTCGTCCTCTATGACACCGGATCCGACACCAAGCAGGCGGTCACCTTCGTCCGCAAGCTGATCGACGACCAGAATGTCGATGTGCTGATCGGCGGCTCGCTCACCGGCTCGACCATGGCGGTGATCCCGATCGTGCAGAACGCGGAAATTCCCTATATCTCGCTTGGCGGTGCCGTCGAGATCGTCGAGCCGGTCAAGAAGTGGGTGTTCAAGACACCCCACACCGACCGTATGGCGGTGGAGAAGGATTACATCGACATGCGCCAGCGCGGCATCAGCCATATCGGCCTGATCGCGGGCTCGGTCGGCTTCGATGAATCCTGCCGCGGCCAGGCGAAGGACCTCGCGGCCAAATACAAGATCACCATCATCGACGACGAGACCTACGCGCCGACCGATACCGACATGACGCCGCAGCTCACCAAGATCCGCGCCCATCGGGATCTCCAGGCGGTGCTCGATTGCGGCAGCCAGGCGCCGACCGCCATCACCGCGCGCAATTACCAGCAGCTCGGCATGACGAAGATCCCGCTCTATTACACGCACGCCGTGGATTCCCAGGAATTCATCGACGCGGCGGGTTCCGCGGCCGAGGGCATCCGCGTTCCGGCGGCCGCCATGCTGGTTGCGGCCCAGCTTCCCGACAACGATCCGCAGAAGAAGATCGGCCTGGCCTATGGCAAGGCCTATACCGCCGCATATCACCAGCCGATCTCGACCTTCGGCGGCCATGCCTATGACGCACTGCTGCTTTATACGCTGGCGGTGAAGAAGGCCGGAACGACCGACAAGGCCAAGGTGCGCGACGCCTTGGAGCAGCTCCATGGCATCGTCGGCGTCGACGGCATCTACAATCTCTCGCCGACCAACCACATGGGGCTCGACACTTCCGCCTTCCACATGGTCGAGATCCACGACAGCCAGTGGAAGCTGCTGTACTAGCGGCTCGATCACCGGCCTCCGCCTCCGCCTCCGCGCGCTCAGGCTTCATCGGGGGGGCGGAGGCGGGTTCTGCGGCAAGGCCCCCGGGATGGGCTCGGAGTTGAGGATTGGCGATGGCCGAGTTCCTACAGATTCTGGCCTCCGGGCTCACCGTCGGCGCGATCTATGCGCTGATCGGGCTCGGCTTCTCGATGATCTATAACACGAGCGAGGTGATCAACTTCGCCCAGGGCGAGTTCGTCATGATTGGCGGCATGGTGACGGTAACGCTCTATGCCGGCGGGCAGATACCGCTGGCGGTGGCAGCGCTCGCCGCCATCGGCATCACCGCGCTGGTCGGCATCGCGGTAGAGCGGCTGGCGATCGAGCCGGCGCCGCAGAACAACCTCACCACGCTCATCATCATCACGCTTGGCGTTTCCATCACCATCCGCGGCCTGGCCGAGGTGGTGCTGGGCAAGAACTTCTACCATCTGCCGGCCTTTTCCGGCGACACGCCGTTTGACCTTGCCGGGGCCGAGGTAACGCCGCAGGCCTTCTGGGTGATCGGCAGCCTGATCGCGGTCATGCTGGCGCTGGCCTGGTTCTTCAACCGCACCAGGCTCGGCAAGGCGATGCTCGCCACCTCGCAGAACCGCATGGCAGCCGAGCTTATGGGCATCAACGTGAAGATGATCCTGCGCTTGAGCTTCGCGCTTTCGGCCCTGCTCGGCGCCATCGCCGGCGTGCTCACGGCGCCGATCACCATGACCAAGTACGACGTCGGCGTCATGCTCGGGCTGAAGGGTTTCTGCGCCGCGGTGATCGGTGGGCTCGGCACGGCGACCGGCGCGCTGTTCGGCGGCCTGCTGCTCGGCGTCAGCGAAGCGCTGGCGGCGGGCTATATCTCCTCCTCCTATAAGGACGCCGTCGCCTTCATCATCCTGCTGGGCGTGCTGTTCTTCCTGCCGGAGGGCCTGTTCGGCCGCGCCCGGGGAGAGCGGGTATGAACATCGGCCGGCATCTGGCCGGCCGATCGGCGGCGGGCGGGCGGACGGCAGGCCGCCGCTTTGCCGCGGCGGTTGCCAGCGGCGATGCCGGGCTCGTGGCCCTGATCATCGGCGCGGCCCTGCTCCCGCTCGTGCTCGCCAACGGCTATTACTACGACATCGTCATGCGGATCGGCCTGAGCGCCGTCGTCGCCATCGGGCTCAACCTCTTCATCGGCTATGCCGGGCAGATCAGCCTCGGCCACGCCGGCTTCTTCGCCATCGGCGCCTATGCCAGCGCCATCCTCACCTCGCGCTATCACCTGCCGGGGATCGTCGCGCTGGCGATCGGCGCCGCCGCGGCCGGCCTCGTCGCCTTCATCGTGGCCCGTCCGATCCTGAGGCTGAGCGGCCATTATCTCGCCATGGCGACGCTTGGGCTCGGCATCATCATCTCCATCGTCATCAACCGCGAGGTCGCGATCACCGGTGGTCCCGACGGCATCGCGGTGCCGGCCTTCCGCCTGTTCGGCTGGCGGCTGCACGGGTTGCAGAACTGGTACTGGATCGTCGCCGCCCTGCTGGTCGTGACCGTCTGGCTGTCGCTCAACCTGATGCGCTCGGCCTTCGGGCGCGGCCTGCGCGCGCTGGCCGATTCCGAGACCGCGGCCGCCACCGCCGGCCTCGATACCGCCGGGATGAAGGCGCGCATCTTCGTGCTCTCGGCGGTGATCGCCGCCGTTGCCGGCTCCGTCTTTGCCCATGCCGAAGGCTTCATCACGCCCGATGAGGCGGGCTTCCTGCGCTCGGTCGAATTCGTCACCATGGTGGTGGTGGGCGGCCAGGCTTCGACCTTCGGCGCCGTGCTCGGTGCCGCCATTCTCACCCTGCTGCCGCAATTCCTCGCCGGTTTCCAGCAATGGCACGACTTCCTCTTCGGCATCATTCTCGTGAGCACGATGATCTTCCTGCCCCGCGGCCTGGTGCCGACGCTCGGCCTGCGCCTGGGCTGGCTGCGGGCCGCAACCGCGCTGCCCGAGCGGGGAGGCGTGCCATGATTCTCGCCGCCGACAATCTCTCCAAGGCCTTCGGCGGCGTGCATGCGGTGGCCTCGCTCACCCTCGACGTCGATCACGGCATTACCGCGGTGATCGGACCCAATGGTGCCGGCAAGACGACGTTCTTCAACCTGCTCTCCGGCCTCTATGCGCCCACCGCTGGCACCATCCGCCATCAGGGTCAGGACATCACCGCGCTCGGGCCGGTGGAGCGGGCGCGGCGCGGCATCCAGCGCACCTTTCAGAACTTGCAGATCTTCTTCCGCATGAGCGCGCTGGAGAATGTCATGGTGGGGGCATCTCGCCGCCTCGATCTTGGCCTGCTGCCCTCGCTCCTGAGCCTGCCGCGTGTGCGCCGCGAGAGTGCCGAGAGCCGCGAGCGGGCGGCGGCGCTGATGATCGAGGTCGGGCTTGGCGATTACATCAACAGCGACGCCGACAGCATGCCCTATGGCGCGCTGAAGCGGCTGGAGATCGCCCGGGCGCTGGCCGGCCAGCCCGAGATCCTGATGCTGGACGAGCCGGCCGCCGGCCTCAATCCGCGCGAGACGGCGGAGATCGAAACGCTGATCCAGCGCATCGCCGCCGGCGGCACCGCCGTGCTTCTGGTCGAGCACGACATGAAGCTGGTGATGTCGGTCTCCGCCCGCGTCGTCGTGCTTGATTACGGCAAGCTGATCGCCGACGGCACGCCGGATCAGGTGCGGCGCGACCCGGCGGTGGTGCGCGCCTATCTCGGGCTGGAGGCGGTGTAGCCATGGCCCTCTTGGAAGTCGAGAATCTTCATGCCGGCTACGGGCGCATCGAGGCGCTGCACGGCATCAGCGTGACGATCGAGGAGCGCGCGCTTTCCGCCCTCGTCGGTGCCAATGGTGCCGGCAAGACGACGCTGCTGCGCGCCATCTCGGGACTCAGGCCGGCGACGCGCGGCACGATCCGCTTCGCCGACCGCGACATCACGCGGTTGCAGCCTTCGGCGCGCGTCCGCCTCGGCATCGCCCAGGTGCCCGAGGGACGGCAGGTCTTTCCGGGCTTGAGCGTCGAGGACAATCTCGCCATGGGCGGCTATACCCGCAATTTCCGCGACGTGGCCGAGGGGCGCGAGCGCGCCTTCGCCCTGTTCCCGATGCTGAAGGAGCGGCGCGCGAGTGCTGCCGGCACGCTTTCCGGCGGCCAGCAGCAGATGCTGGCCATCGCCCGGGCGCTGATGTCCAAGCCGCGGCTCCTGCTGCTGGATGAGCCCAGCATGGGGCTTTCGCCGCTGCTGGTGGCGGAAGTCTTCCGCGTGATCGCCGATTTGAAGGCTTCGGGCGTCACCATCTTTCTCGTCGAGCAGAACGCGCAGGCGGCGCTGCGCATCGCCGACCGCGCCTATGTGATCGAGACCGGCAGAACCGTGCTGGAAGGATCGGGCGGCGCGCTGATGGCCGACGAGCGGGTGAAATCGGCCTATCTCGGACTTTGAGCCGGCAGGGCGCCGGCGGGTGGTAGCGTTCAAGGAGGGCCCTTCATCGTGGGGTCACGGAAAGCGGCAGGCGGCGGGGCGGCAGCGGCACCGGGCGTGGACGAGGCGGGCGAGATCCGTCTCGGCCAGCTTGGAGACTATGTCGGCTTTCATCTGCGCCTGGCGCAGAATGCAGCCTTTCATGCTTTCGCGCGCCGGATCGGCAGCCTTGATCTTGGTCCCGGGCGCTTCGCCTTCCTCAGCCTGATCGGCGAGAATCCGGGCATCAGCCAGACCGCGCTCGGACGTGCCAACGGCCGGGACAAATCGACGCTCACCCCCGTGCTCGACGATCTGGTGCGGCGCGGCCTCGTGCGCCGCGAGCGGCTGGAGCGGGACCGGCGCAGCTATGCCCTGAACCTGACGGAGGCGGGCTACGCGTTCCTCGCCGAACTGACCCGCCATGCCGAGCGCCACGAAGAGGTGATCGACCGTATCATCGGCCCGGCCGAGAAGGCCAATTTCATCCGTCTGCTGCGCAGGCTCGCAAGCGAGCTTCCCGCCGGGCCGGAAGAGTGAACGCAAGGAGAGCACGATGGCAGAGAGATCGTTCCGCAAGGAAATCGAGGCTCTGAAGCTTGGCCAGGGCGAAATCTTCCGCGGCGAGGGCATCCTGGCGGTGACCAAGGCGCTGCTGCAATCGGGCGTGAGCTATGTCGGCGGCTATCAGGGCGCGCCGGTCTCCCATCTCATCGACGTTCTGGTCGATGCCGAGGAGATGATGGGCGAGCTTGGCATCCACCTCGAAACCTGCACCAACGAGGCCGCCGCCGCCGCCATGCTCGCCGCCTCGATCAATTATCCCGTGCGCGGCGCCGTCACCTGGAAGTCGATCGTCGGCACCAATGTCGCCTCCGATGCTTTGTCCAACCTCGCTTCCCCCGGGGTTCAGGGCGGCGCGCTCATCGTCATCGGCGAGGATTACGGCGAGGGCGCCAGCGTCATCCAGGAGCGCAGCTATGCCTTCGCGATGAAATCCTCGATCTGGCTGCTCGATCCGCGCCCGAACCTGCCGACCATCGTCGAGATGGTGGAGAAGGGATTCGAACTCTCGGAGGCGAGCCACGCGCCGGTGATGCTGGAATTGCGCATCCGCGCCTGCCATGTGACGGGCGAATTCGTCGCCAAGGACAATGTCAGCCCCAAGCTTTCCGGCAATCACCGGGCGGCGGTGCCGGCGCCGTTCAATTACGCCCGCCTGGCCCATCCGCCCGTCACCTTCACCCAGGAGCGGGCCAAGGTCACCGAGCGCCTGCCGGCGGCGCAGCGCTTCATCTCCGAACACCGGCTGAACGAGCTTTTTCCCGGCGAGCGGACGGATGTCGGCATCATCGTGCAGGGCGGACTCTACAACAACCTGCTGCGCGCCTTCGACCGGCTCGGTCTCGCCGATGCTTTCGGCCGCTCGGCGCTGCCCATCCTCTGCCTCAATGTCACCTATCCGCTGGTGCCCGACGAAATCGCCGACTTCTGCCGCGACAAGCAGGCGGTGCTGGTGGTGGAGGAGGGGTTTCCCGATTATATCGAGCAGACGCTGAACAGCATCCTGCGGCGGCGGGATCTCTCCACCCGCCTGTTCGGCAAGGGGATGCTGCCGGAGGCCGGCGAATATACGTCCGACGTGCTGGCCTCGGGCCTGGCGCAGTTTCTGGCCGCGCTGACGCCCGCCGGCCTCGACCTTGCTTGCGTGGCAGCAGGTGCTGCCGAAATTACCGCCGCCCGGCGCGACATGCAGGCGCTTTTCGGCGGCGATCTGCCACCGCGCCAGCCCACCTTCTGCACCGGCTGCCCGGAACGCCCGGTCTTCAGCGCCCTGAAGCTCGTGCAGCGCGAACTGGGCGCGGCGCATGTCAGTTCCGATATCGGCTGCCATTCCTTCGCGACTTTCGCGCCCTTCGGCATGGGCAATTCGATCCTGGGCTACGGCATGAGCCTGGCGGCGGCGGCCGGCGTCGGGCCGCATCTCGAAGGGCGGACGGTGAGCGTCATGGGCGACGGCGGCTTCTGGCACAACGGCATGCTGACCGGGGTTGCCGGCGCGCTGTTCAACCGCGGCGACGGCGTGCTCGTCATCCTGCAGAACGGCTATACGTCGGCGACCGGGCAGCAATTCATGCCGTCCAGCCCGACGAGCCGGCAGGGTGGCGCCGCCGGGATGGATATCGAGACGACGCTGAAGGCGCTGGGCGTGCGCTGGCTCAAGGTGGTGCGCAGCTACAGCGTCGCGCGCATGGTGGCGAGCTTGCGCGAGGCGATGACGACGGCGGAGCGCTGCCACAAGGTCATCAACGCCGAGGACGAGTC
>CALCYJ010000208.1 GCA_937905845.1 uncultured Rhodospirillales bacterium
TCAATGAATCAGTCGTTCGCCATCTCCGCAAGTAAATTAATAGGTCCTGAGCCTAAGCCTGTTCTTGTCGCAAAAGTGGCATCCACTTTTGCGGAACAGGCTTTAGGCTTTAGGCCGAGAGCGCCCGGTCCGCCGCGGTGTAATCGAGGCCGAGGTCGCGCGCGACCGCTTCGTGGGTCAGCCGGCCGGCATGCACGTTCAGACCATTCTTGAGGTGCCGGTTGGCGTTGAGCGCCGGCTTGCCGCCCTGATCCGCCAAGGCGACGACGAAGGGAAGCGTCGCGTTATTGAGGGCGAAGGTCGAGGTGCGCGCCACCGCGCCCGGCATATTGGCGACGCAATAATGGATCACGTTCTCCTCGACGAAGGTCGGCGCGGCGTGGGTGGTCGCCCGGCTGGTGGCAAAGCAGCCGCCCTGATCGATCGCGATATCGACCAGCACGGCGCCCGGATGCATCCGCCTGACCAGCTCGCGGCTGACCAGCTTGGGTGCCGCGGCGCCCGGCACCAGCACGGCACCGATGACGAGATCGGCCGCCTCGACCTCGCGCTCGATGGCGTCGACGGTTGAGAACAGCGTCTTGAGCCGGGCGCCGAACTGGATGTCAAGCTCGTTCAGCCGCGGCAGCGACTTGTCTATGACGGTGACGTTGGCTTCCAGGCCGGTCGCCATGCGGGCGGCATTGGCGCCCGAGACGCCGCCGCCGAGGATCACCACCTTGGCCGGCGGCACGCCGGGCACGCCGCCGAGCAGGATGCCGATGCCGCCTTGCGCCTTTTCCAGGCAATGGGCGCCGACCTGCACCGACATGCGGCCGGCCACCTCGCTCATCGGCGCCAGCAGCGGCAGGCCGCCGCGATCATCGGTGACCGTCTCGTAGGCGATGCAGGTCGCCCCCGATTCGAGCAGCCCCTTCGTCTGCGCCTTGTCGGCGGCAAGATGGAGATAGGTGAAGAGAATCTGGCCCGGGCGCAGGCGGGCGATCTCCGCCGCCTGGGGCTCCTTCACCTTCACGACCATCTCGGCCACGGCGAACAGTTCGTCGGCGTTGGCGGCGATCGTCGCGCCCGCCGCCTCATAGGTCGCGTCGGGAAAGCCGATGCCGTTGCCGGCCCCCGTTTCGACCAGGACGCGATGGCCGTGATGGACCAGTTCGCGCACGCTGCCTGGGACCAGGCCGACGCGATATTCGTGAGTCTTGATCTCGCGCGGAACGCCGATAAGCATGGATCACCTCGTAGAACGGCTGAATAAGGAGCGCTCTGGCCCCAAGGGCGGCTGCCGATGACATTCGCTCTCCGGCCGGACAGGAACGGCCGGTCGCGCCACCGGCAGCCAAGTGTTATTTAGAATATGTGATCACACTTTTGCCCGGCGCTGTCAAGTGCGGCAAAGATGGCGAAACGCAATCGAAAGGTCGGGCCGGCGGCGCCTTGCTTTGGCGTCCGCCACGGCCGGTCGCTATCTCCTGGACGCTTATCGCACGCCCTGTATCATGGCTCGGCGCATCGAGGTTCGACGCTGGCGGGAGGGCGCCGGCCGGGGTGCTCATGACGCCAGGGGATCGGGTGGAACGGGTGGGCAGAAAGACGACATGACCAGAGCCGGGCATGGTTCCGATCTGTCGGCGCTTTCGCCGATCGGGCGGGAAACGCTTCAGGAGCAGGCTTACGGCAAGCTCAAGGAAGCGCTGATGAGCGGGCGTTTCACGCCGGGTCAGAACATCACGCTCCGCGCGACGGCGGCAGCCCTTGGCACCAGCCCGATGCCGGTGCGCGATGCGCTGCGCCGGCTCGAGACCGAGCGCGCGCTGGTGGCACGTCCCAACCGCACCCTCGGCGTTCCCGAGATGACATGCGATTCCCTGGTCGAACTGTGCGAGGTGCGCATGGCGCTCGAGGGGCTCGCGGCGGAAAAGGCGGCGCGCACCATCACCCTCCCCGAACTGGCCCAGGTCGATGCGCTCTACAAGGCCATGGCGCAGGCGGCCGAATCGGGCGATCTCGTCGCCTATACCAGGGTCAATTGGGCGTTTCACGCCGAGATCTACCGCGCGAGCCGCTCGGAGCTTCTGGTCTCTCTGATCGAGCCGATCTGGATGCGCGTCGGCCCCTATGTGCATCTGATGATGCCCGACCGCAAGAGCCTGATCGTGTCGCTGCCGAACCACCGCCGGGCGCGGGAAGCGCTGCGCCGTCACGATCCGGTGCTGGCGCGCGAGGCGATCATGAACGACATCCATGAATCGGCCGACGGGCTGGCGCAGGCGCTCGCGGCGGCCGCGGGAATGCCGGGGCAGATGGAAAAGAAGCCGTCCCGGAATCCGTCGCCGGCCGCCCTGGCCCTGGCCGAGCAGACCGAAGAATCCGGCCGGCGCTCCGGCCCGGTCAGGCGTCCTGGTCGTAGTCGATGACCACGCGGTCGCTGACGGGATAGCTCTGGCAGGCGAGGATGAAGCCGCGCTTGACCTCGTAATCCTCCAGGGCGAAGTTCACATCCATATCGACATCGCCTTCGATGAGCTTGCAGCGGCAGGTGGAGCAGACGCCGCTCTTGCAGGAATAGGGCAGGTCCAGCCCTTCGGCGAGGCCGGCTTCGAGCAGGCTGCTTTTGCCCTTCTCCAAGGTAAAATGCCGCCGCCGTCCGTCCTGCACCACTTCGACCCCGCAGGCGGCCTCCCCGATGACGGCATGGGTGGGCGGAGCCGCGGTCCGTGGCGCGCCGGAGGTGGCGAAACGCTCGATCCGGATGCGGTCATCCGCGACACCTTCGGCGCTGAGCGCCTCGATCACCGCGGTCATCATCGGTCCCGGGCCGCAGACGAAGAACAGGTCGATTTCGGCCGCCGGCGCGAAATGGGCGAGCAGGCGGCGGCATTTCTCCGCCGTGATGCGGCCGTTCAGAAGCTCGATATCCTGGTGCTCGCGGCTCATCACATGCACGAGGACGAGGCGTTCGAGATAGCGGTCCTTGAGGTCGGCCAGCGCCCCGCGCAGGATGACGCTGGACGAGGCGCGGTTGCCGTAGAAAAGAGTGAAGCGGCATTCCGGCTCGCGCTCCAGCGCCGTCTTGATCAGGGAGAAGACCGGGGTGATGCCGCTGCCGGCCGCGAAGGCGGCGTAGGCGCGCTTTCGTCCCGCGGCGGGCCCGGCATCGGGCGGCAGCGTGAAATGGCCGGTCGGCGGCATGACGTCAAGAATGGCCGCAGGCTTCAGCGCGCTCGCGGCGAAACTCGAGAACAATCCCCCCGGTACCCGTTTGACGATGATGCGCAGATCGCCGTCGCGCTCGCCCGAACAGATGGAATAGGAGCGCCGCACATCCTCCCCCGCGATATTGGTGCGAAGCGTCAGATGCTGGCCGGCGGCGAAGCGAAAGGTTTCGCGTAAAGTTTCCGGCACGGCGAAGGAGACGAGCACTGCCTCGCGCGTTTCAGGTTGGACGGCGGCGACCGTCAAGGGATGGAAGCGGCTCATGGCGGTAGCACTCAATGCGGCTTGAAATAATCGAAAGGCTCAAGGCAGCGGTTGCAGACGTAATGCGCCTTGCACGGCGTCGAGCCGAAGCGGCTGACGATCCGCGTGTCGCCCTCGCCGCAATGGGGACAGGAAACGGCGAGCGCGCAGCCGGGGCAGGACGGGGCGTCGGCATCGCTTGGTGCTGCCGACGCCGGGGGGGCGATGCCGAATGCCTTGAGTCGCGCCCGGCCGGCGGCGCTGAGCCAGTCGGTGGTCCAGGCCGGCGCCAGGCTGATTTCGAGATGCGGTGCGACGACGCCGTGCGCCACCAGCGCGGCCTTGATATCGGCGGCGATCACCTCGGTCGCCGGGCAGCCGGAATAGGTCGGCGTGATGGTGACGAAAAGCGTGGGGCCGGCCGCCGTCTCCCGCCAGGCGACCGCGCGCACGATGCCGAGATCGACCACCGAGACGACGGGGATTTCCGGATCCATCACCTCCTCGAGCCAGCGCCAGACTTGCGCCACGCTCAGGCTTGCGCCGCCCGGGGCGGTCGCGATGTCCGCTGCCGCCAGCGGTGGCGCCGCGGCTACCATGCGGCACCCGGATAGGCGCGCGGCAGGAACTGCATCTCG
This sequence comes from uncultured Rhodospirillales bacterium, assembly GCA_937905845.1. Classification (GTDB taxonomy): domain Bacteria; phylum Pseudomonadota; class Alphaproteobacteria; order Ferrovibrionales; family Ferrovibrionaceae; genus CALCYJ01. The sequence goes on from CALCYJ010000208.1 coordinate 4,095, forward strand.
GCCAGGATATAGCCGAGCCTTTCGCTGTGCCGGCCCTGCTTGCCGCCGCTCTGCATCCATTTTGCGGCGGGAAGGGTCAGGCCCGCCGCATCGAGCGTGGCGCCGACCTTTTCCAGCCAGGGCGCATGAAGCGCCGCCGGGTCGCAGGCGATGCCGGCCGCGATGAGCGCCTGGTCCAGCGCGTCGGCGGTGAACATCTCGCCGGTATAGGGCCAGAGGTCGTCGATCGCCGCCTGCATGCGCTGGTGCGAAAGCGCGGTGCCGGCGCCGAGCCGGATCACCCAGCCGGCGGAGCGTTCGCCATGATAGGCGACTTCCTTGACGGCCTTGGCGGCGATGCCGGCGATGCGCTCATCGTGCGAGCGGGCGAGTCCCGAGAGCAGCAGCTTGTGCCAGACATCGAAATAGAACTGGCGCGCCATCGTCTCGGCGTAATTGCCGTTGGCCTGCTCGACCAGAAGAAGATTGCGGAAGGCGGGCGCATCGCGCAGGTAGGCGAGCGTGTCCTCGCTCGCATCCGGGCCCTCGATCTCGGCCGCGTAGGCGAGCCACAGCCGCGCCTGGCCGAGCAGGTCCAGCGCGACATTGGCCAGCGCCATATCCTCTTCCAGCGCCGGCGCCTTGCCGGACCATTCGGCCAGGCGCTGCGCCAGGATGAGCCCGTTGTCGCCGAGCCGGAGCAGGTATTCCTGGAGCATGGAGGGTTCCACCATGGCGCAATCCTGCCTGATCCGATCAGAGGTTCTTCACGCCGTCGGGCATGGGAAAGAAGGTCGGGTGGCGATAGGGCTTGTCGTTCGCGGGCTCGAAGAGAATTTCCTTGTCATCGGGGCTCGATGCATGGATGCGGCCCGTCTCCACCACCCAGATCGAGACGCCTTCGGCCCGCCTGGTATAAAGATTGCGGGCCGCCTGCATCGCCATCGCCGCATCGCTCGCGTGCAGGCTGCCGACATGCTTGTGCGCGAGCCCGTGCTGACTGCGGATGAAGACTTCCCAGAGCGGCCATTCCGGCATGATCACGGCTCCTGCGTTGCGCTTGGCTGCGGCAGATCGGGTTGGGCTGCTTGCGCCGTCCGGGCCGCGTGCGCCGCCGCGGCCTCGCGTACCCAGGCGCCGTCCGCCCAGGCCTGCGCGCGGGTCTTGAGCCGGTCGCGATTGCAAGGGCCATTGCCCTTGATCACGGCATAGAACTCGTCCCAATCGATCGGCCCGATGTCGTAATGCCCGCGCGCCTCGTTCCATTTCAGCGCCGGATCGGGAACGGTCAGGCCGAGGAAATCGGCCTGCGGCACCGTCTGGTCGATGAACTTCTGCCGCAGCTCATCGTTGGAATGGATCTTGATCTTCCATTGCATCGACTGCGCGCTATGGACCGAGGCCTCGTCGGAGGGGCCGTGCATCATCACCGCCGGCCACCACCAGCGGTTCAGCGCGTCCTGCGCCATCGCCTTCTGCGCCGCCGTGCCGCGCGCGAGCGCCAGCATGATGTCGTAGCCCTGGCGCTGGTGAAAGGATTCCTCCTTGCAGATGCGCACCATCGCCCGTGCATAGGGGCCGTAGGAACAGCGACACAGCGGGATCTGGTTGATGATCGCGGCGCCGTCGACCAGCCAGCCGATGGCGCCGATATCGGCCCAGGTCAGGGTCGGGTAGTTGAAGATGCTGGAATATTTGGCCCGGCCGGCGACGAGGTCGTCCAGCATCTGATCGCGCGAGGCGCCGAGCGTCTCGGCGGCGCTGTAGAGATACATGCCATGGCCGCCCTCGTCCTGCACCTTGGCCAGCAGGATCGCCTTGCGCTTCAGGCTGGGCGCGCGGGTGATCCAATTGCCCTCGGGCAGCATGCCGACCACTTCCGAATGGGCGTGCTGCGAGATCTGGCGCACCAGCGTCCGCCGGTAGGGATCGGGCATCCAGTCCCGAGGCTCGATCTTGACGCCGGCATCAAGCCGGCTCTGGAACGCCTGCTCCTCGGCGCTCATCTCCTCCGCCCCGCGGACGCGCGTCTCTCCGGTATCGACCAGTTGAGCATACATGCCTTGGGCCCTCGGTATCGGCTCCGCTTATTATGATACAGAATTCTACCGCAGTGTCAAATTTATGTTGGTATTAAGATTATATATCACCCAGAAACAGAACGTAGAAAAGGGGAATGTCATGGATACATATTTATAAATTAGATATATATTTCTGTATCATAATAGAGGAAAATCGCACCAACCGTGGAAATGGCCGGCGGCGGGTGTTGCATGACGGCGACAGATTGATAATGTTTCAATATTGTCTCAAGTATGTCCCGGCGCCGCGTCGGCGCGATGCGGCCAGGCCGGATGGAGAAAGGAAGCCTTCGATGAGCGAGCAGATGCTGGAGGAGCGGGCGCAATTCACCGCCATGGAGCGGGGGACGGAAGCGGATTGGCGTATCATCGCGACCGCGATGAAACCGTTCCAGCGGGCGCTGCCCGACCGCGTCATCGAGCATCTCAAGCTTCTGGGCGGCGATCACGGCGGCTATGCCGTCGACCGGCTGGAGCATAGTCTACAAACGGCGACGCTCGCCCAGCGCGATGGACGGGACGAGGAATATGTCGTCTGCGCGCTGCTCCACGATATCGGCGACATGCTCGGCAGCGCCAATCATTCCGACATCGCGGCGGCGGTGCTCAAGCCCTTCGTCAGCGAGGCCAACCATTGGCTGGTGGAAAAGCACGGCATCTTCCAGGGCTATTACTTCTTCCACTATCTCGGCCTCGACCGCGATATGCGCGAAACCTATCGCGGCCATGAATATTTCGTGCCGACCGCAGATTTCTGCGAGAAGTACGATCAATGCGCCTTCGATCCGAATTTCGAATCGATGCCGCTCTCGGCCTTCGAGCCCATGGTGCACCGCCTGTTCGAGCGGCCGAAGAACTCGATCTATCTGCGCCCCTGAGGCTTTTGCCTCCGGCCGCGTGCCCCGGGGGGAACGGCAACCGCGACAAACACGAAGGAGCCAACGCCCGCCCGCGAGCGGGCCGAAAGGAGGATGCGATGCAATCGCAGGCGACGAAATTCGACGCTCTGAATTTGCACAAGGCAAATTTCGACAGCATCTATGAACTTCCCGATCCGCGGGAATATTTTCGTGTCCTCGCCGGGCTCGATTACATCATTCCGGATCTTGCCAGGAACGTCTTCCGTTCGCTGATCGAGCATCGCGGCCAGGAGCAGGAAAGGCCCGTCACGGTGCTCGATGTCGGTTGCTCCTTCGGCATCAACGAAGCCCTCATCCGCTATCCGATCGATCTCCAGCGCCTGGCCGGCCGGTATGCAGGTCCCCAGATCTATGCGCTTGAGCCCGAAGATCTCGTCGCGCTCGACCGCGACTATTTCCGTTCCTGGCCCGAGGTGACGGACGCGCGGTTCGTCGGCCTGGACATATCGCCCGCGGCGATCGCCTACGGCACGGCAGTCGGTCTGCTCGATGCCGGCATCACCGCCAATCTGGAGCGGGTGACGCCGGTCGGCCCGGAATGCGCCGTCCTGCGCGAGATCGACCTGATCATCTCCACCGGCTGCGTCGGCTATACCAGCGAAAAGACCTTCCGCAACATTCTGCAGACGTATGGCGGCAGGCCGGTGCCCTGGGTCGCGTGCTTCGTCCTGCGGATGTTTCCCTATGATGCGATCGCCGCCGAGCTGAGCCGGTTCGGCCTGGTCACGGAAAAGCTCGAAGGCGTCACCTTCGTGCAGCGGCGGTTTCATTCCGAGCACGAAATGGCGGTGACGCTCGATCGGCTGCGTGCCCGCGGCATCGATTCCACGGGCAAGGAGGGGGAGGGGCTGTTTCACGCCGAACTCTATGTCTCCCGCCCCGAAGCCGCGGCGCGGCGGGCGCCGCTCGGCGAGATCGTCTCCGTCACGCGCGGGGCGAGCCGCCCCTATGGCCGCCGCTACCGCCAGTTCGGGCAGGACGAGATCAAGCTGATGCCTTAAGGCCTCCTGTCGCCTCCGCGGAGGCGGGACGCCTACTTCGGCGCCCGCAGCAGGTCGCGGATGTCGGTCAGCAGCGTTTCCGTCTGCGTCGGGGCGGGTGTCGCCGGTGCCTTCGGCTCCTCTTTCTTCAGCCGGTTGATCTGCTTCACCAGGATGAAGACGGCGAAGGCGACGATGATGAACTTGATCACCGCGTTGATGAAGACGCCGTAATTGATGGTGGTGGCGCCCGCCGCCTTGGCGGCCGCGAGCGTCGGATAGGCGGTTCCCTTCAGCGTGACGAAGAAGTTGGAAAAGTCGACACCGCCCAGGAGCAGGCCGATCGGCGGCATCAGGATGTCGTTGACGAGCGAATTGACGATCGCCGTGAAGGCGACGCCGAGGATGATGCCGATGGCCAAGTCAACGACATTGCCGCGCATGGCGAAGTCGCGGAATTCCTTCATCATGATCTGGCCTCCCCGAAATGAACGTTCCGGCCGGAGGATCGCATATTTTCGGGGAAAAATCTTCAGCCGCCCGGAACGCGCCGCCCGGAATGCGCCGTTTGGTGCCGCGCCGCCCACACCGTGGCGATGAGGAGGGCGGCCAGCAGAACCGCCGCCGCCGCCAGGAGCAGTGGCGGCGCGAACGAGCTGCCGCGCGCGATCATGAGCCCGGCGCCGAACGGCCCTAAGATCTGGCCGATGCCGTAGAAGATGGTGAGAAGGCCGATCATTCGGCCGGTGGCGTCGGGCGCCATTTCGCGCCCGAGACCGAAGGCGAGCGTGACGATGCCGGTGAAAGTGCTGCCGAACAGCGCCGCGGCGATAAGGGCGGCCGCGGGCGTCGGCACCAGCACCGGCAGCGCCGTGCCGAGCGCTTGCAGGAGACTGGCGAGAATGAGCGCCGGCGCCTGGCCGATGCGCCGCGTGGCCAGGCCCCAGAGCACGGTCGAGGGAATGCCGGCGAGCCCGACGACGACCCAGGCGAAAAGGCCGACATTGCCAAGCCCCGGCGTGCCTTTCAGAACGATGACGAGGAAGGTGGCGTTGACGACATAGCCCAGGCCCTCGAGCGTATAGGCGACAAGCAGGATGAGCACCGGCAGGCTCAGCCTGAGCCGGCCCGGACCGGCCGCCCCGCTCGACTCCTCGGCGGCCGCGCCCTTCTGCCAGGCCCAGGCCGGCAGGCCCAGAAGGGCCGCGATCAGGCCCAGCCACAGCCAGTCGCCGCGCCAGCCGACCAGAGGATCGAGCCAGGATACCGCCAGGCCCGAAATCGCGATGCCGCAGCCGACGCCGCCGAACACGACGCCGAGCAGATGGCTCTTCCCCACCTTGGCCAGCGTCTCCATCGTCATGGGGACGCCGATGATGAGGATGCCGGCCGAGGCTATCCCTGAGACGAAGCGCAAAGCCGACCAGAAGAAGAAATTTCCCGTCAGCCCCATCGCCGCCGTCGTCGCGATGCTGAGAATAAGGCTCGCCCGATAGAGGCTCAGACGCGAGGGCAGCCGTGCCAGCGCGGTGCTGGCCAGCGCGCCCAGCAGATAGCCGGTGAAATTGATCGAGGCCAGCATCCCCGCCGTGGCGGCATCGAGGCCCGCGTGCTGCTGCATCGCCGGCAGGATCGGCGTATAGGCGAAGCGCCCGATGCCCATGGCGATGGTGAGCGAGAAGGCGGCGGCGGCGGCGCTGCGCCAGGCACGGACAGGTTCGGACATCAAATCGTCTTTCTACAGCACCCGTGCGGCCGGAGCGTGAGGCCCGATCCGCGATGGGCTCGCCATGTTCGGCGACAGCGGACGGGCAGTGGGATTGCGACCGGGATCGCCCCTGGAATCATAGAGGGTCTTTTCGGCGCAAGGACAGCGGGTAATGTGTTGCCGCCTTGAAATCTACCTCGGAACGCCAAGGGAATGCTTCGGCCGATTCCGCATGATACGGCGCGCAGATGAGGCAAATCTTCCACGCGCGGCGGCGGACATCCTGTGGCATTCTGTCGGTGGGAAGAGAAACGATCCGTGACCGGAGGATGCGGCGATGAAGCTGATGTGGTTCCACCTGATGCCCTATATGGCGCTGCCCGAGGATTTCCGCCAGCGCCATCCTTCCGTCTGGGTGGATATCAGCCGCGACCTGTTCGATCCGGCGCAGGCGCACCGCATGTACAACGAATTCATCGACGAGCTGGAATATGCCGCCCAGGTCGGCTTCGATGCCGTCTGCGTCAACGAGCATCATGCCAACGGCTATGGGCTCATGCCCTCGCCCAACCTCATCGCCGCGGCGCTCAGCCGGCGGGTGAGCGATGCCGCCATCTGCGTCATGGGCAATTCGCTCGCCCTCTACAATCCGCCGACCCGCGTCGCCGAGGAGATGGCGATGATCGACTGCATCTCGGGCGGCCGGCTGATCGCGGGCTTTCCCGTCGGCACGCCGATGGATACTTGCTATGCCTATGGGCAAAATCCGAGCCAGCTCCGCGCCCGCTATCTCGAAGCCCACGATCTCGTCGTGCAGGCCTGGACAAGGCGCGAGCCTTTCGCCTTCAACGGCCGCTTCAACCAGCTCCGCTACGTCAATATCTGGCCAAGCCCCTTGCAGCAGCCGCATCCGCCGATCTGGATTCCGGGCGGCGGCTCGGTCGAGACCTGGCAATGGTGCGCGGCGCAGGATTACGTCTATTCCTATCTCTCCTACTTCGGCTATCAGGCGGGGCGTCAGACGATGGCCGGCTTCTGGCGCGAGATGGACCGGCTCGGCAAGGACCGCAATCCCTATCGCGCCGGCTTTCTGCAATTCGTCGGCGTGGCGCGGACCCGGGCGGAAGCCGAGAAGCTCTATCGCGAGCCGGCGGAATATTTCTACGGCCGCTGCCTGCATGTCGATGCGCGCTTCGCCAATCCGCCGGGCTATGTCAGCGAGGCGACGCTGCGCGCCAAGGTGCGCTCGCAGATCAGCCAGGCCGCGGCGGCATCCGCCTTGCCCTCGGGCTTCGGCTCCGGCGGCGGCCCGAGCTTCGAGGAAATCATCGCCAAGGGCTATGTCATCATCGGCTCGCCCGACGAGGTGGCGGAAAAGCTCAAGGAGGTGGCGAACGAGCTGAATGTCGGCCATCTCATGCTGCTGCTCCAGTTCGGCAATATGGCGCGCGATCTGGCGTTCGAGAATACCCGCCTGTTCGCCGAAGAGGTGCTGCCGCAGGTTCGCGGTCAGTTCGATGGCGAGTGGGAGGATCGCTGGTGGCCGAAGCCGCTGGCGCGGGAGCGGCGCGCGGTCCCTTCGGTGCCGGCGTGGGAGGCGGCGCAATGAGCGGTGCTGGGGACGGCCCCGCCGAACGCATGGTGAGCGTCAACGGCAGCCCCTGCCGGATCTGGGAAAAGGGCCGGGGCGAACCGGTCTTCTATCTCGCCGGCCTCGCCGGGCTGCCGCGCTGGACCGGCTTTCTCGATGCGCTCGCCGAACACCGCCGCGTGGTGGCGCCGTCCCTGCCGGGCTTTCCCGGCGGGCTCGGTCATGACCGGCTGGATAGTCCGCTCGATTGGATCGCCGCGACCCTCGATCTGCTGGAGGCGGCGGGGATGGACGGCGCCGATCTGATCGGCGCCAGCGTCGGCGGAACGCTCGCGGCCGAGGTGGCGGCGTTGGCGCCCGGGCTGGTGCGCCGGCTGGTGCTGATCGCGCCCTTCGGCCTCTATGACGAGAGCGTGCCGCCGACCGATGTCTGGGCGCAGCGGCCGGGTGCCGAGGCCGCCCTGCTCTGTCACGACCCGGCCGCTTTCGAGGCTTTCGTCGCCCCGCCGGAGGGGGCCGATCCCGGCGAATGGTCGATCGCCCGCACCCGCGCCGCGGAAGCCGCCGCCAGGCTCCTCTGGCCGCTCGCCGATACCAGGCTCGAACGCCGGCTGCATCGGCTGCGCGCGCCGACGCTCCTGCTCTGGGGCGCGGCCGACCGGATCCTCGCCCCGGCCTATGCCGCGCGGTTCGACCGCGCGATCGCCGGACGAACGGAGGTGGTCGTGCTGCCCGGTGCCGGCCATCTGGCCGACCTCGAAGCGGGGCCGGCGGCCGCCGCGGCGGCGTTGCGCTGGCTTAGCTGAGGCTTAGCGGAGGCCGCCCCAAAGCCTGGCTATTTCGCGCCGCTCGCGCGGGCCAGGCCGTGGGCGCGGCGTTCGAGCCACCAGCCGTATTGCTCCGGCCATAGCGCCCAGGCTTCCTCGCCTTCCAGCGCCAGCGCGGCCTGGAGCGGCCAATGCGGATTGAAGAGCGCCTCGCGGCCGATGGCGATGAGATCGGCCTCGCCCGCCTCCAGCACCGCTTCCGCCTGCGCCGGGTCGAGGATGAGGCCGACCGCCTGGGTGGCGATGCCGGCGCCCCGCCTGATCTCTGCCGCGAAAGGGACCTGGAACCCCGGCCCGCGCGGGACCGCCGCCGCCGTGGCCGAGCCGCCGATGCCGCCCGACGAACAATCGATGACATCGACCCCGCGCGCTTTCAAGGCGCGGGCGAGCGCCACCGAATCCTCGATGCTCCAGCCTTCGGCCGCGCCGTCCACCGCCGAAATGCGGAAGAACAGCGGCAGTTCGGCCGGCCAGCGCGGCCGGACGCGCTCGGCCAGCTCCAGGGCGAAGCGCATGCGCCCGGCGAGATCGCCGCCATAGGAATCCCGGCGCCGGTTGGCGAGCGGCGAGAGGAAACTGTGGGTCAGATAGCCATGAGCGCCGTGCAGCTCCAGCGCCTCGAAACCGGCCCGCCGCGCCCGCTCGGCCGTGGCGACGAAAGCCTCCTGGATGGTGGCGATGCCGGCGAGATCGAGTTCCTCGGGCAGCAGCCAGCCCGGGCCGACCGGCTCGGCGGTGGGCGCCACGATCGGCCAGGCTCGCTCGCCCCGCGCCTGGTCGGCGGCATCGAGCGGGCCATTGCCGAACCAGGGGCGCTGCATGCTGGCCTTGCGGCCGGCATGGGCGATCTGGATCGCGGGGGTGGCGCCCTGGCGCTTGAGGAAGGCGGCGATGCGGGCGAGCGGCGCGATCTGAAGATCCTGCCACAGGCCAAGGTCGCCGTGGGTGATGCGGCCCTCGGCCAGGACCGCCGCCGCCTCGGTGAAGACCAGCCCGGCGCCGCCCACGGCGAATTGCGCGAGATGGGCGAAATGCCAATCCCCCGCCATGCCGTCATGGGCCGAATATTGGCACATCGGGGAGATGACGATGCGGTTGCGCAAGCGCACGCCGCGCAAGGCGAGCGGCTGGAACAGGCGCGAGCGCGGCGTGGCCAGGGCGCCTAGGCGCGGTGCCGGCGAAAGTTTGGTCTCAGACATTGGCGCGGGCCTCCGCCATCGCCCGCCACACCCGTTCGGGCGTCGCCGGCATGTCGATATGGTCGATGCCGAGATCCTTCAGCGCATCGACCAGCGCATTGATCACCGCCGGCGGCGAGCCGACCGCGCCGGCCTCGCCCGCGCCCTTGACCCCGAGCGGGTTGGTGGTGCAGGGAACCTCGTTCAGCGCGAAGCGGATCATCGGCAGATCGTCGGCGCGCGGCAGGCAGTAATCCATGAACGAGCCGCTGACGAGCTGGCCGTCCGCGCCATAGACCGTGTGTTCGAGCAGCGCCTGGCCCACCCCCTGGGCGACGCCGCCATGGGCCTGGCCCTCGACGATCATCGGATTGATGACGCGGCCCATGTCGTCGACGACGGTATAGGCGGCGAGAATGACCTGCCCGGTCGCCTCGTCCACCTCGACCTCGGCGATATGGCAGCCGTTGGGGAAAGTGCCGACCGAGACGGTGTATTTCGCCGCGGCATCGAGACTTTCGCCAAGCTCGGGCGGCCGCTTCGCCGGATCGCGGGCGAAGGCTGCGAGCTCGAGGATGCCGATATCGCGGTCGGTGCCGGCGATGCGAAAGCGCCCGGCGGCAAATTCGATGTCGGCGGCGGCGGCTTCGAGCACATGGCCTGCCATCACTTTGCCCTTGGCGATGATGAGATCGGAGGCATTGGTGATGGCGCCGCCCTCCGAATAGAGCGAGCGGGCGCCGCCGGTGCCGCCGCCGCTCAGGATCGCGTCGCTGTCGCCCTGGATGATTCGGATGCGATCGTGCGGCACCCCCAGATGGTCGGAAACGACCTGGGTATAGGCGGTCTCGTGCCCCTGGCCGGTCGATTGCGTGCCGACCAGGACGCTGACCATGCCATCGGCCTCGAAGCGGATCTCCGCCCGCTCCTCGGTCATTCCGGCGGTCGCTTCGAGATAGCAGGCCATGCCGATGCCGCGCCGCCGGCCGGCGCGCCGCGCGGCGGCATCGCGGGCGGCAAGCCCCGTCCAGTCGGCGGTCGCCATCGCCCGGGTCATGTTCTCCTCGAAGGCGCCCGAATCATAGGTCAGGCCCATGACGGTGGTGAAGGGCAGGGCCGAGGGCTGGATGAAATTGCGCCGCCTGATCTCGTCCGGCGTAAGGCCGATCTCGCGCGCCGCCTTGTCCATCAGGCGCTCGACGAGATAATTGGCTTCCGGCCGACCGGCGCCGCGATAGGCATCGACCGGCACGGTATTGGTGAAGACGCCCTTCACCTCGACGTGGATCGCCGGCATGGCATAGAGGCCCGAGAGAACGCGGGTGCCGGCGATGGTCGGGATGAAGGGCGCGAAGGTCGAAAGATGGGCGCCGAGATTGGCCAGCGTCGAAACGCGCAAGGCCAGGATCCGGCCGTCCTTGTCGAGCGCCATCTCCGCCCGGCTGAAATTGTCGCGGCCCTGGGTATCGGAGAGGAAGGCGTCGGTGCGGTCCGCCGTCCATTTGACCGGGCGGCCGAGGCGGCGCGCGGCAAAGGCGGTCAGGACATGCTCGGGGTAGAGAAAGAGCTTCATGCCGAAGCCGCCGCCGACATCGGGCGTCACGATGCGGAACATCTTCTCCGGCAGCCGGAAGACGGCTTCCGCGAGAAGGCCCCGCAGCATGTGGGATCCTTGCGTACTGGTATGAAGGGTGAAGCGGCCGCTCGCCGGATCGAAATCGGCCAGCGCCCCGCGCGCCTCCATCGAGGAGACGATGATGCGGTTGTTCACCAGCTCGATGCGGGCGACATGCGCAGCCTTGGCGAAGCCGGCATCGGCCTTGGCGGCCTCGCCCGCCGCCCAGTCGAAGCAGAGATTGCCGGCGGCTTCGGCGTGAATCCCGGGCGCGCCGGCGGCGATCGCGGCCCGGACCTCGGCAACGGCTGGCAGCGGCTCGTAATCGATCTCCACCTGCTCGGCGGCATCGCGGGCCTGGGCCAGCGTTTCCGCGACGATGAAGGCGACGCCGTCGCCGACATGGCGCACGACATCTTGCGCAAGCGCGGTGCGGGCCGGGTTGGCGCGGTCGGACCCGTCGCGGTTCTTGAGCGGGATGACGCAGGGCAGCGGCCCGACCCCGTCGGCGGCAAGATCGGCGGCGGTGAAGACACCGAGCACGCCGGGCAACGCCTGCGCCGCCTGCGTGTCGAGCGAGAGAATGCGGGCATGGGCGTGCGGCGAGCGCAGGACGATGGCATAGGCCTGGCCGGGCAGGTTGATGTCGTCGGTATAGCGGCCCTGCCCGGTGAGCAGGCGCTGGTCCTCGACGCGGCGGATGGGTTGGGCGGTACCGAAGTTGGCCATGGCGGGCGGATATTCCTCTCAAGATGTCGGGCCGGAGCCTATTCCTGGAAAAGCAGACCCACTTTGTCGCCCAGGATTATGCGTAAAAGCAATGGCGCAAGAGCCTTTCGCTCGTCAAGCCGTCTTGTACGCAGGGGAGGGTTGCGCCCTTATGCCTTGGCCGGTGTATCCGCCAGCACGCCGGTCGTGCGCAGCGCTGCGATCTCCTCGGGCGTGAAGCCCGCCTCGCGCAAAACGGCATCATTGTCGGCGGCAAAGCGCGGCGGCGCGGCCCGCACGCTTCCCGGCGTGCGCGAAAGCTTCACCGGGATGCCGGTGCCGCGATAGCCGTCCTTCTCCACCACCATCTCCCGATGCAGCGTATGGGGATGGGTCAGCACGTCGGGGATGGTCAGCGCGGCGCCCGCCGGCACCCCCGCCCGCATCAGCCGCGCCGCCAGTTCCTCGCCGTCGCAGGGCGCGACGAGGGCGGCGATCTCGGCCCCGATCTCGGCGCGGTGGACAAGCCGGTCCTGGTTGGTGCGGAAGCGCGGATCCTCCGCCAGTTCCGGCTTGCCGAGCGTGGCGCAGAGCTTGCGGAACTGCGCATTGTTGCCGGCGCCGATGAAGATCTTGCGCCCGGTGGTCGGATAGAGGTCGTAGGGCACGATATTGGGATGGCCGTTGCCGGTAAGCCTGGGCGCCTCGCCCGACATGAACCAGTTGGCGGCATGGGGATGCTGGAGCGCCACGGCGGTGTCAAAGAGCGCGACCTCCACCGACTGGCCGCGACCCGAGCGGCTCCGCTCCAGGAGGGCGAGCAGGATGCCGACGGTGGCATTGAGGCCGGTCGCGAGATCGACCAGCGGAATGCCGAGGCGGACCGGCCCGCTCTCCGGCGCGCCATTGACCGACATCAGCCCGGCCCAGACCTGCACGATCGCGTCATAGCCCGGAAAGCCGCCGAATGGGCCGCTGGCGCCAAAGCCCGTCACCCGGCAATGGACCAGGCGGGGGAAGCGCTCGCGCAGCACCGCCTCGTACCCGAGATCCCATTTTTCGAGCGTGCCGGTCTTGAAATTCTCCACCAGAACGTCGGCCTCGGCCAGCAGGCGGAGCAGCACCGCCCGCCCTTCGGGCTTGGCGATATCGAGGGCGATCGCGCGCTTGTTGCGGTTGGTGCCGGCGAAATAGGCCGACAGCCCGTCTTGGAACGGCGGACCCCAGGCGCGGGTGTCGTCGCCCTGGGGCGGCTCGACCTTGATCACGTCGGCGCCGTGATCGGCCAGCATCTGGCCGCAGGAAGGGCCGCCCAAAACGCGGCTCACATCGATAACCTTGGTGCCGGTGAGCGCGCCGGCGGGCGCGGATTGCGTCATGGACCTGTCTATCTGGCTGGAAATATCTTCAGGCGGTTTCGCCCGCGGCAAAGGCGGTGGCGGCAAAGCGCGGGTAGGTCTCGGCGATCTCGGCCCGGATGGCGCCGCGCATCAGCGCGAGTGCCGCCGCGTCGGGTGGCGGCGTTTCCGGCACGTTTCCCGGCCGGTCGAAGGTAAAGCCGGTCTGATCGAGAACCTCTTCCACCGTATGGCCGGGATGCACGCTTTCGAGGCGGAAGCAGCCCTTGGCCTTGTCGAAGGCGAAGAGGCAGAGGTTGGTGATCAGCGCCTGCGGACCGCCCCGGCGCCACACGTTCAGGGCGCTGACCCCCGGCGCGCTGATGAAATCCACTTTCTCGACCAGGGTGCGCCGGCTGTGCTCCTCGCGGAACAGGATCACGCGGGGCACCAGGAAATAGAGATAGGCCGAGCCGAAGGAGCCCGACCAGCGCACGTCCGAGCGCGGATAGGGGCCGGTGCCGACCAGATTGATATTGGCCTGGCCGTCGATCTGGCCGCCGCTGAGAAAGAAGGCATCGACGCGGCCCTGGGCGGCGCAATCGAACAATTCGACCCCGCCGTTGGTGAAGAAATTGTTGCGCGTCGAGCCCAGCACGCTGACCCGCATGGCGCCGCCCGAGAGCGCGCGGCCGAGCAATGCCGCGCCGCCCGGAATGGGCGATGAGGCGCCGACGGCGACATGCCGGCAGCCTTCCAGCAGCCGCGTCACCGCCGCGATCAGCAGCTCCTGCCGGCTATAGGCCGCAGGGCTCATTCGGCGGCCTGCGCAACCGCGCCGCCCTTGAGCCGGCCGTCGAGCCAGCGGGCGAGGAAATCGGCGAAGCCCGCATCGCTCCGCGCCGCCTGCACGTAGGCGGCGAGCGTGACGCCGTCGGCCTCGTAGCGGTCCCACAGATTGAGCGGCCAGGCACCCGCCGGCGCTTCCGCCACGCCGCTGACATAGAGCGCCGGGATGGTGCCGGCGGCGGTGGCATCGTCGGCGAGCAGATCCTTGTCCACCACCTGCTCGACGGTGACCAGGGTCAGGGTCGCGGCATGCGCCATGGTCATCAGCTCCCGCCGCCGGCCGATCCAGACATTGCCGGCGCGATCGGCGAGCGGCGCATGGAACAGCGCCACGTCGGGGTGGATCGCCGGCAGCGCCACAATCGGATCATCGGCGGGTTCAGCGGCGAAGGGATTGCCGATCACCAGCCAATCGGGGCGGCGGGCTAAGATGTCGCTGCCGAGGATGCCGCGCAGCACCATGAAGGGAATGCCCTTTTCCGCCGCCTGGAGGCCGGCATGCAGCGCCGGGCAGGTGGCATCGAGCAGGCGCAGGCTGCCGGCCTTCACCGCCTGGGCGAAGCGCGGCCCGGTGCCATATTCGCCGAGCGTGATGCCGGCGGTCTCGATGGTCGAGACGCAGCCGGCGCCGATCAGGATATCGGCCTGCAAGCCGCTGACCGGAACGCAGACGAGATGGAGGTCGCGCGCGCCGCGGGCCACGAGCGCGCGGGTCGCCGCCATGGCGACGCCGGAATAATCCGCCGGCACCGCCAGCTTGGCACCGTCGGGGATGCGGGCGGCCAGTGCCGCGACGCTCGGCATGAGAGGGTCATTCATGATGCTTCCTCCTGCCGGCGGCGGCGCCGGTCCGTGCTAGAGGCCTTAAGGTTACCTTGCGACTCTAGAGCGCTTTCGCCGCAAACGAAAGCACGCCGAAACCCTGAGGCCGCGCGCGCGGTCAGGCGGGGGCCTGCGCCTCGTGCTCGCGCAGCATGGCGCGGGCGATGACGATCTGCTGGATCTGGCTGGTGCCCTCGTAGAGGCGGAACAGGCGGACGTCGCGATAGAAGCGCTCCACCGCATAATCCGCCATATAGCCGGCGCCGCCATGGATCTGCACCGCGCGGTCGGCGACGCGGCCGACCATCTCGGAGGCATAATATTTGCTCGCCGCGGCCGGCATGGTGATGTCCTCGCCCCCGTCATAGCGCCGGGCGGCGTCGCGCACCATGCAGGCGGCGGCATAAGCTTCCGTGCGGCTGTCGGCCAGCATCGCCTGCACGAGCTGGAAAGTGGCGATGGCCTGGCCGAACTGCTTGCGGTCCGCGGCATAGGAGACCGCCTCGTGGATCAGGCGCTCGGCGACGCCGCAGCACACGGCGGCGATATGCAGGCGGCCGCGGTCGAGCACTTTCATCGCCGTCTTGAAGCCCTGGCCCTCCCTGAGGCCGATCAGGTTGGCGGCCGGCACCAGGACATCGTCGAAATGGATGTCGCAGGTCATGGCGCCGCGCTGGCCCATCTTGCGGTCGGGCTTGCCAAGCGTGATGCCGGGACTTTTCGCCTCGACGATAAAGGCGGAGATGCCGGCGGCGCCGGGCTTTCCCGGGTCGGTGCGGGCCATGAGCGTGAAGATGCCGGCGGTCGGCGCGTTGGTGATATAGCGCTTGGCGCCGTTGACGCGATAGACATCGCCCTCGCGCACGGCGCGGGTGCGCAGGCTGGCGGCATCCGATCCGGCCTCGGGCTCCGTCAGCGCGAAGGAGGCGGTGATCTCGCCCGAGGCCAGGCGCGGCAGCCAGGCCTGCTTCTGCGCCTCGGTGCCATCGATCAGGATGCCCTGGCTGCCGATGCCGTTGTTGGTGCCGATGAGCGAGCGGAAGGCGGGCGAGGTCCAGCCCAGCTCCATCGCCAGCTCCGCTTCCGCCGCCATGTCGAGGCCGAGGCCGCCATAGCTTTCCGGGATCGACATGCCGAAGAGGCCCATCTCCGCCATCTCGCGGCGCACCGCGTCGGGGATGCTATCCTGCGCCGCCACCTCACCTTCGAGCGGCACCAGCCGCTCGCGCACATAGCGCCGCAGCATGTCCTTCAACGGCCCGACAATATCCCGATCCATCTTCCGCCGTTCCTTGCGCCACAAAATTAAGGGTTTCCGCCGGTCAGCATGCCGCAAAACCCTGGGCCTGAGTAGCCTCCTGTGCGGGGCGCCGGGAATGCGGCGCCAGGCCCCGCGCGATTGACAGGCCCGGCGCAATTGCCAGGTCCGGCGCAATTGACAGAGATCGCCAAACGCCGGACAAAGCGGCAGGAGCAAAATCCGCAAGCTGAGCGGGCCCGCCCGCGCATCAGGAGAGAACGCCATGACCGACCGCTATGCCGCCTATCAGCGTCTCGTCTTCGACCGGCCGCATCCGCGCGTGCTGCGCGTCACCATGTCGCGGCCGGGCCGGCTCAATGCGACCGACGAGATCATGCATCGCGAGCTGGCCGAGGTCTGGCGCGACATCGACGCGGACACTTCCGTCAATGCCGTCATCCTGACCGGCGAAGGCAAGGCCTTCTCGGCTGGCGGCGATTTCGAGATGGTGCAGCACATCATCGATGATTTCCCCGCCCGCGCCCGCATCTGGAAGGAGGCGCGCGATCTGGTCTACAACGTGATCAATTGCTCCAAGCCGATCGTCTCCGCCATGCGCGGGCCGGCCGTCGGCGCGGGCCTGGTGGCGGGGCTTCTGGCCGATGTCTCGATCGCCGCCAAGGAAGCGCGCATCATCGACGGCCATACCCGCCTGGGCGTGGCGGCGGGCGATCATTCCGCCATTGTCTGGCCGCTTCTGTGCGGCATGGCGCGGGCGAAATACTACCTGCTGCTCTGCGATGCGGTGTCGGGCGCCGAGGCCGAGCGCATCGGCCTTGTTTCGCTCGCCGTCGAGGACGACGCCCTCGATGCCAAGGCGCTTGAAATCGCGACCCGCCTGGCGGAAGGGGCGCAGAGCGCCATCCGCTGGACGAAATATGCCCTCAACAACTGGTTCCGCCTGGCCGGGCCGACCTTCGACACGTCGCTGGCGCTGGAATTCCTAGGCTTCACCGGCCCCGACGCGAGCGAAGGCCTGGCCTCCCACCGCGAGAAGCGCAAGCCCGCCTTTACGCCCGACTGTCCGCTGTAACCGGTCCGCCGCCGCCATCCTCACGGCGCGTCGGATGTGGGTTTGAAGGCCCGCGCCGCGACCTCCGCCGCCGATACCTGCGCCGCCGTGAGGAGCGGCCTGAGCCGGGCGCGCTCGGCCGCGGCGCCGGCATCGCCCTTGCCCGCCGCGATCGTCAGCCAGCGGTAGGCGCCGTCCAGGTCCTTCGGCGTGCCGAGCCCCTGGGCCAGCAGCAGGGCGAGGTTGTATTGCGCATCGGTCAGGCCGGTTGCCGCCGCCTTGTTGAACAAGGTCACGGCCTCCGGATAGTTGCGCGGCACGCCCTGTCCGGTGGCATAGAGAACGCCGAGATTATAGGCCGCCCGGGGGCTGCCGCGGGACGCCGCCTCGCCATACCAGGCCAGCGCCTTGGCCATGTCGGCCGGCCGGCCGAGGCCGCGTTCATAGACGACGCCGAGATTGTAGGCGGCATCGACCACCCCCTGCTCGGCCGCCTTCTCGAACCAGTTCGCCGCCGCCGTCAGGTCGCGCGGCACGCCCCGCCCGTCGGCATAGCGCATGGCAAGGTCATATTGCGCCGCGGGCTTGCCGGCATTGGCATCGCTTTCCAGCATCGCCAGGGGCCCGGTCGGCGCGGGGGGAGCGGCGGCGGGGCTGGCGGCAGGAGCGGCGCCGGCCGCGCCGGTCGTACCGGTCGTACCGGTCGTACCGGCATTGGCGGCTGCGGGTGGCGTGGCGGCCGGTGGCGGCGCCTCGGTCTTCGCCTGGGGCGGCGCCGCGGTCTCCGGTGTGGCCGGTGCGGCCGGCGTTGCCTTGGCCACCGCCGCATGCGGTGGCGCGGCGGTATGCCGGCGGGACAGATAGAACAGGCCGCCGCCGATCACGACGACGACGAGCACGCCCACGCCGAGCCAGCGGGACGATCCGGTGCCGCGACGCTTCGGCGTTCGCAGGAACGGCGGCGCGATGGCAAATCGCGGCACCGCGGGTGGTACTGCCGGTGCCGGTGGCACCGCCGGCGTTGGTGCCGGTGGCGGCAGGGTCGGCGCCGTGGCCCCGTCCAGGCTTGCCGCGGCCGCGGCGGCGCGCTGGATGCTGGTCATCAGCCGCGACGGCGGTGGCGGCGCCTCGATCGGGATGGCGGCCGGCGGCATTTCCGCCTCGGCCGCAAGGGCGGCCGGCGGCGTTTCCGGCGCGAGATCGGCGGGCTCCGGGCGTGCCGGCTCGGGCGGCTCGGTCAGCTTGGGCGGTTCGGGCAGTTCGGGCGGCTCGGGGCGAGCGGGCGGCGGACGGGAGAAAAGGTCGAGGGCCGGCTGCGGTTCGGGTTCCGGCGCGGCGCTTTGCGGGCGATCCTCGACCGCCGCCAGCCGCCGGTCGAGGGAGGCCAGGCGCTTGTCCATCCGGTTCAGCACCTGGAGGATCATGGTCATGCGATGGTCTTCGGCCGCCGCCGGGGCCAGCGGCGTGGCCGGGAAGGCCGTGCCCTCGTCCATCGCCGTCCAGCTTCTGGGCTCGGCCTCCTGCGCTTGGATCGTGTGGTTGAGCCAGGCGCCGAGGCTCATGCCCGCCGCCTGCGCGGCGGCTTTGGCGGCTTCGCGCGTCGCCGCGTCCACGCCTTTGATGCTCCACGGCGCTCCGGGCTTCATCCTGGATCTCCGATGCCTGGGTCTTCGATGCGATCGGCCCGCCGGCTGATAGACGGCGATAGGCTACCGGCCGGAACCGGCGGGCAGTCTATCGCCGGGCTCGGGTGCTGTAAACGCCGGCTCGCGTCAATTCGGAACCGAGCCGGCCGCTGACCCAGGCCGCCGCCATGCGCCAGTCGCAAATCAGCGACCAGAAGGGATGGCGGAAGGTCGCCGGACGATTGCCCTCGACGAAGAAATGGCCGATCCAGGCCGGCGCGTAGCCGGCAAGCACCATGGCCGCCAGCAGCCAGAGATCGCCGGTCGCAAGGGTAGCGATCAGGAAGGCGAGCGCCAGACCCGAGCCCAGGTAATGCCAGGCCCGCGTCAGCGGCTTCGCGTGTTCGCGCAGGTAGAAGGGCCAGAATTGCGCCAGGCTCGCGGGCGGGGCGGCTGGCGGCGGCGGGGCTGGCTGCGGCGGTTCGGGTTCCGTCATGGCATCTTTCCGGCAAGCGGAGGGGCAGCCATAGGCCATCATCCTATTCCGGCGTAAGATCGGGCGGAAGAGGGGCGTGGGATCGCCTGGCGCCGGCCGGCCGGCCGGTCGACGCCGCGCGGTCGTTCGAGTTGACGTTTACGTAAACGTCAACTAGGCTTGGCCCATCGGCCGGATCGATCGGGATGGCGGCCGGCGGCAAGCCGCCCCGGGCAGCCAGGTGCGGCAGGACAGGCCACAAGGCTTAAGGTGCCATGATCAATTCCGCGCTCGCGCAGGGGGTGAAGGTGGAAGACACCTTTACCATTACGGAACTCGCGGAGGAGTTCGAGATCACTCCCCGCACCATCCGTTTCTATGAGGACAAGGCGCTGCTGACGCCCGGGCGCCAGGGGCTGTCGCGCATCTATACCCGGCGCGACCGGGCGCGGCTCAAACTGATCCTGCGCGGCCGGCGGGTCGGTTTCAGCCTGGCCGAGATCAAGGAGATGATCGATCTCTACGAACTGGGCGATGATCCGGAAGAACGGGTGCGCCTGGCGCTCGATCGTTCGATCGCGCGGATGCAGGAGCTGAAGCGTCAGCGCCAGGATATCGAGGAGATGATCGGGGAGTTGCAGGAAGGAATCGAGAGCATCCACCGCTGGCTCGCGGAAAAGGCCGCAGGCCGCAGCCCGGCCAAGCCGCGTCCGCCGCGGCGCGCCGCGCGCGGCGAGATGGCCGAAAAACACCCGGGCGAGCGGACATGAGGATCCTCCACGCGCATCCCTTGCCCGCCGCCGCCGCAACCAGAAGGACAAGCCGCCCATGAAGAACGTGGTCATCGCGGGCTTCGCCCGTTCTCCCTTCACGCTGGCGCGCAAGGGCGCTCTTGCCAAGGTTCGCCCCGATGAGCTGGCGGCGCAGGTGATCGACGGCCTCCTGGCGCGGACCGGCGTTGCGGTCGAGGATATCGAGGATCTGATCCTCGGCTGCGCCTTTCCCGAAGGCGAGCAGGGGTTGAACGCCGCGCGCCTGGTCGGCTTTCTCGCCCATCTGCCGGTCGGCATGGCGGGCACCACCGTCAATCGCTTCTGCGGCTCCTCGATGCAGTCGATCCATATGGCGGCGGGCGCGATCCAGATGAATGCGGGCGAGGTTTTCCTCTGCGCCGGCGTCGAGAGCATGACACGCGTGCCGATGGGCGGCTTCAATCCATCGCCCCATCCACGGCTTTATGCCGATTATCCGCAGGCCTATGTCGCCATGGGCATCACGGCGGAGAATCTCGCGAAGCAATACGGGATCGATCGCCGGACGCAGCAGGAACTGGCGGTGGAAAGCCAGGCCAAGGCGGCCGCAGCGCAGGCGGCCGGGCGGTTTGTCGACGAGATCGTGCCGATCGTCGATGGCAACGAACGTATCGAGACCGACGGCGTCATCCGCGCCGGCACCACCCAGGCGGCGCTCGATGCGCTGGAACCCGCCTTCGACAAGGCGGGGACGGTGACCGCCGGCACTTCCTCGCCGCTCACCGATGGCGCTTCCGCCGTGCTGGTGTGCAGCGAGGATTATGCCGACGCCCACGGGCTGAAGAAGCTGGCCCGCCTGCGCGCCATCGCCGTCGCCGGCTGTCCGCCCGAGATCATGGGCATCGGCCCGGTGCCGGCGACGAAGAAGGCGCTCGCGCGCGCCGGGCTGAAGATGGAAGACATCGATATCGTCGAGATCAACGAGGCTTTCGCCGCCCAGGCGCAGGCCTGCCTCATCGAAGGCCGCATCCCGCGCGAGAAGATCAATCTCGACGGCGGCGCCCTCGCCATCGGCCATCCCATGGGGGCGACCGGCGCGCGCATCACCGGCAAGGCGGCGGCGCTGCTCAAGCGCGAGGGCAAGCAATTCGCCCTCGCCACCCAATGTATCGGCGGCGGCCAGGGCATCGCCACCGTGCTGGAGGCCTGCTGATGGGCGCGGCGCCCGGGATTGCCCGCGTCGCGGTCATCGGCTCGGGCGTCATGGGGGCGGCGATCGCGGCCCATGTCGCCAATGCCGGCGTGCCGGTGGTGTTGCTGGATATCGCGGCGGAGGGTGCGGACCGCAGCAAGCTTGCGAAAGGCGCGATCGACCGGCTGCTCAAGACCAAGCCGGCGCCGCTCATGCATCCCTCCTTCGCTCGGCGCATCACCCCCGGCAACCTCGAGGACGACCTCGGCCTGATCGCCGCCTGCGACTGGATCTGCGAGGCCATCATCGAGAAGGTCGAGATCAAGCGCGCGCTCTACCAGCGCCTGCAAACGGTGCGCAAGCCGGGCTCGATCGTAAGCTCCAATACCTCCACCATCCCGCTGGCCGAACTGGTGCGGGGGCAGGATCCGGGCTTTGCGGCCGATTTCGCCATCACGCATTTCTTCAACCCGCCACGCTATATGCGGCTGCTCGAAGTGGTGGGCGGCGCGCAGACGCGCGCGGACGCGCTGGCGGCGCTGCGGCGCTTCGGCGACGAGACGCTCGGCAAGGAGGTGGTGGCGGCCAAGGATACGCCCGGCTTCATCGCCAATCGCATCGGCATCTACTGGTCGGTGACGGCGATGGAGGCGGCGTTCGATCAGGGCCTCAGCATCGAGGAGGCGGATGCGGTGGTGGGCCGGCCGATGGGCGTGCCCAAGACCGGCATCTTCGGCCTCGCCGATCTCACCGGCCTTGATCTCGGGCCGCATGTCGTGGGCTCGATGCTGAAGCTGCTGCCGAAAAGCGATGCTTTCGTCACGGCCTACCGCCCCGACCATCCGCTGAACGCGCTGACGGCGCGCCTGATCGCGGATGGCTATATCGGGCGCAAGGGCAAGGGCGGCTTCTACCGCGACCGCGGCAAGGAGGTGCTCGATTTCGCGACCGGGACCTATCGGCCCGTGGTGCCGGCGGAGCTTGATTCCGTCAAGGCGGCGAAGAGCGGCCTGAAGGCGCTGGTCGAGCATCCCGACAAGGGTGGCCGCTATGCCTGGACGGTGCTGAGCCGCGTTCTCGTCTATGCCGCCGACCTCGTGCCCGAAATCGCCGACGACATCCTGGCGGTCGATGCCGCGATGCGCTGCGGCTATGCCTGGAAGGAGGGCCCGTTCCAGCAGATCGACCGGCTCGGGAGCGGGTGGCTGGCGGAAAAGCTCAAGGCGGAGGGGCGGCCGGTGCCGCGCCTGCTCGAAATCGCCGCCGGGCGGCCCTTCTACAAGATCGAAGGCGGCAAGGCGCTCTATCTGACGCCGGGCGGCGATTATGCCGAGATTCCGGTCGCGCCCGATGCCTGGACGCTGGCCGACAAGAAGCGCGGCCGCGAGCGCATCGCCGGTAACCGTTCCGCCTCGCTCTGGGACATCGGCGACGGCGTCGCCTGCCTCGAAATCCACACCAAGATGAATGCGATCGACGGCGATGTCATCGCCCTGGTCGCGCAGGCCGCGAAGATCGACAAGCGCGGCTACAAGGCGCTGATCATCGGCGGCGATGCTGATAATTTCTCGGTCGGCGCCAATATCGGCCTTGGCCTGTTCGCCGCCAATCTCGCGTTGTGGCCGGTGCTCGAAGGCGGGATCGCCGAGGGGCAATCGGCCTATATGGCGCTGAAATACGCACCCTTCCCGGTGGTGGCGGCGCCGGCCCGCATGACGCTCGGCGGCGGCTGCGAGATCTGCCTGCATTCGGACGCGGTGCAGGCCCATGCCGAGACCTATATGGGCCTGGTCGAGGCCGGCGTCGGCCTGGTGCCGGGCTGGGGCGGCTGCACGGAACTCGTCATCCGCGCCACCCTGAACAAGAAGCGGCCGGGCGGCCCGATGCCGCCGATCGCGCAAGTCTTCGAGACCATCTCGACCGCCAAGGTCTCGGCCTCGGCGGCCGAGGCGCGCGATCTTCTGCTGCTGCGCCCGGGCGACGGCATCACCATGAACCGCCGCCGCCTGCTCGCGGATGCCAAGGCCCGGGCGCTCGCCCTGGCCGCCGATTACAAGCCGCCCGCGCCGGTGGAGATCAACCTGCCCGGCGCCACCGCCCGCGCGGCGCTCGACATGGCGGTCGAAGGGTTCGTGCGCCAGGGCAAGGCCACCGCGCACGACAAGGTGGTGGCGGGGGCGCTGGCGAAAGTCCTGAGCGGCGGC
The DNA here is from genome assembly GCA_937905845.1 of uncultured Rhodospirillales bacterium. Lineage (GTDB taxonomy): Bacteria > Pseudomonadota > Alphaproteobacteria > Ferrovibrionales > Ferrovibrionaceae > CALCYJ01. The sequence continues at coordinate 27,250 of CALCYJ010000208.1, forward strand.
GATACCGATATCACGCGGTCGCTGAAGGAGCAGGACATCATGGCGCTCGAACGCGAGGCCTTCGTCTCCCTGCTCAAGACCAATGCCACGCTCGACCGGATCGAGCACATGCTCGAAACCGGCAAGCCGCTGCGCAACTGAGGGAGGGATCGATGCCCACCTACGAGGCCCCGCTCAAGGATTACCGCTTCGTTCTCAACGATCTGATCCAGATCGACCGCTATGCCAATCTCCCGGGCTTCGCCGACGCCCCGCGCGAGACGGTGGACGCCATCCTCGAAGAGGGCGCGCGGCTGGTGCAGGAGGTGCTGGCGCCGCTCAACCAGGTGGGCGACCGCGAAGGCTGTCACTTCGATCAGGGCCGCGTCACGACGCCCACCGGCTTCAAGGCCGCCTACGACACCTATCGCGAGGCCGGCTGGGGCGCCCTCACCGCCGACCCGGCCTATGGCGGCCAGGGCCTGCCGCATGTCATCGGCATGATGGTCTCGGAGATGATGTGCTCGGCCAACATGGCCTTCGCCATGTATCCGGGCCTGAGCCATGGCGCCTATGCCGCCATCCACGCCCATGGCACGGACGAGCAGAAGCAGATGTATCTGCCAAAGCTGGTCTCGGGCGTATGGACAGGCACGATGAATCTGACCGAGCCGCAATGCGGCACCGATCTTGGCCTCATGCGCACCAAGGCGGAGCCGCAGGGCGACGGCAGCTACCGCATCACCGGCACCAAGATCTTCATCTCCGCCGGTGAGCACGATCTGGCGGAGAACATCGTCCATCTCGTGCTGGCGAAGATCCCGGGCGGCCCCGCGGGCATCAAGGGCGTGAGCCTCTTCATCGTGCCGAAGTTCCTGATCAATCCCGACGGCAGCCTCGGCGCGCGCAACGGCGTCGCCTGCGGCTCGATCGAGCACAAGATGGGCATCCACGGCAATTCGACCTGCGTGCTCAATTACGACGGCGCCACCGGCTATCTCGTGGGCGAGGCGCACAAGGGCATGCGCGCCATGTTCACCATGATGAACGAGGCCAGGCTCGGCGTCGGCGTGCAGGGGCTGGGCGTGGCGGAAGTGGCCTATCAGAACGCCGCGATCTATGCCCGCGACCGTTTGCAGATGCGCTCGCTTTCGGGCGTCAAGGCGCCCGACAAGCCGGCCGATCCCATCATCGTGCATCCCGATATCCGCCGCATGCTGATGACGATGCGCGCCTTCACCGAAGGGGCGCGGGCGCTGGCCTTGCAGACCGGGCTGCTGATCGATTTCTCGCTGCGTCATCCCGATGCGCAGGCGCGGCGCGATGCCGACGACCTCGTCGCCCTGCTGACACCGATGCTCAAGGCCTATCTCACCGACAGCGGCTTCGAGACCACCAATCTGGCGCTGCAATGCTATGGCGGCCACGGCTATATCCAGGAATGGGGCATGGAGCAGTTCGTGCGCGATGCCCGCATCACCCAGATCTATGAAGGGACCAACGGCATCCAGGCGCTCGACCTCGTCGGCCGCAAGCTGCCGATGCATATGGGACGGCTGCTGCGCCAATTCTGCCACCCGCTCGACCGTTTCATCCGGGAAAACAGCGCCGATCCCGCCATCGGCAAGACCTATGTTCTGCCGCTGGCCAGGGCTTTCGCGCGGTTTCAGCAGGCGACCGCCTGGATCGCCGAGCGCGGCCTGGCGCGGCCCGACGAGGCGGGCGCGGCGGCAAGCGATTATCTCAAGTTGTTCGCGCTGGTGGCGCTCGGCCATGTCTGGGCGCAGATGGCCAAGGTGGCGGGGGAAAAGCTCGCGCAAGGCGCCGATGACCGCGCCTTCTACGAGGCCAAGCTTGTAACCGCCCGCTTCTTCATGGAACGCATGCTGCCCGATACGGCGGCGTTGCAGGCGAAGATCCAGGCCGGGGCGGAGAGCATGATGGCGCTGCCGGCCGATGCCTTCTGAGCGGCGCGAACGGCAGGCCAGAGATCGGGATGCGGCGCGGCCTTTCGGGGTGCGGCGCGAAATCGGGAGGATAAGTCGTTAGGACATGATGACGCGCAAGATTTTCACCGCCGAGCACGAACTGTTCCGCGACCAGGTGCGCCGCTTCGTCGCGCGCGAGATCACGCCCCATCACGACCAGTGGGAGCGGGACGGCATCGTGCCGCGGTCGGCCTGGCTGGCCGCGGGCGAGGCCGGGCTGCTCTGCGCCACCATGCCCGAGGAATATGGCGGCGCCGGTGCCGACCGCTATTACAGCACCATCGTGATGGAGGAATTCGCGCGCGCCGGCGCCTCCGGTCCGGGTTTCTCGCTGCATAGCGATATCGTCGCGCCCTATCTCCTCGCCTATGGCACGGAGGAACAGAAGCGCGCCTTTCTGCCGCGCATGGCGACGGGCGAGGTGATCGGCGCCATCGCCATGACCGAGCCCGGCGCCGGCTCCGATCTTCAGGGCGTGAAGACGAGCGCGGTGCGCGATGGCGACGAGCTGGTGATCAACGGCCAGAAGACGTTCATCACCAACGGCCAGAACGCCGATCTCGTCATCCTGGTGACCAAGACCGACCCCGCCGCCGGCGCCAAGGGCACGACGCTCGTTCTGGTGGAAGCGACGAGGCCGGGCTTCACCAAGGGCCGCAACCTGGAGAAGATCGGCCTGAAGGCGCAGGACACGTCGGAACTGTTCTTTTCCGACGTGCGGGTGCCTCTCGACAATATCCTGGGCGGCGAGGGCCAGGGTTTCTACCTTCTCATGCAGGAGCTGGCGTGGGAGCGGTTGCAGATCGCCATCGGCGCCATGGCTTCCGCCGAAGCCTCGCTCGAACAGACGATCGCCTATACCAGGGAGCGCAAGGCGTTCGGCCGCGCGGTCGCCGAGTTCCAGAACACCCGCTTCAAGCTCGCCGAACTCAAGACCGAGATCGCGGTCGCCCGCGTCTTCGTCGATCGCTGCATCGCGCTGGTGGCGGAGCGCAAGCTCGATACCGCCACCGCCGCCATGGCCAAATACTGGTGCTCCGATCTGCAAGGCAAGGTCATCGACGAATGCCTCCAGCTTCACGGCGGCTACGGCTATATGTGGGAATTCCCCATCGCCCGCGCCTATGCCGACGCCCGCGTGCAGCGCATCTACGGCGGCACCAACGAGATCATGAAGGAGATTATCGGCCGCACCCTGTGATGGGCTGCGCGCGGATATAAGGAGTTTGAGGCCATGACGGCATTGCTGCCGCGTACCATCTTCAAGCCCGAGCACGAACTGTTCCGCGACCAGGTGCGCAAGTTCGTCGAACGCGAGATCCTCCCCCACCGCGTCGCGTGGGAAGAAGCCGGACAGGTCAGTCGCGAAGCCTGGAAGAAGGCGGGCGAGGCCGGGCTGCTCTGCCCCACCATGCCGGAGGAATACGGCGGTGCCGGCGCCGACCGGCTCTATAGCGCCATCATCATCGAGGAATTGGCGGGAAGCTTCGCCTCCGGCCCGGGCTTCTCGCTGCACAGCGACATCGTCGCGCCCTATATCAACGCCTATGGCACCGAGGCGCAGAAACGCTCCTGGCTGCCGCGCATGGCGACGGGCGAGGTGATCGGCGCCATCGCCATGACCGAGCCGGCCGCGGGTTCCGACCTGCAAGGCATCAAGACCACGGCGGTGCGGCAGGACGACGAGCTGGTGATCAACGGCCAGAAGACTTTCATCACCAACGGCCTGCTCTCCGATCTGGTGGTGGTGGTGACCAAGACCGATCCCGCCGCCGGCGCCAAGGGCACCACGCTCGTCCTGGTGGAAGCGACGAGGCCGGGCTTCACCAAGGGACACAAGCTGCAAAAAATCGGCATGAAGGCGCAGGACACCGCCGAACTCTTCTTCGACGATGTGCGGGTGCCGGTCGATAACATCCTGGGCGGCGAGGGCCAGGGCTTCTACCGGCTGATGCGCGAGCTGGCCTGGGAGCGCATGCAGATCGCGATCCGCAATGCCGCCGCCGCCGAGGCCATTCTCGATCAGACCATCGCCTATACCAGGGAGCGCAAGGCGTTCGGCCGCGCCGTGCTCGATTTCCAGAACAGCCGCTTCCGCCTGGCCGAGCTGAAGACGCAGGTGCAGCTTGGCCGCACGTTCGTCGATCACTGCCTCGATCTGCTGCTGAAGGGCGAGCTTGATGCCGATACCGCGGCGATGGCCAAGCTCTGGACCACCGAGATGCAGGGGCGCGTCGTCGATCAATGCGTCCAGCTTCACGGCGGCTATGGCTATATGTGGGAATATCCGGTGGCGCGCGCTTATGCCGATGCCCGGGTGCAGCGCATTTTCGGCGGCACCAGCGAGATCATGAAGGAGATTATCGCCCGCGCGCTCTAGGACGGGCCGGGCGAAACGGATTCGGGAAGGGAAGGACAGGTCATGACCGACGCCTATATCTATGATGCGGTGCGGACGCCGCGCGGCCGCGGCAAGGCTTCCGGCAGCCTGCACGAGGTGACGCCGATCCGCCTCGCGGTGACGGCGCTCGCCGCCGTGCGCGAGCGCAACGGGCTCGATACCGCGCTGGTCGACGATGTCGTGCTGGGCTGCGTCGAGCCGGTGGGCGAGCAGGGCGCCGATATCGCCCGCGTCGCGGTGCTGCATGCGGGTTATGCCGAAACGACGGCCGGCGTGCAGGTCAACCGCTTCTGCGCCTCCGGGCTCGAAGCCTGCAACATGGCGGCGGCGCAGGTCATGTCGGGGCAGTCGCAGGCCGCGATCGGCGGCGGCGTCGAAAGCATGAGCCGGGTGCCGATGGGCTCCTCGGGCGGCGCCTGGGCGGCCGATCCGCAGGTCGCCTTCGATACCTATTTCGTGCCGCAGGGCATCTCGGCCGACCTCGTCGCCACCAAATACGGCTTCAGCCGCGATGATGTCGATTCTTACGCCGTCGAAAGCCAGAAGCGCGCGGCCGCCGCCTGGGGACAAGGCTATTTTTCCCGCTCGGTGGTGCCGGTGAGAGACATGAACGGCCTCACCATCCTCGCGCGCGACGAATATATGCGGCCCGAGACCAGTATGCAGTCGTTGGCCGCCCTCGAACCCTCGTTCATCGTGCCGGGCGATCAGTTCGGCTTCGATGCGGTGGCGCAGCAGCGCTACCCCGAGGTCGAGCGCATCAACCACGTCCATCACGCCGGTAATTCCTCAGGCATCGTCGATGGCGCCGCCGCCGTCCTCATCGGCACCAGGGAGTTCGGCCGCCAGGCCGGCCTCACGCCGCGCGCCCGCATCCGCTCCTTCGCCTCCATCGGATCGGAGCCGACCATCATGCTGACCGGCCCGTCGTTCTCGGCGGAAAAGGCGCTGAAGACGGCCGGCATGCAGGCCTCCGACATCGACCTCTACGAGCTGAACGAGGCTTTCGCCGCGGTGGTGCTGCGCTTCATGGACGTGCTTGGCGTTCCCCACGACAAGATGAACGTCAACGGCGGCGCCATCGCCATGGGCCATCCGCTCGGAGCCACCGGGGCGATGATTCTCGGCACGCTGCTGGACGAATTGGAGCGGCGCGGGCTTGCGACCGGGCTCGCGACGCTCTGCGTCGGCGCCGGCATGGGCACCGCCACCATCATCGAACGGCTGTAAGGCAACAGGCAAGGGGCTCCGGGCGCGCACGGATGCAGGCGCCGCGGCCCGGAGCCCAAGGAGACCGGGATATGATCGACTACAAGCTCGATGACGACGGGATCGCCACCCTCACCTGGAACATGGCGGACCGCACCATGAACGTGTTGAGCGAGGCTTCGATCGCAGCCTTCAGCGAGGCGGTGATGCGGGCGATCGGCGATGGCGCGGTCAAGGGCGTCATCATCGCCTCCGCCAAGCCCGACTTCATCGCCGGCGCCGACCTCGCCATGCTGCAACGCTCGGCCGATGCCGCCCTGATGCAGGCGAACGGCGGAGCGATGCAGGCTTTATTCCGCGCCATGGAAAAGGGCGGCAAGCCCTTCGTCGCCGCCATCAACGGCACGGCCTTGGGCGGCGGGCTCGAGATCTGCCTCGCCTGCCATCGCCGCATCGCCGCCGACAATCCGAAGGCGCTGATCGGCCTGCCCGAAGTTCTGGTGGGGTTGCTGCCGGGCGGCGGCGGCACGCAGCGGCTGCCGCGCATGATCGGCTTGCGGGCGGCGCTGCCCTATCTGCTCGAAGGCCGCAAGGTCGATCCCGCCCGCGCCTTGAAGGACGGGCTGGTCGACGAGGTGGTGGCGCCGGGCGCGCTGCTCCAGGCGGCACGGGCCTGGCTTTTGAGCGAAGGGCCGAAGGCTGTGGTGCAACCCTGGGATCAGAAGGGCTTCAAGCTGCCGGGCGGCGGGGTGAATTCGCCGGCCGGCCAGCAGACCTTCATTGCCGGCAATGCCATGCTGCATGCCAAGACCTGGGGCAATTACCCGGCGCCGCGCAACATCCTCTCCTGCGTCTACGAGGGCTGCCAGGTCGATATCGACACCGGGCTGCGTATCGAGACGCGCTATTTCATCAATTGCGCCCTCTCGGCCGAAGCGAAGAACATGATCCGCAGCCTGTTCTTCTCGATCGGCGATGCGAACAAGCTGGCGAGCCGGCCGAAGGGCGTGCCGACCCAGAATTATGCCCGGATCGGCGTGCTCGGCGCCGGCATGATGGGCGCCGGTATCGCCCATGTCGCGGCCGACGCCGGGATCGAGGTGGTGCTGCTCGACAGCAGCGAAGGGGCGGCCGCCCGGGGCAAGGCCCATAGCGCCGCACTCCTGGAAAAGAAGGTGCAGCAGAAGCGCCTTACGCCGGCGGCGCGCGATGAAAAGCTCGCGCGCATCCATCCGACCGTCGATTTCGCCGATCTCGCCGGCGTCGATCTGGTGATCGAGGCGGTGTTCGAGAATCGCGAGATCAAGGCCGAGGTAACGCGCAAGGCCGAGGCGGTGATCGGCGCCGGCGCGATTTTCGCCTCCAATACCTCGACGCTGCCCATCACCGGCCTGGCCCAGGCCTCCATCCGTCCGGAAAATTTCATCGGCCTGCATTTCTTCTCGCCCGTAGACCGGATGCCGCTGGTCGAGATCATCCGCGGCAAGGCCACGAGCGATGCCTGCCTCGCCCGCGCGATGGATTTCGTCAAGAAGATCCGCAAGACCCCGATCGTGGTGAACGATTCCCGCGGCTTCTATACCAGCCGCGTGTTCGGCACCTATGTCGCCGAAGGGCTGGCGCTGCTGGGCGAAGGGGTCGCCCCGGCGCTGATCGAGAACGCCGGCCGGCTCGCCGGCATGCCGGTGGGGCCGCTGGCGCTGGCCGACGAGGTCTCGCTCGATCTCATGCACAAGGTCGGGCGGCAGACGCGGGCCGATCTTGGCAAGGATTATCGGCCCGGCCCCGGCGATGGCGTGACGGCGCTGATGGTGGAAAAGCTCGGCCGCATCGGCAAGAAGGCGGGCAAGGGCTTCTACGATTATCCGGCCGAGGGACGAAAGCTGCTCTGGGCCGGGCTCAAGGATCAGTTCCCGCCGGCCGCCAATCAGCCGACGCTGGCGGCGGTGAAGCAGCGCCTCATGTACGTGCAGTCGGTGGAGACGGCGCGCTGCCTCGAAGAGAGGGTGGTGATGGATCCCCGCGATGCCGATGTCGGCTCGATCCTGGGCTGGGGCTTCGCGCCCTTCCAGGGCGGCACCGTCAGCCAGATCCATAGTATCGGCGTCGCGCGCTTCGTCGCCGAATGCGACCATCTGGCCCAGGCCCATGGCCACCGTTTCGCGCCGCCCAAGCTGCTGCGCGACATGGCGGCGGCGGGCAGCGCCTTCTATCCCGGCTGAAGCGGCCGAAGCCCGGCCACGGCTCTAGACGAGGCGGGCGCCGAGGGCTTCGGCCCTGGCCCGCACCTCGGGCGGCAGCGGCACGGATTTGCGGCGCGCGAGATCGAAGGTCACCAGCACGATCTCGATCGAGGTGACGGGGGCGCTGGTCGCGGCATCGATCATGTGGTGATAGAGGCGGATGACCTTGCTGCCCGCCTCGATGAGGCCGCTGCGCACGAGAACCGCGTCGGCGGGCTTGAGGGGGCGGTGGTAGCGCACGACGTAATCGAGCGCCGCGCCGCCGAGATTGCGTTCGAGCCGCGCCGCGCCGGCGAGGCCAAGCGTGTTCCAGACCTGCGACATCGCATTCGAGAAACGGTGGATGTGAAAGCGCAGCGCGGCGAGGCCGTTCTCGTCCGCCTCCCAGGCATTGACGAAGCCGCGATAGCTTTCCAGCGGCGCGGCGTCCGGCCCCGGCGCCTCGGGTCCCTGCGGCGCCGGCATGGGCGGGCCGGCGAAACGGGCGGCCAGGGCCTCCGCCTGAAGGCGGACATCGGCGGGCCAGGGCGCGGTTTCCCGCCGGTCGAGGTCGAAAGGCACCAGGCGGCGCTCGAAGATCGCGGCGATCTCGCCCTTTTCGCGGTTGCGCACCTCGGTATGGCTGAGGCAGCCCTCATCGTCCACGGCGCGGATGCCGCTCGCCATGGTGAGGATGTCGCCTGCGCGCAATTCGCGCCGGAACAGCACGCGGTCCTCGGCCGGCAGCAAGGTTAGCCTGCGGGTAGCGATCGCGGCCGGGCTCAGGCCCAGCGCCAGCCGCAGGAAGCCCAGCGCGTCCGCCGCCTTGGCCACGTAGAACTGCACGTTCATATGGCCCATATTGTCGCATTCCCAGGCATTGACGGCGCCGCGATAGGTGGGGATGAGGCCGTTGTCCCCGTCGGTCCTGTCGATGCCGGTCATGCCGCGACAATCGTCATCAGCGCGCTCGCCCGGGCCCTGACCTCGTCGGGCAGCGGACAGGCGGCGCGGCGGTCGAGATCCATGCAGATCCCGACCCCCGTCATCGTCATGGCGATTTCGCCGCTCGCCGCCTGGAGCATCCGGTGCGCCATGGCGATGGTCTTTTCCGCGCAGCCGGTGATGGCGCTCTCGATCACCACCAGATCGCCCGCCCGCACCTCGCGGCGGTAGCGGATCTGCTGTTCGACGGCGGCGAGGCCGAGGCGGCGCTCGCGCACCATCGTCGGGCCCATGCCAAGCTCGTACATCAGGTGCCAGGCGGCATCGCTCATCCGGCTGATATAGAACTGCACGTTCCAATGGCCGAGATGGTCGCATTCCCAGGCCGCAGCCTGACCGCGGTAGGTCTCGAAATATCCGGACATTCGTCTGAAGGGCCTTGGATTGAATCCCGGCGGCGGGAGGAGAGCGGGTCGGCGTCAGGCGAGGGCGGCGCCGCCGGCGAGGACAGGGGTGCCGATCATCGCCAGGAATTCCCGGCGGGTCATCGGATCGTCGCGGAAGGCGCCTAGCATATGGCTCGTCACCATGGTGACGCCCGCCTTGTGGACGCCGCGCGTGGTCATGCACTGGTGCGCCGCCTCGATCACCACGGCGACGCCGCGCGGCTGCAACACGGAATGCAGCGTATTGGCGATCTGCACCGTGAGCTTTTCCTGAATCTGAAGCCGCTTGGCATAGACTTCGACCACCCGCGCCAGCTTGGAGATGCCGACCACCCGGTTGGCCGGCAGATAGGCGACATGGATCTTGCCGATGATCGGCACCATGTGGTGTTCGCAATGGCTTTCCAGACGGATGTCGCGGAGCACGATCATCTCGTCGTAGCCCTCGGTCTCCTCGAAGGTGCGTTGAAGGATCTCGGCCGGATCCTCGCGATAGCCGGTGAAGAATTCCTCGTAGGACCGGACCACCCGTTCCGGCGTGCCGAGCAGACCCTCCCGTGTCGGATCATCGCCCGCCCAGCGGATGAGCGTATGGACGGCGGCTTCCGCCTCGGCGCGGGTGGGGCGGTCGCTGATGCCTGGGGCATCCGGCCGGCGGCGGATATTCACCGGATCTACGGTCACGGGCTGATCTCCTGAAACCTGTCGGTTAGACGAGGGCGGTATCGCTTTTCCGATCTGAAACCTGATTCCGATCTGAAACCTGATGAGGCGTCGAGCCGATCATTCACGGCCCTCCGACCGCTTGCCGGTCAAAGAGAAAAGACCGCCCCAACCCTTGACCGGTCCGGAGCACCTCAATTCAATCGCACGGCGTCGTGGGGGCTATCCAATGAAAATGCGGGTATCGAAACTTCAAAATTCTCGCCTGAATTAGTCTTCATATGATAGGAGCCTACCATAATTCCCGACGGCGTCGCCAGGGGCGTGCCGCTGGTATATTCGAACGCCTGGCCGGGTTCGAGCACCGGCTGTTCGCCGACCACGCCCTCGCCCCGCACTTCCTGCGTCCGCCCCTTGGCATCGGTGATACGCCAATAGCGCGAGCGTAGCTGCACCGTCTCCTGGCCGAGATTCTCGATCCGGACCTGATAGGCCCAGACGTAGTAATTCTCCGTCGGCGAGGACTGGTCCTCGAGAAACATCGGCTTTACCGTGATGGCGATTGCGCGCGTGGTCTTCCTGTACATGCCGCAGCTCCGTGTCGCCGCCTCGTCCGCCGCCTGCCTTTCGGCCCGATTTTCCGGCCCGGTCTGCCGACCCGTTCTGCCGGCAAAGCAACCGTTGGCCCCGCGATCGGCTCGCCGCAACGCGCCTTGGCCCAAGGTTCAATATCGCGCCCGCTTTGCCGTTTGTCTAGATGCGAGGCGGCACTGTGTCTTTTGTGCATCATCCATCGTGCCATCGACGGCCGTTTTGGGGTGGTGGCGTTGCAATCGGGGGTGGCCGCGCCTACGTTCGATAGGAGCTTAAAGTCGCTGCGCGGCAAGGCCGTCGCCCCGCCCCGGTACTCGGATTGCGGTCTGACTTTACCGATCGTGGTCCGATCCGACCCAAGGGGCGCAGCCGTTCCCTCCACAGGCTATGGGCCGTCACGCGACGGCGGCCGGCCCCGGCGGGCAGAGCGACTATGAGACGCAGAATAGATTAAAGAGAGCAATGCAATGAACAGACTTCGTCTCGGACTGGTCCTTACCGCAGCGCTTGCCGCAGCACCGGGGATCGCCTTCGCACAGGATGCCGTCGTCACCAACAACAACGAGGGCTGGTACGCCACGCTGGGCGGCGGCCTCAACATGCTCACCAATTCCGACATCAAGGGCGGCGCTTACGAGAGCACGGGCAAGTTCCACGACGGCTTCACCGGCCTTGGCGCCGTTGGCTACAGTTTCGGTCACTTCGAGCTTGAAGGCGAGCTTGCCGCCCGCCGCAACGGCGTCAAGGATCTGACCAATCCGGGCGGCGGGACCGGCCATGTCTGGGCCGAGAGCCTCATGGTCAACGCGATCTACGACTTCCTGCCGGACCGGGCCCTCAGCCCTTATATCGGCGTGGGCGCCGGCGCCGCGCACGTCAATTACAGCGACGTGGGCGGCTCGTCCGGCGCGCTGATCAACGACAGCGACAATGTGTTCGCCTATCAGGGCATTGTCGGCCTGCGCTATAACATCAGCAGCCAGTGGACGGCGGATATCGATTATCGCTACTTCGCCACCGCGAACCCCGACTTCAACACCAACGGCAATACGGTTCCGGCGACCAACAGCGTCAGGGGCCAGTACCGTTCGAACAATTTCCTGGTCGGGCTGACCTACCATTTCGGCGCGCCGCCGCCGGCGATGCCCGTCGCGGCACCCGAACCGCCGCCGCCACCGCCCCCGCCGCCCCCACCGATGGCCGAGGCGCCGAAGCCAATTCCTCAGGTCTATCTGGTGTTTTTCGCCTTCAACAGATCCGAAATCAGCCCGGTGGCAGCCCAGGTACTTGACCACGCCATTGGCGATTTCCAGCGGACCGGCAGCGTCGCTTTCGACGTGAAGGGCTATACCGACCTCGCCGGCACCGAAAAGTACAATCTGAAGCTTTCCGAGCGCCGTGCCGATGCGGTGAAGGCCTACCTGCTGGCCCATGGCGTTGCCGCGAGCCAGATCAAGACCGAGTGGTTCGGTGAAGCCGACCCGCGTGTGCCGACGGCACCGGGCGTGCGCAACCAGGAGAACCGCCGCGCCGAGATCGTTCTGACCAAGTAGTCTGACGATTGAAGCCTGATGAAGCCGGCCGGCGGGGCTTGTTCCCGTCGGCCGGTTGCTTTTTGAGATCGCCGCATTCAGAAGCGGGAAGCGATGCCGGCGCCTATTCCAGCGCCTGGGCCAGATCCTCGATCAGATCCTCGACATCCTCCAGCCCGACCGAGAGCCGCAGCATGCCATCGCCGATGCCGAGGCTTTCGCGCTCGGCTTGGTTGAGCCGCTGATGGGTGGTGGTGGCCGGATGGGTGACGAGGCTCTTGGCATCGCCGAGATTGTTCGAAATATCGATCAGCCGGAGACGGTCGAGCATGCGGAAGGCACCCGCCTTGCCGCCCGCGACATCGAATCCCACCATGCCACCGCCGCCGCTCATCTGGCGCTTGGCCAGCGCCGCCTGGGGATGATCGGCCCGGCCCGGATAGAGGACGCGGCCGATGCCGGGCTGGTCCGCCAGGAAATCGGCGACCCGCGCGGCATTCTCGCTATGGCGCGCCACCCGGAGATGGAGGGTTTCGAGACCCTTGAGCAGCACCCAGGCGTTGAACGGGCTCATCGCCGGCCCGGTATGCCGGAGATAAGGTGCCAGATGATTGTCGAGGAAATCCTGCGACGACAAGATGACGCCTCCAAGGCAGCGGCCCTGGCCGTCGATATGTTTGGTGGCGGAATAGACCACCACGTCGGCCCCGAGTTCGAGCGGCTTTTGCAGCATCGGCGTGGCGAAGACATTGTCGACCACGACAATAGCCCCGGCGGCATGGGCCAGTTTCGCCACCTCGACGAGATCGATGATCTCGAGCGTCGGGTTCGAGGGGGTTTCGAGGAAGATGCAGGCGGCGCCGGGCGCCAGCGCGCGCTGCCAGGCGGCAAGATCGGTCCCGTCCACCAGCTCGGTGATGACGCCGAAGCGGGGCAGGATCTCCTTCAGGATATAGGTGCAGGAGCCGAACAGCGCCCGCGCCGCCACCACCCGGTCGCCCGCCCTGAGCTGACAGGTCAGCGCCGCATTGACCGCGGCCATGCCGCTCGCGGTCGCGCGCGCGGCTTCCGCCCCTTCGAGCAGCGCCATCCGCTCCTCGAACATGGCGACGGTCGGATTGGAGAAGCGGCTGTAGATGAAGCCCGGCTCGTCATGGCGGAAGCGTGCTTCCGCGGCTTCCGCGCTGGCGTAGGAAAAGCCCGAGGTGAGGAAGATCGCCTCCGACGTCTCGCCGAAATTGCTGCGAAGCGTGCCGCCGCGCACCAGGCGCGTCGCGGCGCGGAGCTTGCCGGCGGGAGCCGTCGGTCTGTCCTGGTGCTGGCCTTGGGCCCGCTCTTTTTCGCTCATCACCCTCTCCTCGCAAGCCGGGCATGAAAAACCCCGGCGCCAAAAGGACCGGGGCTCAAGAGCAGCGACCTTTTAGCGTGTTGTTTAACGTGGCCGCAAGCCGGTCGGCTCAAATCACCACGACGGGCGTTTTACTATGACGGGTATCCTGCGTCAAGCCTGTGTCTGTGCCGCCGGATTCAATGCGCGCTGCACGAGCCGCCGCCAAGAACGCAGAATTTGGCGCAATGGGGGTGATTGAGCGGCACCGCCGCGCTCGTTGCCTGCCGCAGGCTGGTGCCAAGCTCGAAGGCCGGGTCATAGGGCAGGAGCGTGCAGGCGACGATTGCGGGCGCCGCGGCGCCGCGCCGCTTCACCACCATGCGCGAGGACGCGCACATCATCGCGTCGGGATGGACGCCGAGGAGGCTCCAGCAGGCTTCGGTGATCTCGGGCACGTCGGCGCCGGCATCCATCTCGGGAAACAGCACGAGCGCGTCCGGGGCCTGGGCATCGATCGGGATCTTCTCCGCGGCGAAGAGGCCGGCGAAGCCCGCGCGCAAGGAGGCCTCGCTCTCGCCCCAGAGCGTGCGTCCGGCCACGGCGATCTGGAAACCCTGGGCGCCAAGCCAGCGCAAGCCCTCGAGGGAGGGCGAGAAGCTGCCGGGGCCGCGCTCGCGCTCGTGGCGGGTGGCGTCATGATGATCAAGCGAGACCCGCAGCGTCAGTTGCCGGCCGAAACGTTCCAGAAGATCGAGCAGCGCCGCCGCCTGCTTCATCATCGGCTTCATGGCATTGGTCAGCACCAGGACCCGGAAGCCGCGGCGGAGCGCGTCGTCCAGCATGGCGATGATGTCGGGATTCATGAAGGGCTCGCCGCCGGTAAAGCCGATCTCCGCGGTCGCCAATCCCTCGCGCGCGATCTCGTCGAGATAGACCGCGACCTCGGCCGCCGAAATATAGGCCAGGCGGTCGTTGGTCGGGCTGCTCTCGATATAGCAATGGCGGCAGGTGAGGTTGCACAGCGTGCCGGTATTGATCCAGAGCGTCGCCAGCGCGCGCAAGGAAACCCGTGCCCGGCGCTCGCCCTTGGCGGTCAGGGCGGGGTCGCGGAACTTGGCCGGATCGAGCGGCACCGGCAAGGCTACGGCGGCAGGCTCTGTCATTGGCGATCCGCGAGCGGGAGAGCTAAGGCACCATGCTCGGCAGTCTTGGCGCCCCTGTCAATCGTAAGCCCGGGCCTTGGGCGGGGTGGATCTTCACGGCACCTTTGCCTGCGCCCTGCGCTATGCTATAGAACGCCGTCGCGCCGCGGGTGTAGCTCAATGGTAGAGCAGAAGCTTCCCAAGCTTACGACGAGGGTTCGATTCCCTTCACCCGCTCCACATCAATCCGCGCTCGACATCACTCAACGTCTTAAGGGCTAGCCCGCGAGGCGGGGCGCCGTTGGCGCGCTCACCGCGCCTGTCCCTACCGGGCGGGGCGGGGTTCTTCTGGCGTCGAAGGCGAAGCTGCCTCGTCGTTTCGCGCGTCCTCATAATGGATGCAGACCGTATCCGTCAGCATGATGAGATCGTCCGGCGGATCGGCGATATCGACGATCGCCATGACCCGCCCGCATTCGGCGAGGAGGATGATTTTCCCTTTCGGCACGCCGTCGCTGATATAGACGCGCTTGTCGCGCAGCTTTTCCGGGATCATCGCCCCTCCTTATTCAAGAACCGGATCGACAAGAATGATGCGCTCGAAGATCCGCCCGGCCGCAGGCCGGCGGGCCCGGCGCGCGATCGATCCCGTCCAGCGCCACGGGTTTTCTTAATACATATGTATCAAGATACATATCATGGTTCCCGCGATTCAACGCTTTGTCCCTGGTTTCAGGAATAAACTTGATCATGGCGTCAGGGGAATATGATAATCTATGCCTATGTGAGGCACGGAAGACAGGAAATGCCGGATCGCACCGGAACCGCGAAAATTATGTAGTAGAATGCATATCCTATATCCCGCCCGGGCTTGAAGAGGAAGTCACGATGATCCGCATCGAGATCGAACCGGTATGGCGCTTCAGGCGGGATGCCGATCCGCAATCCATCCTGGTGATGCTGGACTTCCTGAACGGAATCCGGGTGACCGGGAAAATCAGCCAGGCCGCCGAGCGGGCCAACATGTCCTATCGGCACGCCTGGAATCTGATCGAGAAATGGTCCGACTTCTTCGAAGCGCCGCTGGTGGAACGCAAGCAGGGGCGCGGGACGAGCCTGACGCCGTTCGGCGGCAAGCTGGTCTGGGCGGGACAGCGGCTCCAGGCGCGGCTTGGACCGCAACTCCAGAATCTGTCCCAGGAGCTGGAAACCGAGATCAACCAGTTTCTCCCCCATGGACCATCGATCATTCGCGTGCACGCCAGCCACGGGTTCGCGATCTCCAAGCTGCGGGAACTGCTCGGCCGTCAGGCGGATATCGGGATCGACGTCAGATATGTCAGCAACCAGAATTCCCTGGCGTCGCTCGCCCACGATGGATGCGATCTGGCGGGCATGCACCTGCCGCAAGGAGAATTGAGGAAGCGAAGCATCGCCGCCTGCAAGGAATGGCTGATACCGAGCGTCCATCGGGTGATCACGTTCGTGACCCGCGAAATGGGCCTGATGGTGAAGCGCGGCAATCCGTTGCAGATAGGCTCGCTCGAAGGATTGCTCGATCCCGCGGTCCGGTTCGTCAACCGGGATCCCGACTCCGGCACGCGCCTGCTCTTCGAGCAGCTCCTGGCGCAACACAAGCTGGAAGGCTCGGCCATCAACGGCTACGAGCGGGTCGAATTCACCCATGCGGCGGTCGCAGCCTATGTCGCGAGCGATATGGCCGACGTCAGTTTCGGCGTCGAGGCGGCGGCCCGTCAGTTCGATCTCGATTTTGTTCCGCTGGTCACCGAGGATTATTTTTTCGTCTGCCGCAAGCAACTCCTGGAGCTGGACGCGATCAAGCGTGTCCTGTCGATCATGAGAAGTGAAGAATTCCAAACGGCCATCGCGCAATTGCCGGGCTACAGAACCAAGGATGCCGGATCGGTCAAGACCATCAAGGAAGTCTTCCGACAATCCGCCTAGCCGACGCCGACGCCGGCGGTGGCGCGGGTGGCAAGCCTGCCGGGTCATGCGGACAATCGCCGTATCGCAGTCGTCTGGACACGGTCTATGCTCGGGGCCTGAGGCGCGCGTGTCCCGGCGCAACGGGCGGGATGCGCGGCGGTCGGGGAAATCGGAACGGATGACCAGGAAAGCAAAAATCAAGAATAACAAGCGTGGTCGTCCACGTTACGACCAGGAAGATCTCGCCGCCGCGCAGGCATTTCGGGCGATCGGCAGGAAAATCCGCCTCAGCCGCGGTGACGTCCGTCCGCTGTGGGTGCAGCTGCGCAATCAGATCGAAGAGGCGATCAACACCGGCGGCATTGCGGCGAATTCCCGCATGCCGTCCGAACAGGCTCTTTGCGACCTCTTCGGCATATCCCGCGCGGTGGTCCGGGCGGCGATCGGTTCGCTGGCAACCGGCGGCCGCGTGGTGCGGTTGCCCAGGAAAGGGACTTTCGTCGCCCCGCCGCGCCAGCACGTCGATTTCATGGCGGCCAATCTTGGCGTATTCGACGATCTGACCGCCAAGGGACACCGGGTCTCCACCCGGACGCTGGCGCTGTACCGGAGCGCGCCGAACGAACAGGAGCAAAACGTCCTCGGCCTGCCGCCCGAGGGGAGCGTCGTGCATATTCACCGCGTCTATCTGTCGGATGGATTGCCGATCACCATGACCCATATCGCGCTCCCGGGCCATAAAGTGCCGGGATTGGAACTGCTCGACATGGAAAATCACTCGGTGTTCCAGACGATCCGCGAACATTACGGCTTGACGGTTCAGCGCGCCGAGCGCTGGTTCACCGCGGCCCTGCCGAGCAAGGAGGAATGCGAGAGAATGGGCGTGTCGCCGAACACGCCGCTCATCTCCATCGAATCCTTCGCCTATGATGCCGAGGGCGCGGTGCTCGAATATTATCAGGCGCTCTACAATTCATCGCTGGCCCGAATCCACGTGGCGATCAATCAGGAAGCGCCGCTGGTCGTGATCAACGGCCTGGCGCACGGAACCGGCACCTAGTCTCGATTGTCGCGCCGGCCGGTGATGCCGCCGCAAAGGCGGGCCGGCGCTTCTCTTTCCCGAGTGTCTGCCAAGAGCATCAGATGCCGCACTTCCATGCGCGCAGCCGGATGGAATCGCCTGTTTAATTTTCTGGTTATAACCAGATTGACAGGTCGATTTTCTAGGAATAGTTTCATATCAACGCCGCAAAAAATGCGGCGCTGGGAATTCAACAAACGAAGCCTTGCTTCTCTCCGGCGTCCGGTGGAATGGGCGATACCCTATGCGCGATGCCGATGACGGGACGCGCGCTTCCGGGCCCGGGAGAGGACGATTGATCGTCGTGATGGCGGCGATGGGGATCGCGCGATGACAGCGATAAAGCCTGGTGAACCCGATGATCGAGAATCGGATTATGCTGAATAAATCTGCGATCAAGACGCGCCGTTCGATCATCGACGCCTGCCTCAAGATGAATGAACTCGGCATCAATCAGGGCACTTCGGGCAATATCAGCGTCCGGGAAGGGGCCGGAATCCTGATCACGCCGGCCAGCATGCCCTACGATGCGATGCAGCCCGAGGACATCGTCTTCGTCGATCAAGACGGCACGGCCGATGGGCGGTTGCGGCCTTCGAGCGAATGGCGGCTTCACTTAGGCATCATGAAGGCGAAGCCGGAGGTTCAGGCCATCGCCCATGCCCATCCGACTTACGGCACGACGATTGCGATCATGGGGCTTGGGATTCCGCCGATCCATTACATGATTGCCGTCGCCGGCGGCAGCGATATCCGCTGCGCTCCCTACGCGACATTCGGGAGCGAAGAATTGTCGGCAAACGCCATCGCCGCGTTGCAAGAGCGCAAGGCCTGCCTGCTGGCGCATCATGGCGTCATCGCCACCGGCACGTCGCTGGCCGATGCTTTGTGGCTTGCGGTCGAAGTGGAGACGCTGGCGCGGCAATATCATGGCGCGCTCCAGCTTGGGCAACCGCCGCTTCTGTCGGAAGAGGAGATCCGCACCGTCCTCTCGAGGATGGCGAATTACGGCTACAAAGATTAGCCGCGGGCGACGACAAAAGGCGCCATAGATGCCTTCGATATCGCGCCAGGGGAGAAATGGAAGGTAACAGGAGGAAGCAATGTCTGATGCCAAGGGTCTGAAGATCGAGCAAACAAAGGCGATATCGCTTGTCACGAAGGCCGCGATCGCTCTTGCCTTGAGTGGTGGCGTGATTGCGGCGACAACGGCAGCGCGCGCCGACGATGTTCCCGCCGGGCTTTCGCTCAAGGGCAAGACAATCGGAATTTCGGTGGTCGGCACCGACCACTTCTGGGACCTGAAGGCCTATCAGGGCCAGATCGCCGAGGTGAAGCGGCTGGGCGGCACGCCGGTCGCGCTCGACGCCGGCCGCAAGGACGCCAAGCAGATCGCCCAGATCCAGACGCTGATCGCGCAGAAGCCGGATGCGATCATCGAGCAGCTCGGCAACGTCAAGGTTCTCGATCCCTGGTTCAAGAAGATCAGGACGGCCGGCATTCCCCTGTTCACCGTCGATACCGCGACACCCCAGGCGATCAACGACACGACGTCGAACAATTGGGAGATGGGCGAGGAGCTGGCGGTCCAGATGGTCCAGGACATCGGCGCCAAGGGGAACATCATCGTCTTCAACGGCTTCTATAGCGTGCCGGTCTGCGCCATCCGCTATGACGAGATGAGGGCGGTCCTCAAATATTATCCCGATGTCAAGATCATCCAGCCGGAACTGCGCGACGTCATCCCCAACACGGTGCAGAGCGCCTATAGCGAGGTGACGGACATCCTGACCAAGAACCCGAAGAAAGGGTCGATCGCCGCGATCTGGGCCTGTTGGGGCGTGCCGATCGAGGGTGCGGCCCAGGCGGTGCAGGCGGCCAAGCGCGACGAGATCAAACTCTATGCGGGCGACAGCGGGCCGGACGATATCAAGCTGATCGAGGATAAGAACAACCCGGTCGCCGCCGTGATCGCGCAACGGCCGACCGAGATCGGCAAGACGGCGGTCGATAACGCCGCCCGCCATCTCAATGGCCAGAGCGTGCCCTCCTTCACCTTCGTGCCGACGATCATGGTGACGAAAGCCAATGTCCAGGAGGTGAAGGACAAGCTCGGCTGGGGCCTCTAGAAGCGAATCGCGATCCGGCCGCACTCGGGCCGAGGCGGATGGGCGGAAACCTCCTCGCGTCCGCCGCCTCGATCTCGCTTTCGGAAAGCGGACGCAATCCTCCTGAGGAATGGATAGACTGACGCCGGGGTGAGGCCCAAGCCCTCTCCCGGCGTCTCGGCGGTCATGGACAGGCAGCAGCGATGACGGCGACATCCCGGCCACCGGCCTTGTCGATGCGGGGAATAACGAAGGCCTTTGGTCCGGTAAAGGCGCTGGCCGATGCCGATCTGCGGGTCGAACGCGGGACGATCCACGGGCTGGTCGGCCAGAACGGGGCGGGGAAGTCGACGATCATCAAAATCCTGGCCGGTCTCTTCAGGCCCGACCGGGGCACCATCGAGATCGACGGCGAGCCGCAAACCCATCTCAATCCACGCCAGGTCGAGGCGCGTGGGATCCACATCATCCATCAGGACCGGCTTCTGGTTCCGACCTTCACCGTGGGCGAATCGCTGTTCCTCGGGCACGAAGGCGGCTTCGGCGCCTTTGGCCTGCTCAATCGCCGCCGGATGCAGCGGCAGGCGGGCGAAGCCTTGAGACGCTATTTCTCCGGCATCGATTTGCCGATAGAGGCGCTGATCGCCGATCTCACGACGGCGCAGCAGAAGATCGTGCAGATCACCCGCGCCCTTCTCAACCGGCCGTCGATCCTGGTCCTCGACGAACCGACGGCGGCGCTGAACAAGGGCGAGGTCGATACGCTGTTCACGACCCTGCGCGGTCTGCGCGATGAGGGAATCTCGGTCATTTTCATCTCGCACTATATGCAGGAGATCGAAAATCTTTGCGATCGGGTGACGATCCTGCGCAACGGCAAGGATGTCGGCACCGTCGATCCGCGCACGACGCCGATCGGCGATATTGTCGCGATGATGATCGCGCGCGACATC
Organism: uncultured Rhodospirillales bacterium; assembly: GCA_937905845.1. Lineage (GTDB taxonomy): Bacteria > Pseudomonadota > Alphaproteobacteria > Ferrovibrionales > Ferrovibrionaceae > CALCYJ01. Next base: position 47,790 of record CALCYJ010000208.1, read on the forward strand.
AAGGAGATGTTCCCGGGCCGCAAACGAAAGATCGGCGCTCCCGCCCTGGAAATCCGCGATCTGACGGTGAAGGGCAAATTCGAGGACGTATCCCTCTCGGTCCGCCGGGGCGAGATCGTCGGCATCACCGGCCTCATCGGATCGGGAGCCAAGGAATTTCTTCAGACGATCTACGGCCTCAGGCGTGCCGACGGCGGACAGGTCCTGATCGGCGGCAAGCGGGTGGTGATCGATACGCCGGCCAAGGCGGTCGCGCATGGCGTGGCTCTGGTGCCGGAGGACCGGCGCTCGCATGGCGTCGCCCTCGATCTGTCGATCCGCGAGAACGTCACGCTGTCCAGCCTGTCCCGCTATGGATCGATGGGCTTCATCCACGCCGGGCGGGAACGGAGCGGGGTTGATGCGCTGATCGGGGAACTCGATGTCAAGGCGGCCGGGCGGGAGGTTCTCGTGCGCAAGCTCAGTGGCGGCAATCAGCAGAAAGTGGTGCTGGCGAAATGGCTGAGCCGTGAATCCTCGGTCTATCTTCTGGACGAGCCCACCGTCGGCGTCGATGTCGGATCGAAGGTGGAAATCTATCAGCTTCTATCCCGGCTGGCCGAAAAGGGCGCCGGCATTCTCGTCCTCTCGACCGACCTGATCGAACTGATGGGGATTTGCGATCACCTCGTGGTGCTCTATCGCGGCCGGGTGGTGGCCGCGCTCCGGACAGCGGAAACCGATACCGACGACGTGCTCAAATGGGCGACGGGGGCGCAGGCCTCAACGCGGCCGGACATGCCCGCCGCGACGATGCCGGCGTCATGAGCCTGGGCCCGGCCGCGACAGGCGCCGTGCAAGCCGGATCACCGCACAGGGACCGGCCGCAGACCGCGCGTACCGCGCGGGCCGGCGGTATCGACCTGATGATCCGTGTCGGTGCCTATGTGGCGGTCGCCGTCGTTCTTGGCTATTTCAGCGTGGCGGCACACGGGTTTTTCAGCCTGTCCAATGTCGTCAATGTCGTCGAGCAGTCGGCCATCCTCGGCATCCTTGCCTTTGGCATGACACTGGTCGTCATCGCCGGCGGGATGAATGTCGTCTCGGGCGGGATCGATCTTTCCATCGCGGCAAACATGGGTGTCTGCGCCGCCGTCTTCGCCACATCCATCAATGCCGGCGTCTCCGATCCCGTGGCGGTGGCGCTGACGCTTGGCGCCGGCCTGGCCATCGGCGCCGTGAATGCCTTCGCCGTCATCGGGCTGGGCGTGCTGCCGCTGCTGGCGACGCTCGCGGTGATGAACGTCTGCATCGGCGCCGAACTGGTGCTGACCCAGAATACCGTCATCAGCGCCGCGTCCCCGCTGATTTCGCTGATGTCGTCGGGAACCTTTCTCGGCATTTCCGTCTATGCCTGGTTCCTGATCGTCGCGAGCGCCTTGTTCATCGTCCTGGTCCAATATACCAGATGGGGCTTGCGGCTCTACGCCGTCGGCGCGCATCGCGAGGCCGCGCATGCGGCCGGGTTGCCGATCGCGAAATACCAGGCGGCAAGCTACGTGATTGCCGGCCTGTGCGGATCCTTGGCCGCGCTGCTCTCCGTCGCCAGGCTGAGCGGGAGCAGCCCGGGCGCGAACGACAATCTTCTGCCGGTCATCGTGGCCGCCCTGATGGGCGTGGTCTTTTCGCGCCGGATGGTGCCGACGATCGGCGGTACCCTGTTGAGCGCGCTTTTCATCGGCTTCCTCGCCAACGGATTTCAGCTCATCAATGTTTCGAGCTATTGGGTCAACGGCGTGCAGGGCCTGCTGATCCTCGCCGTGGTTTCCATGACCTCTCTCACCAAGCGCGCGGGCACATGACCATGGCACCGATCGGGACGAATGCCGGCCCGGTACCCTCGCGCGCCAGAGCGGCCCAGGCGTTGTTGGCCAGATTCGGCGTTCTGATCGGCTTTGCCGCCGTGATCCTGTTTTTCGCCGTGTCGTCGCCGACCTTCCTCACCCTCGGCAACATCACCAATATGCTGGTCAACAACGTCGCCCTGCTGGCGATGGTGGCACTCGGCATGACCATCGTCATCGCATCGGGCGGCATCGACCTTTCGGTCGGCACGGCGGTCGATCTGGCGAGCATGGTGTTCATCATGCTCATGGCCGCCGGCCACGGTTTGATGGTCGGATTATTGGGTGCCATCGCCGTTGCGGCGGTCGTCGGCGCCGTCAACGCCATCCTGATCACCCGCCTGCGGATCAGCCCGTTCCTCGCCACGCTGGGCGTGCTCTTCATCGGCCAGAGCGTGCAGCAGCTCTCAAGCGACGGCGGGAACCCGATCTACCTGTTCAGCAGCGACATGGCGCACAAATTTTCCTTCATCGGGCATGGCAGCCTGCTCGGCATTTCCATTCCGTTATGGATTGTCGCCGTGTCCTATATCGGCGTCTTCATCGTGCTCCATTACGCGCGATTCGGCCGCTATGTCTATGCGCTGGGCGCCGAGCCGGGCGTGGCCTGGTATTCGGGGCTGCGCATCAAGCGGGATACCGCGGCGATCTATGTCCTGAGCGCGGTGCTGGCCGGAATTGCCGGGATCATTCTCTCCTGCACCGTGCGATGCTATGTTCCGTTGTCGGGCAACGCGTTCATCCTCGATGCCATCGGCGCCGCCTTTATCGGCACGACAATCAGCCTGGAGCGGCGGCCCACCGTGATTGGGACGCTCGTCGGTGTTCTTCTTCTCGGCATCGTCAAGAACGGGCTTCTTCTCGTCGGCTGGAATTTCTACTGGCAGCAGGTCGGTACCGGCGTGGTGATCCTCCTCGTCCTCGCCACGAGCTTCGCGACCCGCCGCCATGTCGGCGAAGCCTGATAGCGGCAAGCGGGATCGGAATCGTGTGGTGACAAAATTCGACGTCAGTTCGGTCGGCTTTTCCGTTCTCGATATCCTCGGCCGGCCGGTGAGCGCCATCCCGCCGGGCGGACGGGCGGCCTTCATCGAGGAAATCCGCATGACGGTCGCGGGCACGGCGGCGGCGACCGCGGTTGATTGCGCCATTCTCGGCCTGAAGACGCGCATGGTCACCGCGGTCGGCGACGACGACATGGGGGATTTTCTCACATCGAAAATGGAAAGATTCGGCATCGAATGTTCGATGGTGAAGCGCATATCGGGCGTCCCGACCTCGGCGACGATCCTCCCCATTCGCCCGAACGGCGAGCGGCCGGCGCTGCATGTTCCCGGCACCGCCGCCGCTTTCACCCTGATCGAGAGCGAGTATGAGGGCGCGCTGGATGCAAGGGTGATCCATGTCGGCGGGACGGGACTTCTGAAGGCCTTCGACGGCGAACCGACCCTCACGTTCCTGAAGCAGGCCAAGGCGCTTGGGCGAACGACCACCTTCGATCTGATCCAGTCGAACCCGGAGACGATCGAACTGGTCGCGCCGCTGTTGCCCTATATCGATTATTTCGTCCCCAGCATCGACGAGGCCGGCGAAATGGCCGGCAGTGCCGACCCGGCGGCGGTCGCCGCGTTCTTCCGGGCGAAAGGGGTCAAGAACAGCTTCCTGACGCTTGGCGCCGACGGTGTCTATGTGATGCCGGAGCGGGGCGCGGCGTTTCACGTGCCGGCCTTCGACATCCCGGTTGCCGATACCACCGGCTGCGGAGACAGTTTCACCGCCGGCGTCATCGTCGGCATCATCAAGGGCTGGGATTTGCCCTATACCGCCCGGTTCGCGTCCGCGGTCGCGGCCAAGGTTGCCATGGGTCTCGGCTCCGATGGCAAGCTCGTTTCGCTTGACGATACGCTGGAGGCGCTGCGCAGGCTGCCGACGAAGGTCCCATCGCGCACCTATGTGGCGTGAGGATCGGGGCGATGGAATGTGTCGTCGCCGATCGTGTCGCATCGGCGGCCCGGTGCGGGATCGCGGCCAGGCGCCTGGCGGATGATTACGGGCGCCGGCAGGCTTAGGAAATGGGGCGCGGATGGGACGGGAACTGGCAATGTCTTTGGCCCTGGCGGTTCTCGCGATCCATGTCGCGGTGATCGCGTTCAATATCGCCGGCCTCATTGTCATTCCCCTGGGCGGATGGCGCCGCTGGCGCTTCGTCCGCGTGTTCTGGTGGCGGGCTCTCCATCTCGGGCTCCTGGCCGTCGTGGCGCTTCAGGCACTGTTCGGCCGCGCCTGCTTCCTGACGCTTTGGCAGGCCGAACTTCAGGCGGGCAGCGGTGCGGGATCGGCCAGCCAACCGCTCATTGCGCGCTGGGTGGAAAGCGTCGTCTTCTGGCATCTGCCGATCTGGTTCTTCGCGGGACTCTATGGTGCCGTCTGGCTCTATGCCTTGGCTTTATGGCTTCTTGTCCCGCCGGCGAGGCGGCTTGAGCGCATGGAATGAGAAAGTGATTGTTTCCGGCGGCGGCGCAGGGAATGCTGGCATCGTCAATCCAGGTGAATCGAGAGCGAGGTGCGTCATGGCCAAATCCGAATGGACATACAAGACCGCCGGCGAGATGGCGGACGCACTGGCCGCAGGGCGGGTTTCCGCGGTCGAACTCGCCAAGGATGCCATCGCGCGGATCGAGAGCTGCGATGAGCGCATCAACGCCGTCTGCGTTCGCGATTTCTCGCGGGCGCTCGATCAGGCGCGCGAGGCCGATCAGGCGCGGGCGCGCGGGGAGCGCAAGCCGCTGCTCGGCATACCGATGACGGTCAAGGAATCGTTCAATATCGCGGGGCTGCCGACGACCTGGGGATTTCCGCTGCAAAAGGATTTCGTGCCGGCCGAGGACGCGCTGGTGGTCGCGCGGGTCAAGGCCGCGGGCGCGGTGATCCTTGGCAAGACGAACGTGCCGATCGGCCTGGCCGATTGGCAGAGCTACAACGACATCTATGGCGTGACCGGCAATCCCTTCGATACCGGCCGCACGCCGGGCGGCTCGTCGGGCGGCTCGGCGGCGGCGCTGGCGGTCGGATACGGCGCCCTCTCGCTCGGGTCCGATATCGGCGGCTCCCTCCGCGTCCCCGCGCATTATTGCGGGGTTTGCACGCATAAGCCGACCTTCGCGCTCGCCGCGGCGCGCGGCCACACGCCGCCGCCGTTTCCGCCGATGCCGGGCTCCGTCGATCTCGCGGTGATCGGCCCGATGGCGCGCAGCGCCGCCGACCTGGCGCGCCTGCTGGACGTGATCGCCGGTCCGGACGGGCTCGACGACGGCGTCGGCTACCAATTGGCGCTGCCGCCGGCGCGCCATGCGCATCTCAAGGACTACCGCGTCCTGGTGCTCGACACCCATCCTCTGGTTCCGACCGAAGCCTGCGTCCAGGCGGCGATCGAGGATCTCGCCGGACAATTGACGAAGACCGGGGCCAAGGTGGCGCGGCAAAGCGCGCTCCTGCCCGATCTCGCCGATGGCTCCAGGCTTTACATGCGTCTGCTGTTCTCGGTCCTCGCGTCTTCCTGGCCGCCGGAGGTCTATGCCCGCTTTCAGGAGGCAGCGGCGAGGCTTGACGCCAAGGACGACACGCTTGCCGCCGAACGGCTCCGCGGTGCCACGATCAATCATCGCGACTGGATGGCGGCGAATCTTCGGCGCGCCCACCTGCGCGCGCAATGGCGACGTGTTTTCCAGACGTTCGATGCGGTGATCTGCCCCGTCGTGCCGACCCCGGCCTATCCGCACGATCACTCGCCGGACCAGGAGGTGCGCCGCATCACGATCAACGGCGCGCCGCATCCCTATCTCGATCAGCTCCTGTGGCCGGGCGTGGCAACCGCGCCGGGCCTGCCCGCGACCGCCATCCCGGTCGGCCGTTCGCCCGAGGGCCTGCCGATCGGCGTGCAGATCATCGGCCCGTGGCTCGAAGATCGCACGCCGCTCAAACTGGCCGAGCTGATCGAACGGGAATTCGGCGGTTTCGCCGCGCCGCCCGACTTCAACAATTGATGAAAGGCATGGCCCGCCGCGGCGCCCGGATGAAGATCCGGCAATCGCGGGCGACGGCTGGTATTCTCGCTATGTCCGAAAGGACGGGATTGCAGACGACCTCGCCCGCGTCGTTGGATGCTTGTCCAGGTGCGTTTCGAGGGCCGTTTGATTTAATCCGTGTAATTTGATTGAATGGCGCGCTCAAGAGAAGCCGGATCGGGCCGGAACAACGCACCAGGGAGAGAAAAATGCCAGAAGGCGGAAAGAAAACGCTCAATAGACGGCATGTGCTGAAGGCGGGAGCCGCCGCGAGCCTATTGCCCTTCATTCACACCGGCCGGGCTTTTGCCGAGACCCCGATCGGGTCCTGGCCCGCCGGCGTTTCGGGGGATACCGCCTTCATCGGCATCTCGACGCCGTTGACGGGGCCCTATTCGGCCGACGGCGCCGACCATCTCAAAGGCTATCAGCTCGCGATCGAGCAGCTCAACAACGGCGGCGGCATCGTCAGCAAGCTGCCGCATCTGAGCGGCAAGGGCGTTCTCGGCAAGAAGGTCATCTACAAGTACGCCGACAGCCAGACCCAGCCCAACCCGGCGGTGCAGGCCCAGACGACCTTCATCAACCAGGACAAGGCGATCATGATCACCGGCTGCCTGTCGAGCGCGGTGGCCGTCGCGGTGGAGAAGCTCGCACAGCGCGAGCAGGTGCTGAACATGGTCGGTTGCAGCGGCGCGAACGAGACCACGGGGGCCGATTGCGTGCGCTATGGCTTCCGCAACCAGCCCTCCGCCTATATGGCCGATCTGGCGCTGGCGCCGGTCCTGGCCAAGCATCTCGGCCGGAACCTCAAGGCCGCCTACCTGGTGCCGGACTATGTCTACGGCCATTCGGTATTCGGCACCCTGTCGGAGGCGATGGACAAGAAATACGGCTGGAAGGTCGCGGCCAAGCAGATCGCCCCGCTCGGCACGAACAATTTCAGCTCCTACCTGCTCAATATCGCGAACAGCGGCGCCGACGTCTTTATCAATGTCACCTTCGGCGCCGATGCCGTCTCCTCCACCAAGCAGGCGAAGCAGTTCGGCCTGATGGACAAGATGAAGCAGGTCCAGCCGAACATCTCCGCCTTCCTGCCCGACGGGGTCGGCGCGGAGCTGATGCAGGATACCTATGGGACGTTCGACTTCTGGTGGACCCAGTCCTACAAGGATCCGATGGCCAAGATCTTCGTCGACGACTTCATGAAGAAGTTCAACTACAACCCGCGCTGGGCCGCCCATATCGGCTATACCCAGATGATGTTCTGGGCCGAGGCGGTGGAGCGGGCGAAGAGCTTCAACCCGGTCAAGGTCATCAAGATGCTGGAGAGCGGCTTCAAGCTCGATCTCCCGGGCGGCGAGACCTATTATCGCGCCTTCGACCATCAGGCGGTCCGGGCCGTTCCGGTCGTGCTGGGCAAGAAGCCGAGCGAGATGAAGAGCAAGGACGATTATTTTGAGATACTCGACCTCGTTCCCGGCGAGGACGTGATGCCGCCGAAGGGCTTCCAGGGCTGCAAACTCGGGCCCTATATCTGATCTGCGGATCTGCGGATCTGCGGATCTGCGGACCCAGGCCCCGGCCAGCGGGATCGTTTCCCGCCGGGCCGGGGTCGTTGCGGCTTAAGGTCTGATCGAGGATCCATCGAAGGGGGGCAGGACCCGGTTTTCGGCCGGGCGCGGAACGACCCATAACGATAATAAACGACGGCGGGAGGTTTCACTTTGGTTACATGGGCACTGCTTTGGGCACAGCTCTTCAATGGTCTCGTGCTCGGAGCCTTGCTGGTGCTCGTGGCCATGGGCCTTACGATCGTGTTCGGCACCCTGGGCATCGTCAATTTTGCCCATGGCGCGCTCTATATGATCGGGGCCTATGCCGGCTATGTGGCGTTTCTCCATACCCAATCCTTCATTCTCGCGATGGTTTCGGGGGCGGCGGTCGTCCTTCTGATCGGCGTCATCCTGGAACGCGGATTGATCCGCCATTACTACGCCCGACCACCGGAGGACCAGATTCTCGTGACCTTCGGCCTGGCGATCGTCCTGATCGAGATCGTGCGCCTGATCTTCGGCGGCATTTCGCGGCGCACCGACGAGCCGATATGGGGAAACGGCGTCGTCAATCTCGGCCTGCTCTATTATCCGCGCTATCAGGTCGAGGTTCTCGGCATCGTCACCCTGGTCCTGATCGCGCTCTACCTCGTGCTCTACCGCACCAAGATCGGGCTGATCGTGCGTGCCGGGATCGAGGATCCGCTGATGGTGAACATTCTCGGCATCAACGTCACCCGGACCTTTCTCCTGGTCTTCGGCCTCGGCGCGATGGCCGCGGGCTTCGCCGGTGTGATCAACGCGCCGATCGTCAGTGTCGATCCCGATATGGGCGCGCCCATTCTGATCCAGTGTTTCGTGGTCATCGTCATCGGCGGCGTCGGTTCCTTCTGGGGCGCCGTCGCTGGCGGCCTGATCGCGGGCGAGACGCTTTCCCTGACCACCATGGTGGCGCCTGATTACGCCCAGGTCATGCTTTTCGCCGCGATGGCGTTCATCCTGATCGTGCGGCCGCAGGGCCTGTTCGGGGTGAAGACCCGGCAATGAAAGGATATTCGACCCAAGCGCCCAGGCGCGTTCCAAGCTTGCTCCCGCTCATAGCGGTAGCCGTTGGCCTGGTCATCTTTCCCTTCGTCTTTCCCTTCCTTGACGGCACCATCGACGTGGCGGACCGGATTCTGGTCTGGGGCCTCTTCGGCCTCGGCTTCGACATCCTGTTCGGCTATACCGGCCTGCTCTCTTTCGGCCAGGCGGCCTTCTTCGGCGCCGGCGGCTTCACCACCGCCTATCTCCTGGCCGGCAACATCACCTCCAGCACAATCCTGGCCCTTCTCGCCGGCATGGCGGTTGCAGCCGTCCTCGGCGTGATCATCGGCCTCCTGTCGCTCCGGCGCTCCGGCATCTATTTCGCCATGCTGACGCTGGCGTTCGGCGAGATGCTGTTCTTCCTGGAGAATTCGCCGCTGCGCCAGTGGACCGGCGGCGAGAACGGGCTTCCCGGCGTGCCGAAGCCCAACCTGCCGCTCGGCTTCACCACGATCGAGCTGCACTCGGCGCTGGCCATTTACGCCTTTATCGCCGTTCTCTTCTTCGTCGGATTCTGGCTGGCGCGGCGCATCATCGTCTCGCCCTTCGGCATGGTGCTGCGCGCGATCCGCGAGAATGTGGAGCGCGCCGGCGCCGTCGGCCACGATGTCCTCCTCTACAAGCTGGTCGCCTTCGTCATCGCCGCGGTCTATGGCGGGCTCGCCGGCGGCCTGCTCGGCCTTCTTCAGGGCTATATGCCGCCCGATGCCTTCTATCTCGAAACTTCGAGCCAGCTCATCATCCAGACGGTGATCGGCGGCGCCGGGACCTTGATCGGTCCTCTGGTCGGCGCGGCGATCTGGCTCTATCTCTATCAAATCTTGCAGATAGTCCCGGGCCTCGGCGGGGCGTGGAAACTCATCCTCGGTCTTGTGTTCGTAATTCTCGTCACCGGCCTGCGCCAGGGGATCGTGGGTGGCATCCTGCTGGTCTGGCGGCGGCGGCGCGCCCGAGGCGGACAGGCCGAGGCGGGCGCGGTGCAGCCGATCGACGACGCCCCCCCGCCGCCCCGCGTCAAGCCCGATTACACCAAGCCGCCCATTCTGGAGGCGCGCGATCTCTCGAAGCATTACGGCGGCCTTCTCGCCGTCGACAAGGTTTCCTTCTCGGTGGTCGAGGGCGAGACCCGTGCCGTGATCGGCCCGAACGGCGCCGGCAAGAGCACCTTCTTCAAGATGCTGGCGGGCGCGGTGCAGGCCACGAGCGGCGATATTCTTTTTGCCGGCGCGCCCATAACCGGGCTCGATGCCGCGCGCATCTGCCAGCTTGGCGTGGTGCGGAGCTTCCAGATCAACCAGATCTTTCCCCATCTCACCGTGCGCGAGAACATCACGATCGCGGCGCTGGCCCGCCGGCGGGGAAAATTCCGCCCCGACATGCTTTCCCGCATCGATGCCGTGCCGGGGCTGGACGATCTGGTGCGTGATACGCTCGCCGCGGTCAGCCTGACCGCGCGCGGAGATAGAAGGGCAAGCGATCTTGCCTATGGCGAGAAGCGCCGTCTCGAGATCGCGCTGGCGCTTGCCACCTCGCCCCGCGTTCTGCTGCTCGACGAGCCGACCGCCGGCATGAGCCCGGCCGAGCGCAGCGACACGGTGCGCCTTCTCAAGCGGATCGCCGCCGCGATGACCATTGTGATCGTCGAGCACGACATGGACGTGGTGTTCGAACTCGCCGATCGTGTCACCGTGCTTTCCGAGGGGCGCAAAATTGCGGAAGGCGAGCCGGTGGAAATCCAGAACAACCCGGTGGTGCGCGCGGCCTATCTGGGGGGCGAGACCGAATATGAGCCTGCTTGAAATCGACGCCATCAACACCTACTACGGCGAAGCGCATGTCCTCTTCGACATCTCGCTTCATGTCGAGCAGAACGAAGTGGTGGCGCTTCTGGGCCGCAACGGCGCCGGCAAGACGACGACGCTGAAGACGATCATGGGCGTGCTGGCGCCGCAATCGGGCGCCATCCGCGTCAATGGCGAGCCGGTGCAGGGCCTGGCTCCCTATCAGATCGCCCGCCGCGGGGTGCAGCTTGTGCCCGAGGAGCGGCGGATCATCGGCGCGCTCACGGTCGAGGAAAATCTCGAGCTTGCGGCGCTTTCGGCGCCGCAGCGCTGGAGCCTTTCCCGCATCTACCAAATCTTCCCGCGGCTTGGCGAACGGCGGAAGAACCACGGCAACGAACTATCCGGCGGCGAGCAGCAGATGCTCGCCATCGCCCGCGCGCTGATCCGCGACGCCAAGCTCATTCTGCTCGATGAGCCTTTCGAGGGCCTGGCGCCGCTGATCGTGCGCGACCTCCTGAAGGTCTGCCGCCTTCTCGCCGACGAGGGGCGCACCATTATCATTGTCGAGCAGAATGTGGCGGCGGCCCTCAGCCTGGCGCAGCGCTGCTACGTGCTGAACAACGGCCATATGGTGTGGGAGGGGACCGGCGCCGCCCTCAAGGCCGATCCCGACATCATGCAGACGCATCTCGGCATCTGATCTCATGACCCGTCAGTTGGATGATCCCAGGGCGACGACGAGCACCGGGTCGGCGCGATAGAATGTGGGCAGGATGCGCTTCAGATCTTCGATCTTCGGCAGGTCGTTGAAGGCGATGTAGGGATTGCTCGGGTGCCGGGTCAGGAAGTTCTGGTGATAGGCCTCGGCCGGATAGAACGTCTGGCCGGGCTCGATCCGGGTGACGATCGCGGCATCGAAGGCATGCGCCTGGTCGAGCTGGGCGATATAGGCTTTCGCCACGCGGGCCTGCTCGGCATTGGTGGGGAAGATCGCCGAGCGATACTGGGTGCCGGAATCCGGTCCCTGCCGATCAAGTTCGGTCGGATCCTGGACGACCGAGAAGAAGATCTGCAACAGGCGGCCGTAGCTGATCTCCCGGGGATCGAAGGTGATCTGGACCGATTCCGCATGTCCCGTCGTGCCGGTGCTCACCATCTCGTAATGCGCCGTTGCCCGGCTGCCGCCGGTATAGCCGGAGACGGCGTCGGTGACGCCGATAACGTGCTGGAACACGCCCTGCACGCCCCAGAAGCAGCCGCCGGCCAGGATGGCGACCTCGGATGTCGCCGCTCCCGCCGACTCGTCGAGCGCGGGTGCCGGGATTGCGCGCGCGGCCTGCGCGGACGACGGCGATATCCGCAGCCCGATGCCCACCAGCAGCACGGCCGCGATGAGCAGGGCAGCCGGAATATGCCGACGGATGCGGGTGAAGATCGGGTATCCGCGAGATTGGGACATCGATTGTCTCCGGGTTCAGCCGCAGGGGAAAGCCGGGCCCGGGGGCCGTCGTCCGCCATGCGCCGATCGATACTTTACAAGGAGAGACGCTATCTCATTCCGGACGGGGCGCGCGTAACATGTGCGTGATCCGCGGCGCGCGCTTCGGCTGGGTGGCCCGACACGCGCGAAAGGACGCCGGATTGGGCGCAGGCTCCGCGGCCGCGCTGACGCCGGCCGGCACGGCTCTATCCTTTTCGCGCGGCGGCACGGCGGACGCGGTCGGCAACCGGCGGCGGCGCCGTCTGGTCCAGGATGCCGAGCAGCACCATGTCGCCCAGGCCGCGGGCGATCGCGGCGACGCTGTCCGCTTTGCCGCGGCGCAGCCGGTGCCATTCCACCGACCAATTCATCGCGCCCAGCAGCATCAGCCGCACGAGCCGCAAGTCGGTTCCGGGTTTGATCGCGCCGCGCGCCGCGGTGTCCGCCAGCAGATCGCGCCACCAATCCTCGTAGCGGTCGCGCTCGGCCATCGTCGCCGCCCGCACATGGGGCGGCACATGACCGAAGATGCGGATATTGGCGCCGGTATAATCGTCCAGTTCCAGCAGCGCCCGCAGATGAGCGCCGATTGCCGTGCGCAGGCGCGCCTCGGGCGCTGCACCCGCCCCGAGCGCGTCCACGTTGCGCCGTGCCTCGTCATAGACCGTCGCGACACCGGTATTGAGCACCGCGGTGACGATCTCTTCCTTCGAGGCGAAATGATAATAGAGGCTGGCGGTCTTCATGCCGCAGGCATCGGCGATATCGCGCAGGCTCGTCTCCGCATAACCCTGCCCGCGAAACAGACGCGCCGCCTGATCCAGGACCAGGCGGCGCGAGGGGGAGGGGAGCGCGGGCTGCGGTGCGGCGTTCATCTAACTAATATTAGGTTTGTCAGAATTTTCGTCAAGAGATTCGGCCGCCGGCCGCGTCCCCGCCGGATCCGTTCCGGACGGGCCAGCGTCTCGCCGTTGCCGGCGGATGATGGCAATCGTCCAGGATTAAACGGGATTCAAAGCACGCTGCCACCGTCTGGGACGTTGTATTGCCACGCCTGCCGCCGGGCGCTCCGGACCCTGAGCCTTGACAGAGAAGGCTCGATTTACCTATCATTTGTTAGGTTCATGAGGAGCATCATCGCATGGCACCGGATGTTTCGGCGGCGGCGGATACCGCGGCTTCCGACCCCTATTTCACCGACGTGCATGAGCTGTTTCGCGCGCAGGTCCGCCGCTTCGTCGAAACGGAGATCAAGCCGCAGGCGGCCGCGTGGGAGGAAGCGGGTTTCGTGCCGCGCGAGATATTGCGCCGCATGGGCGAACTCGGCTTCCTTGGCATCCGCTACCCGGAAGTCTATGGCGGAAGCGCCATGGATACGCTCGCCACCGCTGTTCTTGCCGAGGAGCTGGGCCGCTCCACCTTCGGCGGCTTCGCGATTACCGTCCTCGTCCATACCGACATGGCCTCGCCTCATCTCGCCAACGCCGGCTCCCCGGCGCAGCAGGCGCGCTGGATGCCCGGGATCATCGCCGGCAGCGTGATCACCGCCGTCGCCGTAACCGAGCCCGATGCCGGGTCCGACGTCGCCGGCATCCGCACCAGGGCCACGCGCGAGGGCGATTCTTACGTGCTCAACGGCAGCAAGATGTACATAACCAACGGCGTCCATGCCGATCTGGTGTTCGTCGCGGCCAAGACCGACCCCGCGGCCAAAGGCAGCCGCGGCATCTCGATCTTTGCGGTGGAGCGCGGCACGCCCGGATTCACGGTCGGCCGGGCGCTGAAGAAACACGGCTGGCTTTCCTCCGATACCGCCGAACTAATCTTCCAGGATTGCCGTGTCGCCGCGGCCGACCGGCTCGGCGAGGAAAACCGCGGCTTCTATGCCATCATGCGCAACTTCCAGAACGAGCGGATCGTGCTCGGCGCGCAGGCGATGGGCGAGGCGCAGGCGATGCTGGCGCTGACGCTGGACTGGGTCCGTGGCCGCAAGGCCTTCGGGGCCACGCTATGGGACATGCAGGTGATCCGTCACCGCCTGGCGATGCTGAGCGCCGAGATCGAAGCGGCGCGGCGCCTCGTCTACCACGCCGCCTGGCTCGATACGAAAGGGCGGGACTGCGTCCGCGAAGTCAGCCAGGCCAAGGCCCTGTGCGGCGAGCTGGTGAACCGGGTCGCCTATGCCTGCCAGCAGTTTCACGGCGGCATGGGCTACTTGCGCGAAAGCACCATCGAACGGATGGTGCGCGACGCCCGCGTCCAGGCGATCGGCGGCGGCGCAACCGAGGTCATGCTCGAGGAAGTCGCCAAGCGGCTGTACGTCTGAAGCATCCTCCGCCGCGGCGCCGCCGGACCGCGAACGCCGTCAGGCCAGTTTCGTGAATCCGTCGGCGCTCCACCCTTCGCTCCCGACGCCGTGGTGGACGAAGAACAGGCCGTCGGGATCGTAACGTTCCTTGACGGCGAGCAATCTGGCGTAGTTCGAGCCCCAAAAGGCGCGCTGCCAATCGGGGGCGAAGAAATCGCTCTCCGACACATAGGAACCCGCGTTCGGAACCAGCTTGCGCAGCGCATCCATGGCGCGTCCGATGGCCTGCGCGCTCCGGCGGGCATGCGCGGCATCGGGTTCGTGACCGGGGATGCCGGGGTAGGCGGGCGGCCCGTCCGCCGCGCAGATGGCGAGCGCAAAGGCATCGAGCACGGCGGGATTCATCACCGTGTCGCGGGCCTGGGCGATGGCCTCGCCGGGGGCTCCCGCCAGGCCCTTGTTGACGTGCAGAGACAGGCCCCAATGCCGGCTTGCCGCAAACAGCGCATCCCCGAAAGCCTGCCGGCGATTGTCGTCGAGAAGAGAGGCCGGAAGCCAGGCGGACTGATAACCGTACAATATCTGGCCGGCCTGCCCCTGATCGCCCGGCCAGAACACATTGTCCTTGGGCGCGCCCGTCCGGTCGTCGACTTTTATGAAGCCAAGGAGCCGCTTCAGGAACGTCGGGGCCCAGAAGCTTCGGGCCGCGGTCGACACGATCTTCAGCGGCAAGAATTCGATGTCGAAATCATCCGGCGCGCCGGCAACGGACGTCAGGAACGGCTGCCAGATATCCTCCGCCTGGCTGCGGCTCAGCCCCTGGAACACCATCGCGATCCTGAGAATATTGTCGGGATGCAAGCGGATCTGCTCGCCCCAGTGCGGATTGAGCAGGCTCTGGTGGTAGAAATTGATGATCAGGCCGATCAGCTTGCGGAAGGCCGGCGCCGACGCGGCCTTGATCGTGATGTTCACTGCGCCGAACGTCTCCGGCAGATCGTGCAGTCGCAGGATGAGCCGCGTGACGATGCCCAAACTGCCGCCGCCGCCGCCCTTGAGGCCCCAGAACAGGTCCGGGTTCATGCAGGCGTTGGCGGTGCGCACGCTGCCATCCGCCGTCACGACCTCGGCCTCGAGCAGGCTTCCGGCTGCGAGCCCATAGGCTTTGGAAAAGCTGCCGAAGCCGCCGCTCAGGACCAGACCGGCGACGCCGACCGTCAGGCATCCGCCGCCCTGGACATAGAAGCCCGCCTTCGTGGTGACGGCGTCGTAGACATGCGCCCAGAGAGCCCCGGCCCCGACGCTGACCGCCCGCGTCGCCGCCGCCTGCCCCTCGCATCCCGCGCCGATGAAGGCATCGTGAAGGGTGGTGCCGGTCATCTTCCGCGTCCAGACCAGCAGGGAATCGGGCGCGTCGGAGGTGCCTTGATAGCTGTGGCCGCCGCCCTTCACCACAAGGCGCAAATGATTCTGCCGCGCGAAATTGACGGCGGCGACGACATCCTCCGTGCTTCGGGCGGCCACCGCATAGACGCTGGGCATCGAGGTCCAGGCATCGACCCAGCCGAGGGTTTGCGTCAGCCCGACCTCGTCGCCGAGATCATAGGGATTCTTGACCGATTTGAAGAATGACGCGCACGCGGGCCCTTCCGGCGCATTCAGGCAGGCCGTCAGGGGCGATTGCACCTTGATAAGCGCCTCGTCGACTTGCTCGCCTAGCTGCTGCCAGCGCGCATCCGATGGCCAGGCCGGATCGCCCGGGCGAACGCGAGAGAGCGGGCCGGGCATCGCCTCGGCGGGCCCAGGCGCGAATATCGGCGACAGGGTGCCGGGGAAAAAAGGCAGCGCCGCCGCGATCTGCAACAGGCGGCGTCTCGTGGGGGAGGGAGGTTTCATCGCCTGGCTCGCTGCCGGTCGGGGTGACGGCGGGACAGGCTAATCCTGCCATCCTTCCGACGTCCAGCGGGCTTGTGGCGGCGTGAGAGCGGCGCTATCAAGCGACGCCGTAAAGCCGGAACCAGGCGAGCATGCGCGTCCAGCCGTTTTCCGCATCGGCCGGACGGTAGCTTGGACGGTAGTCCGCGTGGAATCCATGCGGCGCGTCCGGATAGACGACGAAGGAAACCGGCTTGGGCGCGGACTTGGCCTCGGCTTCCGCCTGTTCGATCAGCGCCATCGGGTTGGCGGCGTCCTGTCCGCCATAGAGGCCGAGAACCGGACAGAGCACCTTGTCCACCACCGACAGCGCGGTTTCCGGTTGAAGGGGGCTGGTCGCGCCGTCGAGGATGCCGTACCAGGACACGGCGGCGCGCAGATGCGGATTGTGCGCGGCGTAAAGCCAGGTCTGCCGGCCGCCGCGGCAGAAGCCCGTGATCCCGAGCCGGCTTGCATCGCCTTGCGTGCCCGCCGCCCAGGCGGCGACCGCGTTCATGTCGGACATCATCTGCGCGTCGGGCGCCTTGGCGACGATCGGCCCGAATTCCTTCGCCGACATCGCCTGCGAGAGATCGCCCTCCCGCGCATAATATTCGGCAGCAACCGCAAGATAGCCCTGATGCGCCAGCCGCCGGCAGACGTCCTGGATATAATCGTGGACGCCGAACACTTCCTCCACCACCAGCACGATGGGGAAAGAACCACCCCCCCCCGGGCGCGCGGCATAGGCGGGCAGATGCCCGTCCGACACCGGCACCTGGACCTCGCCCGCGGTAAGCCCCTCGGCGCCGGTGTGGATCGCCTGCGCCTCGACCCGCGCGGTTGCGAGCGTCAGGCCGGAAATGATCGAGGTCATCATGAAGCCGCGCCGCGTGAGCTTAGCCCGCAGCGCCGAACCATCGCCGGTGTCCATCAAGCCGCCTCCCTGGCCGGTCAGAACGAGTTGATGATCTTGCGGTCATTCAGCATCTGCTCGATCATCACATGCGCGTGATAATGCATGGCGCATTTTATCGCATAGACCTGCAGCACGACCGGCGTGCGGCGGCGCCTGAGCAGCCGCCAGAGGTAGAGTCGATAGGCGCGTTTGAGCGAACGGTCGCCGACATGATGCATGAGGCGGATGAAAATCGCGCAGGCCTCCAGCAGCCATAGCACGTTCAGCGTCAGGAGCTTGAGGGGCCGGCGGCGCAGGTGGCGGCGGCGTGTGTGCTCGGGCTCGATGCGCTGGTCGAGATAAAGCGCCTCGAGGCGGGCGAAATAGGCTTCCGGAGTGTAGAGGTCGCGCAGGACGCCGATATAGCCGGCCAGAAGCTCGGCGCGGCCGATCTGCAAGGGAATGACATTGGTTCCGAAGGCCGGGCGATCGTCGGGATCGATGCGTCCCTCCTTCAGCAGCCGGGCATAGAGCGGCGTCTTGGGGATCGCCGCCAGCATGCCCATCATCGCATTGGCGATGCGGGCCTCGGCAATGAAGCGGCATTGGGCGGCGAAGATCGAGGCATCGTCGCTGTCGAAGCCCAGAATCATGCCGCACCAGACTTCGACGCCGGTGTTCTGAATGGCATGCACCTTCTCGATCAGGCTCGGCCCCTTGCGCAAGTTCTGGAACTTCCGCGTCTCCTTGAGCGCGGCTTCGTTCGGCGTCTCGATGCCGATGAAGACGCTGCGGACATTGGCGTCCACCAGCATCTGCATCAGTTCGGGATCATCGGCAAGGTCGATCGAGGCTTCGGTTACGAAGGTCATGGGATAATCCCGTGCCTGCTGCCAGGCGATGACTTCGCGCAGCACCGCCTTGATCGCCTTCTTGTTGCCGATGAGATTGTCGTCGACGATGAAGGCGGTATCCATGCCGGCGGCGAGCAGCGCCTCGATCTCGGCGATCACCTGCCGGCTGGTCTTGATGCGCGGCCGGCGGCCGAAGATGACGATGATGTCGCAGAATTCGCAGGTAAAGGGGCAGCCGCGGGAGAATTGCACGCTGCCGACGGCATAGTTGCGCATCTTCAGAAGATCGAACCGCGGCACCGGCACTTGGGTCATGTCGGTCTTCTCGGCCTGCTCGTAGCGCCTGGCGTACTGCCCGGTGGACCAATCGACGAGAAACTTGGGCCAGGTCTGCTCGGCTTCGCCGATGAAGACGACGTCGGCCAGGTTGCCGAAATAGCCTTCGTTCACCGTTACCCACGGCCCGCCGACAATCGTGAAACAGCGGCGCCGGCGCAGCTCGGTCAGAATCTCCTTCATGCGGAAACGCTGCACCACCATGCCGGTGAGGGCGACGATGTCGGCGCGCGCGCAGGCATCGAAGTCGATCGGTTCGACATTCTCGTCGACCAGAACGACCTCGTGTTCGGCGGGTGTCAGCGCCGCCAGAAGCGGCAGGCAGGCGACCGGCAGATTGGCTTTGGCGCCGAGCAGGGGCAGTGCATGCTCGAGCCCCCAATAGGAGGTTTCGAACCGCGGATTGATGATCACAATCCTGGCCATGGCGAAGTCCTCCCTGACATCCAGATGAGGCGACGACACGCAAACCCGCGCGCCGATCATAGACCTCCGCTCGTCCGGGATAAATCCTCTTGACCGCCAGGCCGCGGCTCCATTCGAAATTCGGGATCGGGTGGATTCCGGCCCTGCCGCTTTGTGACTACACTTGAGCCACTCTCGATGCCACCCTGGCGCGCCGAAACGCACGCTCAACCGTAGCCCGATGTAGCCCGAGGAAAAGAACGAATGTCGAATGAGGACGGCACCAGGATCATTTATCGCAGGACGCCGGAATCAGCGGCCATGCTGGCAAACGTCAAACGAGCGATGGCGATCACCGCCACACTCAACCGTTTGACGTTCAACGACGCAGACGAAATTCGGGCCTTGTTCAGCGAACTCATCGGCAAAAAGGTAGATGAGAGCTTTTTACTGATCCCGCCATTCTATACTGCCGGCGGGGACGAAATCCGTGTCGGGCGTAATGTCTTCGTAAATCAGAACTGCACTTTCTATGACCTTGGGGGA
>CALCYJ010000209.1 GCA_937905845.1 uncultured Rhodospirillales bacterium
TTTCGGGCGCGGGGCGGTTCGCTCAATCGGCGGGGTTCCAGATGATCGCGAAGGCATCATCATCATCCTGGCCGGCAGCGCGGCCAAGATTGGCGTAGAGCCGGCGCGGGCCGAATTCGGGAGCGGCGAGCGACAGCGACACATAGTCCTTGCCGCTCATTTCGCCGCGCCGGACCCATCCTGCCCCGACCTCGACGCCCGCCGCCGACACCCGGTAATCGGGCTGGGTATCGCCGGACTTGCGGACGTTGGGAATGATCTCGATCTCGGTGCGGATCGAGAGCGTCTTGAGCTGGCCCTTGAAGCCGTTTCCGTCGCGCGTGACATAACCGATGGCTGGCATTGTTCGTCTCCTGATAAGTCGCCCCGAACCGTTTCCGGGCGATGGGCGGACCGGAGGGACGGTCACAGCGGGCCGGCGAACCGGCAGGCCGGAGCGGCAGCGGAGGACCGGAGCCGAAGGCTTATTTGAAGCGCAGCGACCGCGAGGAGCCGCCTTGGCGGCGGGGAAATAAGCCGCGCGGCGATGGTTTCGCGGGACTGCGGCCGTCCCAGGTCATGCGCCCGAGGAGCCGGCAACGGTGCGGGACGCGGCAGCGACAATGACGACCATGCCACCGGTACATCCCCCGCGAGGGATCGGGCGAGGACAGCGCGGACGCATCACCGCGCCATCGGATCGACCGTCCAAACACACGCACGGCGACGCAGCCGGCGTTGCCGTCGGCATGACCGATGCGACAGGTCAGGGGTTCGGGTCCGGTGCGAAAGAAGGTAGGGCCAGCCCCATGTCGACCATCGCCTTCCGCCTGCCGGCCAGCTGCGCCGCACTCCTGCTGATCGCCGCCGCGCCGCCCGATCAGGGTCGCGTCGCTTACGTGATCGACGGCGATACCTTCCGGCTGGAGAATGGCGAGCGCATCCGCATCGCCGGGATCGACGCCCCCGAAACGCAGCCAGGACAGGCCCGATGCCGGGCCGAGATCGCGCTCGGCAAGGCCGCGACCGCGCGTGCCCGGACGCTGCTCGACGGCCGGACCGTCACGATCCTGCGGGTCGGGCGCAGCTATAACCGCACGGTCGCGCGAGTGAGGCTGGCCGGTCGCGACGTCGGTTCCGACCTGGTCGCTACGGGAGCGGCGCGCTGGTGGCCGCGCTGGCAGCGCAAGCCCGACTGGTGCGGGCGCGCACGCTGAGGAAGATGGCGAACAATGGAAAAGACCGCGCCCCGGCCCGCGTCAGCGGCCGGGGTGCGGCCGATTTTCAGGGCGTCAGCGACAGCGGCGGCACCGCGAAATCGCCCGCCGCGAAATGGGCGAGGATCGCCTCGAAGCTGCCGAGGCGTTCGGCGGTGCAGCGGCCGATCAGCAGATAATCGTCCTCGTCGGCGGCATAGCATCGCACCTCGCCCGCGCCGGTGAACACGGTTCGCTCGGCGCCCCACTGGCCGCAATAGGCGCCTGACCAGCGCGTGAAGGGCAAGCCATGCTCGACGCACCAGCTTTCGAGGCGCTCGAACCGGCCCCCGGCCACTTCATGCGCCATGAGTTCGAGCGGCACGCCTTCGGGGAATTGCGCGGGCGTGAAGGGTTCGCCGTCCCATTCGGTCGATAGACCATCCGCCGCGATCAGAGCGGCAAGATCGGGCAGCAGGGAGCGCGGCAGGGTGCCGCCGATGGTGATGCTCGCGGATACGCGGTCGGCCATGATGGTCTCCTTTCCCGCGTGGCCGACGCCGGACGGCGGAGGCCACGCGGCCGAAATTTCAGGGTATGGAAAGATGCGGGCGGCGGTTTCCCGCCGCCCGCACGGGATCAGGCGGCGAGGCGGTCGGCCTCGTCGTCAGGGTCTGGCAGAGACATTGCCGCGCCCGGCGCGCTCGGATATGGCTCGTCGTCGCCCGGCCGCTGAGGGTCGATTTGGCGCTCGATTTCGCGCGCCGCCTGCGCCTTGGCATGGGCCGCGACGGTGCCGACACCCCCGCGCGCCGTATAGGCGGCGGGCGGGAATGCCATCCAGCGCGGCACCCAATTCTCGCGCCGTTCGCGCCCGTTTGTGCCGTCGAGATGATCGCGCACGATGCGTTTCAGGGTCTTGGTCTTTTCCCCCGCATTGGCGCTGGCAACGGTTTCGCCCGCCACCTCGGCGACGATCCGGGTCAGCACTTCGCGGTCGCGGATCAGCTCGAAAAAGGCGTCGTCGGCCTGCCAGCAGCGGGCCATATCGACGCCGATCTCCATGCCCACGGCCTCGACGGCGGCGCTGCCGGACGCCAAGGTTTCGCCCATGACGATGGTGATCACCTCCATCACGACCGTATCGGGAAGGTCGAGCAGGCGCTGGAAGATGCCGACGACGCCATAGTCGTCGCCGTTGCCGCCGGTCACGGTCGGCTCCTCGGCGGAGAAGCCGAGAACCGCCAGCACGGCGCGGCGGCGCTCGTCGAAATCGGCCTCGCCCTTGCTGTTGTCGAGGCTGTCGCGCACCTCGTCGTTGCGAGTGGACTGCGGCTCGGGCGCGACGCGCCACAGATGCGAGCCGCCGATGGCATGGGCGACCATCAAGCGCAACGCGACCGCCGGATGGCCGGTCAGGGCGGCGCGGACGGCAGCGTGGCGATGCAGGTCGACATAGGTCTGCATGGTCGACGTCACCTCGGGCCGCGCCGCTTTCTGGCCGGTCCCGTTCTCCGATCCCTCGGCCTTGGCGATCCGGCGGGCTTCCTTGCCGGAGACATAGCCTTCATGGACGATCACCTCGCCGGTGGCGCGCACGTCGATATAGACGCGCCCGCCCTTGCGCTTGCCCGCCTTCTCATATTCCCATGTCGAGAAATGTGTCGTGGGCGGCACGACGATCGCATCGGCCCAGCCCTGCTCGACATAGGCAGCGCGGCGCGCCTCGATTTCGGCATTCTGCGCGGTCCAGAAGGTGTCGGCATCGGCGACATAGCGGTCCTCGCCGAACAGATCGGCGACGGTCGCAAGCCCGCTCGCATCGATGTCGAACAGCGCATGGCGGGCCGGGATCGACTGCCCGCCGAACAGCCATGATTTCAACTGGTGGCCGGTTGGCAGATAGGCATTCTCGTCGTCGGCGAGCGCCAGCCATGCCTTTTGCTGGCTCTTGGACGCCATCGTCAGGTGACGAACGGTCGCCGCGTCGATCTCTTCCTTACGGTAGAGTTCGCGGATCGCGGGGAGCAGGTTGCCGAGCGCCAGCACCCGTTTGACGGTGAGGTCGGGCAGTCCGAACGTCGCGGCGATGTCCTCAACCTTGCGGCCCTCGCGGACGAGGCGGGTGAAATTCTCCCATTGCGTCACCTCGTCGGGGTCGAGCCGCGCCATGTTCTCGATCATCGACGCTTCGATGGCGGCGGCATCGTCGCCCTCGTCGAGGATCGCA
>CALCYJ010000210.1 GCA_937905845.1 uncultured Rhodospirillales bacterium
GACGAGATAGGAATGGAGCAGCGTCGCGTGATAAGGGTCCTTCAGATTCTCGTGCTAAAGCTTCCAATTACCGGGAAGCGTATTCCGATACTGCCCGAAGAGGCGAAATTCCCGGCCGTCGAAGGTCGCATCGAAATCCGTCAGGATCTCCGGCCCAAGATAGTCTTCCAGCGGCTCGACGTCCGAACGGAAGGACGCAAAAACGACGCCGCCGCGCCGGGTGACATGGAGCCGGCGCAGGCTGAATTCTTCCATGCGGAACGAGGCCGGCATGCCGCCTTCCTTGCGCAGACCGCGGCGGAACGGCACGCCGACGAGCCGGCCGCTCAGATCATAAGTCCATTGATGGTAGGGACAGATGAATTCCTTGGCATTGCCGCTGTAGGTCTTGCAGAACTCGGCACCGCGATGCGCACAACGGTTTTCCACAACATGGATTTCGCCGGCCGCGTCGCGCGCGACTACCACCGGAATAGCGCCGACATGGGAGCGGATATAGTCGCCCGGCTTCGGCAACTGGCATTCAAGGGCGACATAATTCCAGGTCCGCCCTTGGAAAATGCGCTGCTGCTCCAGCTCATAGATCCGCGGGTCGGTATAGATCCAATCGGGAATCCGCGTCAGGCTGCCCGGCCATTTCAGCTCTTCGGGCGGCTCGATGGGTTGCGCGTTGCGGCCACTCCAGAAATCTTGGGTCTGATCCATAGCGGCGCCTCCCTCGTCCTGGCGACGAATTACTCAGTATACTCCCTTTTTCGGCAGCGGCAATACAGGGCCAACGCAACGACCGCATTGGCAACCGGCCAACTCAGGTGGCGTATGGCTTGATGCTGGCCGCGACCGAATCAGCAATATGCTCTTTGCTGATGATGCCGAGCACGTCCTGCGGTTGCGGATTGCGCGTCGCGCGGGTGACGATCGCCATCGCGGCACCATGGCGCCACATCCGGCCGATGACATCGAAGACCAGATCCTCATCCGCGGCAAGAATGTAATTCCGCAACGCCACCTCGGCTAAAGTAACGCCGGTATAGGTGCCTTCGAGGCCGCGGCGCAGCCCGGTATTGACCCGCAACACACCGGCGATCCGCCCGCCTTCGGTGACCACGACATGCTGCAGTCGGCTTTCCGCCGCATGCTCTTTGAGGAAGGCATCAAAACCGGTCTCACCCGGCAGAACCAGAACTTCGCGGTCCATCACATCGACGGCATGCCGCACCAGGTACAAGTTGGCGTGCAATGCTTTCGGAATGAAGTGGCGCCGGCTGACGAGCTTGATCGTGTAGATATTCTCGCGCGACAACATCCGTCGAACGCCGATGCTGACGGCGACGGCGAGGATCATCGGCATGACGATGTCATAGTCGCGCGTCATCTCGAAGATCATGGTGACAGCCGTCATCGCCGCACCGGTGCCACCGCCCACGACGGCCGCCATGCCGACCATCGCAAAGGCGGGAATGCTGAGACCGGCGACCGGATAGACAAAGGTCACCAAGGCGCCAAACGCACCGCCCAAGGTCGCGCCCATGACGAGCGATGGGGAGAAGATGCCGCCGGAAGCGCCCGAGCCCAAGCTCACGGAGGTGGCAAAGAGCTTGCACAGGAAAAGCAGCGCCAGAAGATAAAGCAGCGAAAGCTGCCCCTGCAGCACATGCTGGATGGTGGCATAGCCCACGCCTTCGACATAGTAATGGCCGAAACGCAGCATCAATCCATAGATCAGCAGACCAACCAGCAGCATTCCGACGAAATGACGGATGTAGGGCCCACGGATCTTCTCAAAGAGGTCTTCGGCAGCATAGAGGCCGCGAATGAAGGCCGTCGCCGCCACCCCGCAGACAGCGCCGAGCACGGCATACAACACCAGAACGAGCACCGAGGCCGGATGGTGCGGCAGCTCCAACAGGCTCGGCACATGAAACGCCGGCTGCAAACCGAGGAAGAGACGGCCGATATAGGTCGCCGTGCCGGTCGCGAGCGCCACCGGCAGGAAAGTGCGGACGCTGATCTCCGGCATCATCAATTCGACGGCGAACATGACGCCGCCGATCGGCGTGTTGAAGGTGGCGGCAATGCCGGCGCCGGCACCGGCCGCGACGAGCGTGATACGCTGCCACGGGGACAGCCTGAGCGCCTGCCCCACACTCGAGGCGAAGGAGGCGCCGATCTGGATGATCGGCCCTTCGCGTCCGACCGACGCGCCGCTGCCGATCGACAGCGCCGAGGCCAGCGATTTTACAACGGCGACGACCGGACGGATTCGTCCTTCCTTGTAATAGATGGCATCCATCACCTCGGGCACGCCATGCCCGCGGGCTTCCGGCGCGAAATTGGTCACGAGGAAAGTCACGCCCATGCTGCCGATGACCGGCACCAGGATCACGAACGGTCCCCAGGGACTCGGCGGAGTAAATATATTGGCGTCGTAACTGAAAGAAAAAACGCCGAGAAACAGGACGTTATGGATGAAGGCTATGAGCGCGCGAAAGCCGATGGCGCCGAAGCCCGTAAATATTCCAACCAGAACGGCGATGATGGAAAGGACCAACAGACCGATGCGACGGTGCTCCGGATCGGCTTCCGCCCCCTCCTCCGTCACTGCGACGGCGGCATCACTCATTTGGTCTGTAACCTTTTCCGCCGAGCGTTCCTCTTATAGAGCTAGAGCCCGCACTACTAGCCGGATTCCGGCCCCGGGCGCATTGTCGCACCCGGCCAGCGCTTCTGCCAGTCCAGCGGCTATCGCCGCGCCACCATCATCTTCTTGATCTCGGCGATGGCTTTCGCCGGATTGAGATTCTTCGGACAGGTGCGCGTGCAGTTCATGATGGTATGGCAGCGATAGAGGCGAAACGGATCCTCCAAAGCGTCGAGCCGTTCGCCGGTCCGCTCGTCCCGGCTGTCGGCCAGCCAGCGATAGGCCTGCAACAGAATGGCAGGCCCAAGATAGCGCTCACCATTCCACCAGTAGCTCGGACAGGCCGTCGAGCAGCAGAAGCAAAGAATGCATTCCCAAAGCCCGTCGAGCTTCTCGCGCTCTTCGACCGATTGCATCCGCTCGCGATCGGGCGGCGGCGGCGTCTCGGTCTGCAGCCAAGGCTTGATCGAGCGATATTGCGCATAGATATGCGTGAGATCGGGCACCAGATCCTTCACCACCGCCATATGCGGCAGGGGATAGATCTTGATGTCGCCCTTCACCTCTTCGATC
>CALCYJ010000211.1 GCA_937905845.1 uncultured Rhodospirillales bacterium
AGCAAGAAGCCGGAACATGTGCTGCGACAGGATGGCGACGCGGCGGCGGCGCTGAAAGGCGCGGCCCGCCTTATCGAGGCCGCCTATGCCTATCCGTTCCTCGCCCATGCCACGCTGGAGCCGATGAATTGCACCGCGCATGTGCGGGACGGCAAGGCGGAAATCTGGGCGCCGACCCAGAATCCGGAACCCGGGCGCCGGCTGGTGGCGCAGACGCTCGGGCTCGACGAGGCAGACATTACCGTCCATATGACCCGCGTCGGCGGCGGCTTCGGCCGACGCCTGGCGAACGATTACATGGTCGAGGCGGCCTGGATTGCGCAAGTGGCCGGCGCGCCGGTGAAGCTCGTCTGGGACCGTGCCGACGATATCCAGCATGATTTCTACCGGCCGGCGGGCTGGCATTTCCTCAAGGGCGGGTTGGACGCGCGCGGCAAGCTCGTCGCCTGGCAGCAGCATTTCGTGAGTTTCGGCGAGAATGGAATCATCGCCCCCGCCGCCGGCCTGCCGCCCGATGCCTATCCGGCCGGCCGGGTGGCGAACCTCTTCTACGGCGTCTCGCTGATGCCGCTTGGCGTGCCGACCGGGCCGCTGCGGGCGCCGGAGGACAATGGGCTGGCCTTCGTCTTCCAATCCTTCATCGACGAACTGGCTCATGCCGCCGGCCGCGACCCGCTGCAATTCCAGATCGACCTGCTGGGCAAGCCCGAGCTGCTGCCGGGCCGGGGGGCGGGCTTCGACACCGGCCGCGCCCGCGGCACCTTGGAAAAGGTGCGCGAAGTCTCGGGCTGGGGAAAGCGCGCGCTTCCCGCCCGAACCGGCCTGGGCGTCGCCTTCTATTACAGCCATCTTGGCTATTTCGCCGAGGTCGTGGAGGCCGCGGTCTCGAGCACCGGGCGGGTCAGGATCAACAAGGCCTGGGCGGTCGGCGACATCGGCAGCCATGTCATCAATCCGACCGCCGCCGAGAATATCGTGCAGGGCGGCATTCTCGATGGATTCGGCCAGGCCTTGAATCAGAAGATCACGATCGAGCAGGGCCGCGTCGTTCAGGCCAATTTCGATACGTTCCCGCCGCTGCGCATGGCCGAGGCCGCACCGATCGAGGTGCATTTCCAGATCACCGACCATCCGCCGACCGGCCTGGGCGAGCCGCCCCTGCCGCCGGCGATCCCGGCGCTGTGCAACGCCATCTTCGCCGCGACCGGCAAACGGATCCGCAGCCTGCCCATCCATCTCGACCTGTGACATAGCCCCCATCCTGCGGCGCGGTGCCGCAGTGCCAAGGCCGGCCGCGATCCATACAGTGGCGACCGGCCGCGGACGGATCGCGCAATGAAGCGAGACCGGTCCCGCCGGGCGCGGGTGGGGGAGAGATGGTCACCGGTTGTAGGAACCTTGTCCTGGCGGCCCTCGCCGCCTCCGGCTTGCTGACGATCTCGAACGCCTGGGGCTCTTGTCCGATGCCCGCTATGCGCACGCGCT
>CALCYJ010000212.1 GCA_937905845.1 uncultured Rhodospirillales bacterium
CATTCGCCGCCTTTGCCGTGTTTCGGATCCGCAACGCCTTCGCGGTGCTCGCTCTTGATGAAGAGCGGCAGCACGTCGTCCCAGCCCCAGCCGGGATTGCCGAGCTGGCGCCAGTGGTCGTAATCCGCCGCCTGGCCGCGCATGTAGATCATGCCGTTGATGGCGGAGCAGCCGCCGATCACCCGGCCGCGCGGATAGTTGAGGCTGCGGCCGTTGAGCCCCGCTTCCGGCTCGGTCTTGTAGCACCAGTCGGCGCGGGGATTGCCCATGGCATAGAGATAGCCGACGGGGATGTGGAACCAGATCCAGTTGTCCGGGCCGCCGGCCTCCAGCAGCAGCACGGAATGGCGGCCCGACGCGGTCAGCCGGTTGGCGAGGGTGCAACCCGCCGAACCGGCGCCGACGATGACGAAGTCGAATTGCGGCTCGGCCGATGCCGTCTTGCTCACGCCATTCCTCTGCTCGAGGCACGGCTGGGGTCGTTCACCAGGTTCCGCAGCCGGCCCTCGCGCAAGTACAGCATGGCGGTCTCAACCGCAAGGCGGCGTGCGTCGGAAACGCTCTCGGGGCTGGACCAGGCGGCGTGCGGCGTCAGGATCAGCCGTCCGCCGAGCAGCGGATCGTCGCCGGCGCCGTAGGCCGCGGCAATCGCGTCGTCCGGCGCTGGCGGCTCGATCGGCAGCACGTCGATCCCGGCACCGGCAATGGTTCCATTGCGCAAGGCCCGGACCAGATCCGTGATGTTCACGATGGCGCCGCGCGCGGTGTTGATCAGCACCGCCTGGTTGTTCATCGCCGTCAGGGTCTTGGCGTTGATCATTCCGCGGGTCTCATCGGTCAGCGGGCAATGCAGGCTGACCGCGTCAGCGACCGCGAGCAGGTTCTCCAGCCGCTCGGTGCGATCGACACCGGCCGCGATCTCGGCGCCGCGCGGGGCGTAAGGATCATAGGCGATCACATTCATGCCGAAGGCCTTGGCCCGGAGTGCGGTCGCGAGGCCGATCCGCCCCAGCCCGACAATGCCGAAAGTCCGGCCCCGCAGGCGGCGGACCAAGGGCGCCCTGCTGAAATCGAAGCCGCCGCGGATATCGGCCTTCAGATTCTGATGATAGGCGACGATCCCGCGGCGCAAGGCCAGCAGCAGCCCGATCGCATGATCGGCGACCTCGCTGGTGCCGTAGTCGGGCGTGTTGCAGACCGGGATCCCGGCGCTGGCCGCCGCTTCGAGATCGATATGGTCGAAGCCGACACCAGCGCGGACGATGATGCGGCAGCGCTTCAATGCGGCGACGAAGGCGCAGTCGATCTTCATCTCATGCCAGACGACGATCGCGTCGCATGATGCGAGCGTATCCCCGGAGAGCTCATCGATGCGACGGGCGCGGCGGATGTCCCAAACGACGTCGCTGCCTGCGGTCTTGCGCTCGATCTCCCCGTCATCGGGCTATTGCGCATCCGGCGTCATCAGACGGAACTGGCTCATAGCGTCTCCCTGCTTCAGATCCGGTAGACGCGGATCGCATTGTCGTGGAACAGCCTGGTCTTCTCCGCCTCCGAGAAGCCGGCGACGATCTTCTCGAACGCGCCGTAGAGCCCGTCAAACGAGCTGTAGAGACGATCGACCGGGAAATTGCTGCCGAACATGCAGCGATCGACGCCGAAGAAATCGATCGTCTCCAGCACGAAGGGCCGGATCGACAGCTCGGTCCAGCGCCACTCCACCATGCCGAGGCCGGAGATCTTCGCCACGACATTGTCGCAGCCGGCGAGCGCCTGCATGCCCGAGCGCCAGGCCGCGATGCCGTCGGCATCGCGCTCGACCGGCATGCCGGTGTGGTCGAGCACGATCAGCGTCTCCGGATGGCGCCGGGCGAGCCGTGCCGCCTCCATCATCTGGGCGGGATAGAGCTGCAGGTCGAAGGAGAGATCGTATTTCTTCAGCAGGGCGAACCCATTCCGCCAGGCGTCATCCTGGAGGAAGTCACGGTCGTTGAAGGTCCATTTCGGATTGGCATGCCAGTTCACGATATGGCGGATGCCGCGCAGATTGCGGTAGCGGCGATGCTCGGCGATGCGCGCCTCGGCATCGGGCTTCTGCAGTTCGACCCGGGCGACGATGGCGTGCGGCAGGCCGTCCGTTTCCGCCACCCCCTGGAGCCAGCGCGTCTCCTCGACCGCGTCCTGTGGCACGGCTTCGATATGGACCGATTTCACGACCTCGTATCGCGCGCTGTCTTTGCGATAATCGGCGACGCCGAAATCGACCGCGATCGGCCCGATGTTGCCGAGCAGTCCCTCACCCAGCGGCCGGTCCTGGAGCCAGGGGTAGTTGTAACCCCGGCCGAGATCCCAGAGATGATGATGCGCGTCGACGATCTTTCGCCTGGCCATGTCCCCTGCCCTATTGCCCCGTATCGTCGCGTCGCGAGAGCAGGCGCTGGACGATGATCGCGGCCAGGACTGCGGCGCCGTAGACGATGCTGCGCACGCCCTGTGGGATGCTGCCGATGACCAGAACCGTGGTCAGGATGGTGGTGAAGAACACCGCCGCCACCGTTCCACCATAGCCGCCGCGCCCGCCGAACATCGATGTGCCGGCAAGCACGACGTCGGCGATGGTCGGCAGCACGAACTGATCGCCCATGCCGAGGAAGCTGGCACCTGAGAAGGCGGAGAACAGAATCCCCGTGAGGGCCGCCGCCAGTCCGCTGATCGCATAGGCGGCGACGACGACGCGATCGTTGTTGCTGCCGGTGAGGAAGCTCACCCGCGGACTCTCGCCCACCGCCAGCAACCGACGGCCGCCGCGGGTATAGCGCACGCCGATCACGGTCACGGCGGTGAGCAGGCACCAGAGAATCACCATCGCCGGGATGAAGCCGACGTTGCCGGTGGCGAGCGCCCGAACCAGCGGCCCGCTGCTGCCGCTGGGCGTGCCGCCGGTATAGACCAGGGTGGCGCCCAGCATGATGTTGTTCATCGCCAGGGTCATGACGATCGGCGAGATGCGCAGCTTGGTGACGCCCCAGCCGTTGATCAGGCCGACCGCAAGACCGAGACCGAGTGAAAGCGCGGCGGCCGGGGCTATATTCCCGTCCGCACCGCTGCAATTGGCTGTGAAGACGACGGCCGAGCCGGTGATTACCCAGGCGATCGAGAGGTCGATTCCGCCGGTCAGCATGACGATGGTCTGGCCGATCGCAGCGATGCCCAGGAACGAGGAAAGCTTCAGGAGCTGCAGCACATTGTCGGGTGCCGCGAATCCCGGCGCCAAGAAATTGCCGATGCCGAGCAACAGCGCCGTCAGCGCCAACAGCAGGATCGGCGCCGCGGCGGGAAGCCGGCGGCGGCGCGGGGTTTGCGGCGCGCTCACGACGGCTGCCCGGTCCGTGACGGCCATGGGCCCATCCTTGCAATATCGCGCAGCCAGTCGCGCGCCGATCCGGTGCCGACGACCGCCAACAGGATCGCGCCGTCGATGATGCTCTGATAGAAGGATGAGACATCGGCGAAATAGAGCAGGCTGCCGGTGATGGTCAGGATCAGCGCGCCCATGACCACGCCGAGCGGCGTGCCCCGGCCACCGGAGAGTGGGACGCCGCCGATCACAACGGCTGCGACCGAGGTCAGGATGTAGCTGTCGCCGACGGTCGGCGAGCCGCTGGACGTTGCGACAGCCAAATACATGCCGCCCAAAGCCGCCAGCACCCCGCCCAGCACATAGGCGCCGAGCTTCACACGGGAGACGCGGACGCCGCTCAGACGCGCCGCCGGCTCGTCACCGCCGAGCGCGCGGAGATGCAGGCCGAAGCGTGTTCGCAGGATCCAACCTGCCACCAGGCAGAAGACGACCAGGCCGGCCACGCCCATGAAAGGCGACGAGAAGCCGCCGGTCAGCGCCTGATAGGCCGCCGGGACTTCACCGCCGGGATCGGGCAGCACGAGCAGCGCGATGCCCTGCCAGATCGACATGGTGGCGAGGGTGACGATGATCGGCGGCAAGCGAAGCTGTGCCACCGACAGGCCGTTGGCGAGACCCGCGGCAATGCCGATCAGAACCGGTCCCGCGATTCCAACGGCCGGATGGTCGGTGATCGTCAGCGCCATGACCGCGCCGGCGACACTCGCCACCGGCCCCAGCGAGAGATCGATGCCGCGCGCGAGCACGATCACGAACTGCCCGAGCGCAATCAGCGCCAACGGCGCCGCATTGACGCAGAGCGAACGGAGATCGAAGGCGCTGAAGCCCTGCTTGAGCGCGACCACGACCAGGAATAAGACGGCGAAGACCAGCACCGGCCCGCTGCCGGCGAATTGGAGACGCCTAATGGACATGGCGCTCTCCACCTGCCATGACCGGGGCGTGCCCGATGCGATCGACGGTGATGTACGCGCCGGTGAGGTCAGCATTGAACGCGCCTTCGAGCAGCACGACCACGC
>CALCYJ010000213.1 GCA_937905845.1 uncultured Rhodospirillales bacterium
CTGTCGCTGTTGCGCCGGGCCAGCGGCAGGCGCGGCTATCTCTATGAACAGCCCTGGTATGTGATCATCGGACCGCCCGGGGCGGGCAAGACCACGGCGCTGCTGAATTCCGGGCTGAAATTTCCCCTCGCCGCCGAGATGGGCCAGGGCGCCGTCGCGGGCGTCGGCGGCACGCGGCTCTGTGATTGGTGGTTCACCGAAGAGGCCGCGCTGATCGACACCGCCGGCCGCTATACGACGCAGGATTCCGATGCCGCCGTCGATCGCGCCGGCTGGGAGCAGTTTCTCGATCTCTTGCGGCGCACGCGCGGGCGCCAGGCGCTCAACGGCGTCATCGTCGCCATCGCGATTTCCGATATCGCCGCCGCCCCCGCCGAGGAACGGCTGGCGCACGCCCGCGCCATCCGCAAGCGCGTCAAGGAGATTGCCGAACGGCTGGCCTTGCGGGTGCCGATCTATGCCGTCTTCACCAAGGCCGACCTGATCGCGGGCTTCACCGAATTTTTCGACGACCTCGATCAGGCGCGGCGCGCGCAAGTCTGGGGTGTGACCTTCGACCTCGGGGCGAGAGATCCCGCGGGCCCGGCGGCGGGCTTCACCGCGGATTATCGCGGGCTGGTCGAACGGCTGGACAAACGGCTGATCGACCGGCTCCAGGGCGAACGCAGCCCCGAGCGCCGCGCGATCCTGTCGGGTTTTCCCGCCCAGATGGCAAGCCTCGCCGATCCGCTCGATCAATTCCTCCAGGAGGCTTTCGGCGGTTCGACGCTCGATCCGGCGCCGTTTCTGCGCGGCGTCTATTTCACCTCCGGCACCCAGGAGGGAACGCCGCTCGACCGGCTGACCGGCGTGCTCGCCCGCGATTTCGGCATCGATCAGCTCCGGGTGGCGAACCTGCGGCCGCAATCCGGGCGGAGCTATTTTCTGTCGGACCTGCTGCGCAAGGTCGTCTTCAACGAGGCGATGCTGGCCGCCGTCAGCCCCGCCGTCCGCCGCCGGCGCCTGGGTTTGAGGATCGCGGGCTTCGCCGCCATCGGCATTGCCTTTGCGGTGCTGCTGGCAGGCCTTCTCGTCAGCCGCGCCAACAACCAGGCGATGGTCGCGGCCAATGCCAGCGCGGTGAAGGATTATAACCGGCTTGCGGCGAGCCTGCCGCTCGATCCCGTGCGTGACGCCAATCTTTCCACCGTCCTGCCGCTGCTCGAAAAGGCGCGGGCGCTGGCTGACGGCACGGATTATTCCGCGCAGCGCGGCGGAACGCGGATCGCACTCGACCAGGCGTCGCATCTACAGGCGGCCGACGATCTCGTCTATCGCAAGGCGCTGGACCGCGTGATGCTGCCACGGCTGATCGTCCAGCTCGAGGCGGAAATGCGCGGCGGGTTCGACCGGCCGGAATTCCTCTATCAGGCGACGCGCGTCTATCTGATGCTGGGCAGTCGCGGCCCGCTCGATCAGAGTCTCGTCGAGGCCTGGGAGAAGCTCGATTGGGAGCGGCTCTATCCCGGCGCGATCGCAGCACCGATGCGCCAGGACCTGATGCGAAACCTCGTGGCGCTGCTCGCCGCCCCGCTGCCGCCCATCGAGCTGGACGGCGCTTTGGTCGAAGCCGCGCGCGCCACCTTCTCCCGCGTATCGATCGCGGCGCGGGTCTATTCCCGCATCCGCGATTCGGCGCGCGCCGCGGCGCCGGCGCCCTGGACGCCGGCGGCGGCCATGGGATCGGCCGGCACCGGCCTGTTCCTGCGCGCCTCGGGCAAGCCGCTGACGGAGGGCGTTCCGGGCTTCTATACCAAGGCGGGCTTTTATACCGTCCTGCTGCCGGCGCTGACCCATGCGGCCAAGGATGTCGCGGATGAAAGCTGGGTTCTCGGCCGCAACCAGCGCATCGATCCCGCGGGGACGGAGCTTGCCAATCTCGAACAGAATGTGATCCGGCTCTACGAAATCGATTACGAGCACCAGTGGGATGCCCTGCTCGGCGATCTCGATCTGGCACCGTTGCGCGACCCAGGCCATGCCATGCAGGCGCTTTATATTCTGTCCTCGCCGCAATCCCCCATTCAGAAGCTGCTGGTGGCGCTCGCCGATCAGGTGAGCCTGGCCAAGCCGCCGCCGGCATCGGCGACGCAAAAGCTTGCGACCGCCTTGCCCGGCGCCGCCAAGCTCTCGCAGGCGAGCGCGCGGTTGCAGGGGCTGATCGGGGCACCGGCCGCCGCCGCCACCACGCCGCCCGGCAGCGAAGTCGAAACCTATTATGCGCCGCTGCTGCGCTATATCGGCAATGGCGGCAGCGGTTCCCCGCTCGCCCTCACGCTGGGGCTGCTGAATTCCCTGCAACAGCAGCTTGCAGCATTGACCGCACCGGCATCGGCATCGGCCGCGGCACCCGGCGCCGACGCGGCCGGCCTGCTGCAAGGCGATGCGGAACGCGATCCGCAACCGATTGCCCGCTGGATGCAGCGCATCGCCGCGAGCGCGAACACGCTGCGTGGCGGCAGCGCGGCCAAGGCGGCGGCCTCCGCCTTCAACGGCGCCGGTGGGCCGGCCCAGCTCTGCCAGCAGGCGGTCAAGGGGCGCTATCCCTTCGACCGGACCTCGAAGACCGATATTCCGCTAGCCGATTTTGCCCACCTGTTCGCGCCCGGCGGCCAGATTGACGCCTTCTTCGGCACGCAGATCAAACCCTATGTCGACATGTCGGGGCCGACCTGGCGCATCCAGGCGGTGAACGGCGTCGTTCCGCCGGTGTCGCAAGGCGCGCTGCGCGAATTTCAGCGCGCGGAGACGATCCGCCAAGTGTTCTTCGCCAATAATGGCACAGCACCTTCGGTCCAGTTCAGCATCACGCCCATAGCCCTCGACGAGGGCGCCGTGAAAGCCGTCTTGCAACTCGGCCCGCTAATGATCGCCTATGCGCACGGCGCCGCCGTGCCGACGGAGGTGAACTGGCCCGGCCCGAGCGGCATGCAGTCGGCAAGCCTCACCATCACCCCGACGACGGGCGAGCCGGTGTCGCTTCAGAGCACCGGCCCCTGGGCATTGTTCCATCTGATCGAATTGGGCTCCCTGCGTCAGGACGGCGCCTCCAACCGCTACCGGCTCACCTTCGATATCGGCGGCCACCAGGTCGGATTCGAGCTTGAGGCGGGCTCGGTATTCAACCCGTTTTCGACCGGCGTTCTCCACGATTTCCGCTGTCCCTCCCTCCAGGGCTGAGGCCTAAGTCCATGAGCGGTTTCACCCCCGCATCGACCGGCTTCTGCGGCAAGCTGCCCGCCCGCGGCGATTTCGTGCGACAGGGATTGACGCCGCGCCAGCTCGATATCTGGGACCAATGGTGCCAGGCGGTGATCGCGGGTAGCCGGGCGGTTCTGGCCGAAGACTGGCGGCCGGCGTGGCTGGCGGCGCCGGTCTGGCATTTCTTTCTCGCCGAAGGGATTTGCGGCGATGCCGCCGCGGTCGGCGTGTGGCTGCCGAGCCTCGACAAGGTCGGCCGGTATTTTCCGCTGTCGCTTTTCGCGCAAGGCGAGCGCGCGATCCTGGCGCAGGCCGGGGGCTGGCTCGACCAGGCGCAGGCGGCCGGCCTGGCCGCAATTCTCGACGATCTGCCGCCCGAACAACTCGCCCCGCGATTGGAACAACCATCGGCCGCACGAGCGGTGGCGCTGCCGGCCGATGCCGGCG
Source organism: uncultured Rhodospirillales bacterium (assembly GCA_937905845.1). Classification (GTDB taxonomy): domain Bacteria; phylum Pseudomonadota; class Alphaproteobacteria; order Ferrovibrionales; family Ferrovibrionaceae; genus CALCYJ01. The sequence goes on from CALCYJ010000213.1 coordinate 3,688, forward strand.
CGACAAAATGGTGGACCGCCGGCGGATCGCGGGTTCCGGCGCAGGAAAGGCTCTTCTCCGGCCTGCCATCGGCCGAAGATTTTTGCGTCATGATCGCCGATGCGACGACATCTTCCGCGGGAGGCTGACGAAATGCGCTTTGCATCCTGGGCCACAAGCCATGTCGGCACCGTGCGCGAGATGAACGAGGACCGCTTTCTGTGCCGCCCCGATCTCGGCCTGTGGATCGTGGCCGACGGCGCGGGCGGCCACGAAGCCGGCGAATTCGCCTCCGGCTTGATCGTGTCGGATCTGAACGGCCTGCCGGCCGATCTGTCGGGCGCCCAACTGCTATCCGAAGTGCGATTGACGATCGGCCGCACGCATCAGGCGCTGCGCGACGAGGCGGCCAGGCGGGGCGATCGGATGATCGCCTCCACGATCGCGGTTCTGATCCTGCGCGACCGCTACTTTGCCTGCCTCTGGGCCGGCGATTCGCGGATCTATCGCCTGCGCGATGGCAATTTGCAGCAACTGACGCGCGATCATTCGGTCGTGCAGGAACTGATCGACGAGGGACGCCTGACGGAAGAGCAGGCCAAAACCCATCCGCATGCCAATATCATCACCCTCGCCATCGGCGCCGATTGCGAGAGCGTCATGCTCGACAAGGTGATCGGCCAGATCGAGCCGCAGGACCGCTATCTGCTCTGTAGCGATGGTTTGTGCAAGATCGTTTCGGCGGAAGAAATCACGGCCATTCTCGGCGCGCCGGATGTTTCGATCGCGCCCGACATGCTGATCGCGGCAGCCCTCGCCCACCGCGGCGACGACAATGTCACCGCGGTGGTCGTCGCCGCCGGATAATCGTCCGGATTTATCGCCTCGCCCGATCCGCTATTCGTGGCCGATGTGGAACAGGCGGGCGGCGGTGGCGCCGACAATCGACCGGCGTTCGGCGGCGGTGAGCGGCGTCTCGTCGATCACCTTGAGCGGCGTGGCGTCGCCGATCGGAAACGGGTGATCGGAGCCGAGCATGACCTTGTCGGCGCCCGCCACGTCGCAGAGAAAGCGCAAGGCCTGCGCCTCGAACAGCACGCTGTCGAAATAAAGGCGGCGGAAGCCCTCGAGCGGATCGGCGTAGTTTCCGGGATGGATCACATGGTTGCGCCGCAGCCGTCCCAGCGCGTAGGGCAGCGCCGCGCCGCCGTGCGAGATCACGAGATTGACGCCGGCATAGCGCGTGAGATGGCCCGAGAACAGCAGCCGCGCCACCGCCGTCGTCGTATCGGTGAGCCGCCCCACCGCATTGACGAGATCATAGGCGCCGAGCCGGTCGTCGCCGCAAGCGAACATGGGATGGACGAAGATCGTCGCCTGGCGCGCCGAAGCCAGTTCCCAGAAAGGATCAAGATCAGCATCATCGAGCGCGCCGCCCACGCCTTTGGGCTGGGTGCCGATCATGGCGCCGTGGAAGCCGGCATCGAGCGCTTCCTCCAGTACCTTGGCGGCGAGCCTGCCGTTTTGCAGCGGCACGGTCGCCAAAGGCGCCAGCGTGGCGAGCCCGCTCGTACCCTGGCGCAAATGCTCGTTCAGGAAGCGGCACCAGTCGGCGCCTTCCTCGGCGGGCAGCTCATAGCCGAACATGTCGAGCCAACCGCCCACGACCTGGTGATCGATGCACTGGGCGGAAAGCCACTGCTCGCGCTGGTCAAGGTCGCCAAGCTTGGGCGAAACGGGCCGCGTCGGTTCCCGGCCGGCGAAGGAAAGCCGCATGCTCCCCGGATCGCCGATCGTCTCGATGGAGGGAAACAGGCGCTTCCCGGCCAGCGCCGCCAGCATGGCGTTTGGAACGAAATGGGCATGGACGTCGATGATCACGCCTTAATCTCCTCATCCCTCTGCATTATTGCCCGCCAGCACCCGCAGAATGCCGGCGCGGATTTCGGCGCGCGCTTCCCCGCTCATCTCCGGGTGCAACCGCGCCTCGTAGGCAATGCGGGCCGGCCGCTCGAACACCAGGATGCGGCTGCCGACCCGCAGCGCCTCGTCGATCGAATGGGTGATGAAAACGCCGGTGGCGCCGGTCTCGTGCAGAAGTTCCAGAAGCTCGGCCCGCAACGTGTCGCCGGTGATCTCGTCCAGGGCCGAGAACGGCTCGTCGCAGAGCAGGATGTCGGGGCGCACGGCGAAGGCGCGGGCGATGCTGACGCGCTGCCGCATGCCGCCGGAAAGCGCGTGCGGGTAATCGTGCTCGTGGCCGCCAAGGCCGAGCCGCTTGAGCCAGGAGGAAGCGATATCGAGACGCTCAGAACGCGCCATCTTGTTAAGCTCCAGCCCCAGCGCGACATTGTCGATCGCCGTGCGCCAGGGCATCAGCCGGTCGTTCTGGAAGATGATGCCGATCTTGCCGCGAAACCAGTCGAACTCGCCGAAGGGATCGTGCCCCTTGACCCGCACGCGGCCCGACGTTGGATGCAGCAGCCCGGACAGCAGATTGAACGTGGTCGATTTGCCGCAGCCGGTCTTGCCGAGGATCACCGCCAGCTCGCCGCGCGCGACGGCGAAGCTCAGATCGCTCACCGCCTCGAAGGCCGGCTCGGCCGATCCGGTCCGCGCGAAGGACTTGCTCACGCGCTCGAAGACGATCTCGATCGCCTCGCTCACAGCCCGCGCTCCGCCGCCGGCCGATAGCGCAACAGCCGGGTTTCGAGAAAGGTGAGAATGCGCTGCATGACGAGAACGAAGATGACGAGAACGATGGTCCAGGCGATCGCCCCCGCCATGTCGAAAAGCTGCTGCTGCTGGAGCAGTTCGTAGCCGATGCCGCCGGTCGCCCCGACCAGCTCGGCCACCACGGCGACGCGCGAGGCGCTGCCGAGATTGACCTTCCACGCGGTCAGGATGCCCGGCAGAACCGTCGGCAGGACCAGGACGCGCAGGCGGTCGAGCCGGCCCGGCCGGAAGGACAGCGTCATCTCCATCAAATCCTTCGACATCGAGCGATAGGCGTCGAGCACCTGGAAGCTGAAGGCCGGCAAGGTCGTCATCACGATGATGAAGAAGATGCGGAACTCGATGCCCTTGAACCAGATGATCGAAATCACCACCCAGGACAGCGCCGGAATGCCCTGGTCGAAATTGAGCAGCGGAAAGATGTAGCGATAGACCCGGTCGGAACGCCCCATCAGGAAGGCGAGGAGCGACCCGAGCAGAAAGGCGCCGGTCAGCCCGCCGAGAATGCGCGCGAAGGTGGCCGCCGCCTCGAGCGGCGGCCCGGCTTGCGCGAAGATGGCGACGAAACGCACGGCGATCGCCGGCAGCGACGGGAACAGGAAGGCCGGGAAAAAATAGGACGCGATCTGCCAGGCGACCGCCAGCCCGACGATCGCCACCACGCCCTCGATCCTGATCTTGCCCGGGCCCAGACCCAGCCGCCGCAATGCCGGCGAGAGCGCCGTCACTCCATCGCTCCGCCATAGACGGAGGCCGCCGAGGGCGCGCTCTTCAAATAGCCAAGCGACAGGCCGGCGCGATAGACCGCATCGATCTCGCCCTTGAGCTTGCCGGCCGGCTCGACATTCATGCCGAGGCGATGATTGTCGGCGATGAGGGCGGCGATCGCCTTGAGGCCCGCCGCGTCCGCTTTCGGCGCGATGAGCGGGGCCGCGGCGCCGGGATGGGCGGAAATCCAGGCCGCCGCCTCCAGGTAGGTGCGATAGAGTTTCGGCACCAGATCCCGGTGCTGGGCGACCCAGCCGCGATGCGCCGCCACCCCGAGATAGGGGATATGCGTGCTGCCGGCGAATTTCCGCCATTCCCGATCGATGTGGAGATCAAGGGTCCTGATGCCGGGCTTCTTCGACAGCAGCAGCGTATAAGCCGGCTCCCAGAGCTGTACCGCATCCGCGCGATCGGCCAGCGCATAGCCGATGAGCCCGGGGGGCGCCGTATTCACCACCTTGAGGGAATTGGGATCGAGGCCCTGCTGGCGGGCGAGCCACTCGAACATCGTATAATTCGTCGTGCCCTTGGCGGCGGCAAGCTCCTTGCCGCGCAGATCGGCCAGTGTCTTCACGTCGGGCCGCTGCGTCACCACCGCGCCCCAGTAATCGAACAGATTGAACAGGTAGGTGACCTTGACCCCGCGGGTGTCGGCAAGGCCGAGCGTCAGCAGCGACGCGCTGCCGCCAAGCTGAAATTCGCCGGTATTGAATTCCGCCGCATAGGCGTCCGGCGTGCGTTCGGCGAAGGTGATGTCAAGGCCGTTCGCCTGATCGATCTTCCGCTGCTTGATCACCGTCGGCAGGAAGGCGCCGAGCGAGGGCGGGCTGAAGATGACGATCGTAATCGGCGTGAGCGCACCGGGCGCACCGGGCGCACCGGCCGCGCCGGCGGCTTGCGCCGCGGGACCAAGTACGGCTAGTGACGCGATCAAAGCCAGCCCCGCGCCCCATGAGCGCAGGATCGATGCGGGAAAGCGGCGTCCAATCATGTCTATCCTCCCCATCTTGCGCCGCCCTTCAGCGGGCGGCGTCTTTTGTCGCCAGCAGATCCCCGATCGCCGCCATGGACATGGGCAGCGTCGCGATCTGCAATCCCAGTGGCGCAAGCGCGTCGTTGACGGCGCTGGCGATGGCGGCCGGTGCGCCGAGATATCCAGCTTCCCCCGAGCCCTTCTGGCCGAAGGTGGTCAAGGGCGAGGGCGTGCAATGATCGACGATCTCAATGTCCGGCACCTCGTGCGACGAGGGAATGAGATAATCCATGAACGAGCCGCTCACGAGCTGCCCCGTCTCATCATAGGCGAAGCGCTCGTAAAGCGCCGCGCCGATGCCGTGCGCGATGCCGCCATAGGTCATGCCATGGACGATGTCGGGATTGATCATCACGCCGCAATCATGGCCGACGACATATTTGCGCAGATCGACCCGGCCCGAGACGCGATCGATCTCGGCATAGACCACGTGGCACTCGAAGGAATAGCAGGGATACATCTGGATGCGCCCGTCTGGCGTCGGCAAGCCGCCGCCGGTCGGCACCTCCCAGACATGGGATGCCTGAAGCCCCGGCTCGGCCTCGGGCGGCAGCAGGTGGAACTTGCGATGGGCGATCTCCACAAGCTGGTCCCAGGAGAGCGCGCGGCCCGGATCGTCGAGCGCCGCGACCGATCCGTCGCGATAGGCCAAAGCCTCGGGCGGCAGGTTCAGATTATGCGCGGCGATGGTGACGAGCCTAGTCTTGAGCTTGCGCGCGGCACCGGCGGCGGCACCGCCGAGCATGATCGCCATCCGGCTGCCGACGGGACTGTTGCTCGGCAGTGCCGTCAGGGAATCCGCATGAACGACGCGGATCGTATCGGGGTCGCGTTCGAGAATCTCGGCAACGACCGTCGCCAGCAGAGTCTCATGCCCCTGCCCCGCCGAGGAGGTTCCCATCGCCGCGGTGATGGAGCCGGTCAGATCGATCTTGATCTGGCAGGATTCCATCCAGGTCGTCGTCTCGTTCTTCGGATTGAACAGCGGCTCGAAAGCGGAATTGCCGCCGCTGGGCTCCAGGCAGCAGGAGATGCCGATGCCGGCGAGCTGTCCATGGCCGCGTGCGGCCTCCCGCCTGGCGACGAGTTCGCCGTAATTCGCCGCTTCCAGCGCCTTGTCCAGCACCACATGGTAATCGCCGCTGTCATAGGTGCTGCCGCTCGGGATCGTATAGGGAAACTCGTCCTTGCGGAGCAGGTTGCGCCGGCGCAGCTCGATCCGGTCCATGCCGAGATGCCGCGCGGCGCGGTCCATCGCGGTCTCGATGGCGAAATTCGTCGGCGACTGGCCGAAGCCGCGCACCGCCTCCTGCACCGTCTTGTTGGTCGTGACGCTGACCGGCTCGTACGCGACGCTTCCGATGCGATAGGGGCCGACGATGGCGCCGATCGGCTTGCCGAGTTGCAGCGGCGCGCGGCCGGCATAGGCGCCCACGTCGTCGATGGCGCGGATGCGGAGCGAGCGGACGGTGCCGTCGTCCTCGAAGGCGATCGAGACATCGAAGATCCGGTCCGGGCCATGGGCGTCGCCGCCGCGCATGTTCTCGAGCCGGTCCTCGATCAGCCGCACCGGGCGGCCGAGCGTCCTGGCCAGATATCCGGCGAGGACGCTGTGCTTGATGCCGCGCTTGACGCCGTAGCTGCCGCCGACATCGACATCGAAATGCGCCCGCACCGCATTGCCGGGCAGGCGCAGGGCGCGCGCGACCTGCTCGGGAAATTTCGGCATCTGGATCGAGGCCCAGACATCGAGCAGCCCCGCCGCCTGCGACCAGCTTGCGATCACGCCGAAGGTTTCCAGCGGCACCGTCGCGCTGCGATGCCAGCGTGCGCGGAAGGACACTTGGTGCTTTGCCGCGGCGAAATCGGCATCGACCGGCCCCCAGACGAATTGGCGGCGATAGAGCACGTTGCTGCCGTGCTCGGGATGCACCAGGGGCGCATCGGGCAGCATCGCTTCTTCGGGGTCGCCGGCATGCGGCAGAGGCTCGTACTCGACCTGCACCAGTTCGGCCGCGTCTTCGGCGATGGCCCGCGTCTCGGCCACCACGGCCACCACCCATTCGCCGACATAGCGCGCCATGCCGACGGCCATCGGATAGCGCCGCACCTTGGGGATGTCGAGGCCGCTATAGAGCGGATCGACCGCGCGGGCAAGCTCGTCCCCGGTCACCACCGCCTTGACGCCCGGAAGCGCCAATGCCGCGCCCGCCTCGATGGAGCGGATGCGCGCGCTTGGGTAGGGGCTTGCCACCAGCGCCACATGCAGCATGCCCGGCAGCGCCAGGTCGGCGACAAAGCGGCCGCCGCCGACCAGGAAGCGGCGATCCTCCTTCGGCCGGCGCTTCTTCGCGATATAGCGGAAGCCCGGCACCGGATCGGCGGTCATGGCTGCACCCCTCCTTCCGCCCGATTGGAGCCGCGCAAGCGGTCGGCCGCAAGCTTCACGGCATCGACGATCTGCTTGTAGCCGGTGCAGCGGCAGAGATTGCCGCCGATCGCCTCGCGGATCTCCTCGTCGGAGGGGGTCAGCGTGCTCTGAAGCAGGGCCTGCGCCGCGATCAGCATGCCCGGCGTACAGAATCCGCATTGCAGGGCATGCGTCTCCCAGAAGGAATCCTGCAACACGCTCAGGCCTTCGGGACCCGGCGCCAGGCCTTCGACGGTGGTGATGGCGCAGCCGTCCGCCTGAACGGCGAAGAGCAGGCAGGACCGCATCGGGACGCCGTCGAGCAGGATCGAGCAGGCGCCGCAGACCCCGTGCTCGCAGCCGGCGTGGGTGCCGGTCAGAAGCAGGCCCTCGCGCAGGAAATCGACCAGCGAGAGACGCGCCGGGACCAGGCCGCGATGAACCGCGGAATTGACCGTGAGGGTGATCTCGTGCAGGGACATGGGGTCAGGCTTTCCTGGCCAGGGCATCGCGCTTGGCCTCGGCCAGCGCGCGTTCAACGAGCGAGGCGGCGAGGCGGCGGCGATAATCCGCGGAAGCGTGGAGATCGGGAGCGGGATCGATCGCGCGGTAGACGATCCGCGCCGCATCGCCGATATCATCATCGTCGAGCCTGGTGCCCAGCAGCCTCTCCATCGCCGCGTCGATCCGCAGCGGCACCGAACCGACGCCGCCGACGCCGAGCGCGATGCGGCGGCAGGTGCCCTCCGTATCGAGGATAAGCTGGACCGCCGCGGCCGCCAGGGCGAAATCGCTGCGGCGCGCGCTGGTCTCCTGAAAGCCGGTGCCGAGCCGGCCCGGCTCCTGCCAGAGCGGAAGGCGGATCGCCGTCAGGCATTCCTCGGGCGCCAGCGCCGTCATCATCGGGCCGATGAAGAATTCGGCAATCGGGATCTGCCGGCGCCCGGTGGCGGAATGGGCCTCGATCCGGGCATCGAGAACGAGCGCGGCCAAGCCGATTTCCGCCGCCGGATCGGCATTGGCGAGGCTGCCGCCGATTGTGCCGCGGTTGCGCGTCTGCCCGTGACCGACAAAGCGCAGTGCCTTGGCCAGCAACGGCGCGCGGAGCCGGATCGTCTCGTCCGCCAGCGCCGCCGCCTGACGGGTGCAGGATCGCAGGGTCACGTAATCGCTGCCGGATTCGATTCCGTTCAGTTCGGCGATGCGATTGATGTCGACGAGCAGCGCCGGCCGCGCCATTCGCATGGCCATGAGCGGCACGAGCGTCTGGCCGCCGGCGATGATCTTGGCCTCGTCGCCACCCGCTGCCAGAAGCCCGCAGGCTTCGCCGATGCTCGCCGGCCGCGCATAGTCGAAATCGACGGCTTTCATGGCAGCGAGCCGGATGCGCCCGGCATCATTTCAGCAGGCCAGAGAAGTCCGTCGGCAGCAGCGCCACCACGCTCTGCCCGGCCAGGAACCGGCCCGCCTTTTCCGACTCGGCCTTGGCGCGCTGCCAATCCTCGTCCTTGGCGAAATTATCCCAGGCCGCCTTGCTCGCCGCCGCATCGGCAAAGCGCGTGAGATAGACGAACTGATCGGGCTGCCCGACGGGCTCCCAGCACCCGACAAGCTCGATCCCATGCCGCTTGAAACCGGGGATGACGTGATCGCGGAACCGCTGTTTCAGCGCCGCCGCCTTTCCGGGCGCGGCCGTATAGGTACGAAGCTCGTAGATCATGCTGTCTTATTTCCTGCCCTATGACGATTTCAATCAAATTCGGATAAATGGTATATGTCAAATTAATTCTATGCTATGACAATTTCCGAAATGTCTCAATTTCCATGCCCTCCACCGGGGCGCGACCCGGAACCGGCACTCCCGTGGTCTGGGCAATTTTAAGGAGTGATCCGCGTGCAAGTCCGTGCCAATGGCCTGACCTTCAACTGCCGCATCGAGGGGACGGCAGGCGCTCCCTGGGTGGTGCTCAGCCATTCCATCCTGACCGATCTGTCGATGTGGGACCGGCAGGCGCGCCGCCTGGCGCCGCATTTCCAGGTGATGCGCTATGACACGCGCGGCCATGGCGACAGCGAGGCGCCGGCCGCGCCCTATCGCATGGAAGACCTGGCCCGGGATGCCGTGGCGCTGATGGATGCGCTCAACATCGGCCAGGCCCATTATGTCGGCCTGTCGCTGGGCGGGATGACGGCGATCGGGCTGGCGCTCGATCATGCCGACCGGCTGCTGAGCGCCGCCATCTGCGATGCCCGCGCCGATATGCCGCCCGAGGCCGGCGGCGTCTGGGACGAACGGATCGCGACCGTGGAAACGGCCGGAACGGCGGCGCTGGCGGAGGCGACGGTGCAGCGCTGGTTCCTGCCCGCGAGCCTGGCGGCGGAGATCCCGGCGCTCGACCCCGTGCGACGCATGATCGCCCGCACCTCGCCCGCGGGCTTCATCGGTTGCGCGCGCGCCCTGCAAGGGCTCGACTATCTCCCCCGGCTGCGGGAGATCCGGGTGCCGACGTTGCTGCTGGCGGGCGAGCAGGACGGACCGATCCCCGAACTCAACCGCGCCATGCAGGCGATGATCCCGGCCGCGCGCGCCGCGGTGATCCCGGGCGCCGGCCATATCGCCAATCTGGAGCAGCCGGAGGCGTTCGATGATGCCCTCTTCGCCTTCCTCGACGCGGTCGGGGAAGGATCGAGCCGGGCCTAGCCCATGGAAGCCTGGGTCCCGGTCGATCTGAAACACGATGGTCCGAGGTATCTGGCGATCGTTGAGGCGCTACAGCGCGACATCGATCTGGGCCGGCTGCCGCCGGGCAGCCGCCTGCTGCCGCATCGCGAACTGGCGACCCGGATCGGCTTGAGCATCGGCACGGTCAGCAAGGCCTATGCCCAGGCCGAGCAGCTTGGCCTTATCGTCGGCAAGGTCGGCAGCGGCACCTTCGTCCGCTTGAATCCGGGCACCCGGAACGGGGCGAACGGCGAGGGCCCGGCCCAGATCTCCCTTGGCCTGAACATTCCGCCGCCCGGACATCCGGTGGAGGCGCTGCTCGGCGTTCTGGCCCAGATGCAAAGCCCCGAACTGATCGCCCCCCTGTTCGAATATCTGCCGCACGAGGGGCTTGCCACCCATCGCGAAGCGGCGGCGCGCTGGATGGCGACGGGCAGCTATCATCCCTCGCCCGATCATGTGCTGGTCTGTCATGGCGCGCAGCATGCGACCTCGCTGGTGGCGCGCATGCTGCTGGAGACCGGCGCGCCGGTCCTGGCGGAAGGCCTGACCTATTCCGGCATGAAGGCGCTGGCGAAATATCAGAATCTGCGCCTCGTCGGCGTCGCGATCGACGAGGAGGGCCTCATTCCCGAAGCGCTCGACGAGGCATGCGTGCGCAGCGGCGCGCGGCTGCTCTATGTCATGCCGACCCTGCACAGCCCGACGGCGGCCACGATGAGCGCCCGGCGTCGGGCGGCGATCGCGGAGATCCTCGAGCGGCGCGACCTGATCGCGATCGAGGACAATGTCTACGGCTTCCTGTACCCCGACGCGCCGCCGCCCTTGGCCGAGCTGGTGCCGGATCGGGTCTTCTACGTGACCAGCCTGTCGAAATGCGTAGCCCCAGGCCTGCGCATCGGTTTCGTCGTGACGCCGCCGGCCTATCGCGACCGCATGATCCTGGGCATGCGCGCCACCGCCTGGATGGCGACGCCGATGATGGCCGAGATCGGGCGGCGCCTGCTCAACGGCGGCGCGCTCGAACGGCTCGCCCAGGAGCGGCGCGCCGAAGCCCGCGCGCGGACCGATATCGCCTTGTCGGTTCTGGCCCGGCATCTCGATCCGCCGCGCAGCGCCGGCCCGGCGGGATTTCACATCTGGCTGCCCCTGCCCGCGGACTGGCCGGCGGCGCGCTTCTTTCTCGCCGCCCGCCAGCACGGGGTGACGGTGACGCCGCCCGACGCGGTTGCCGTCGACGAGAAGAGCCCGAACGGCGTCCGGCTCTGCCTCGGCAGCCCGGCGTCGCGCGCCGAGCTTGGAACAGCCCTCGCCGTGCTGCGCGATCTGATCGAAACCGCGCCGCCGCCGGCGCTCTCGATCGTTTAGCCGACCCTCTATTCCAGGGCGCCGCGCACGACGGCATGGCGCGCATGATGCCAGGCCAGCAAGCGCTGCTCGATCCGCGAGACGATCGCATTGACCGCCAGCGACACCAGCGCGATGGTCAGGATCCCGGCGAGGCCGCGGGCGATCTGGAATTCCTCCTGCGCCCGCATGAGATAATTCCCCATGCCGTCGGTGGAGAGCAGCATCTCCGCGCTGACGCTCACCAGCAGTGCCGCCGCGACGCCAAGCCGCACCCCCGACATGATCTGCGGCAAGGCCGCCGGCAGGTCGATCCGCCGCATGATCGCCGCGCGGGACAGGCCGATGGAACGGCCGACATCGAGCAGAAGCGGGTGCGTGGCGCGCGTGGCGTCGATCGCGTTGAGGAGGATCGGGAAGGCAGCGCTATAGAAGATCACGCTGATCTTGGCGGCGCTGCCGGTGCCGGCGAACAGCATGGCGACCGGCACGATGGCGAGCGGCGGCAGCGGCCGCAGAAGATCGATCGCGGGCTCGATATAGCGGCCGAGGCGATGGGTGCGGCCGATGAAGACGCCGAGCGGCAGCATCGCCGCCAGCGCCAGCGCGAAGCCCGCGGCCGCGCGGCCAAGCGTGATCGTCATCTGCGCGGCCAGGATCCGCCCGTCCCCCGCCAGCAGCTGAAGCACCGTGACGAGGCTTGGAAAACTCGGCGTATTCATCGCCCTGGCGGCCAGCTCCCAGGCGAGCAGCAGCGCCGCCATGAAGATGACGCCCGGCCAGTTGAACGCCTTGAGCGATGCCCTATCCATCCTACCTTATCCTCAGGCGCGGGCCATGAGCGCAATCCCGTCGTGCCAGCCGGCCGCGGCCCGGCGCAGGCGCAGGATCGCCGCATTGAGCAGGACGCCATCGAGGCCGGCCACCGCCAGGAGCGCGAACATTTCAGGGATGCGGAGCGAGAAAGCCGCGTCATAGAGCATGAAGCCGAGCCCGTCCCGGCCCGCCAGCATCTCGGCTGCCACCGCGGCCATCAGGCTGATCGCGGCCGCGATGCGGATGCCGGTGAAGATCTCCGGCAATGCCGCGGGCAGGCGGACCCGGAGCAGGATCGCCCAGCCGCCATAGCCGAAGGTTCGCGCCACCTGCACCTGGATCGGCTCGCCGGCCTTCAGCGCATTCACCGCGCTTAGATAGATGGTCCAGACGCAGGCGAACCAGATGATGAAGGCGAAGAGGGCGACGCCCAAACCGAAGGCGAAGATCGACAGCGGCACGAGGGCTGCGGGCGGCAGCGAGATCAGAAGCTGCACCAAGGGCGACAAGGCCCGCTCGATCATCCTATGGCGGGCTGAGAGCAGCGCCGTGCCGATCCCGGTGATGATCGCGAGCAGCAGGCCGCCTCCCGCGCGCGCCATCGTGAGCCCTTCCCCGCGCCAGAATTCGCCATCGCCCAACTCAGCCCGAAGCGCATGGAAGATCGTCGGCACCCCGGGCAGATATTCCGCCGGAATGCCGCTCGCCAGCACGACGGCCTGCCAGACCAGCAGCAGGCCCGCCAGGCTGACGAGCGCCCTGCCCCAGCCCGGCATCTCCAGGCGGCGAAGCATCGCCATTACGGCACCTTCAGGACCACGTCTTCCGGCTTCACATCGAGCGTCAGCATCTTGTTCCGCTTCAGCGCTTTGATGAGCGGCTCGACGTCGGCGGGCGTCGGCGAAACATTGGCGAAATCCACGTTGATCGTCATCTGGTTCACCATCGCTTCCTTGAACTTGTAATCCTCGATCAGGAGGCGATGGTAGAGCGTCGGATCCTTCTTGAGCTTGGCGAACACGACGCCCAGGGCCTGGTTCATGCGATGCAAGGCGTCGAGGTGGGCCTTACCCCAGTCGCCGCGCACGAACAGCACGTCCTCGGCATAGAGCTGGGAGGGCGCGGCCAAAGTATTGCTCGACAAGGCGAGAGCCTGCACTTCGGGCGAGGTCCGCATGCTGGTATAGAACGGCTCGACCGGGCAGGCCGCATCGGCATTGCCGAGCTGAAGCGCCGCCTGCATCTGCGGGAACGGGACGACGATCGACTTGACGGAATCAAAGGGCACGCCGGCCGCCGCCATGTGATCGCGGAATTGCAGCTCGCAGGCGCCGCCCGTCGTGTTCATCGCGATCGTCTTGCCGCCAAGATCCTTGATCGAGCGGATGCCCGACCGCTTGCTCGCCACCAGCCAGTTCCATTTCACCGCGCCGCTCGAATTCTCAATCGTCATGGCATCGAAGATGCGCACCGGCTGATGCTGCGCCCGGGCGAAGATGATCGGCACCGAGGAGGCATAGCCGACCTCGGCCGATCCGCTTACGACCCCCGAAATGACCGCCGGGCCGGAATTCAGCATCAAGATGGTGACGTTAAGCCCGACGCGCTTGAAGTAGCCCTGCTGCTGCGCATATTGCACCGGCAGGAACTGGATCGTGCGCAGGCCGGCAAGCGTGATGGAAACCGGTGCCGGGTCCTTTGCATAGGCGCCGGGCGCAAGACCGAGCATCACCAGGGCGGCGGCGCCGGCCAGAGTGGAAACACGTAATGTCACGATGGTTCTCCTGTGAGAGGGTTGTTCACGCGGCTTGACGCATCGACCGGATGAGGGTGATCACCTCGTGGCGCAGATCGAGGTAGGTGCGGTCCTCGCGCGTTCCAAGCTGGTCGCGCGGCTTGGGCAGCGGCACCGCCAGATCGGTCACGACCCGCGTCGGCCGGCGCGACAGGACGATGATCCGGTCGGCCATGTACACCGCCTCGTCGACATCGTGGGTGACCAAAAGGCAGGTCTGGTTGAAGCGCCGGGCAAGGTCGAGCAGCAGATCCTGCAACTCCGCCCGCGTCTGCGCATCCACCGCCGCCAGCGGCTCGTCGAGCAGCAGCAGGCGCGACTGCGCCCCCAGTCCGCGCGCGATCGCCACCCGCTGCTGCATGCCGCCCGACACCTGCCAGGGAAAATGTTTCTCATAGCCCCTGAGCCCCACCGTATGCAGCAGCTCGACGGCCTTCTCGCGTCTTTGCGCCTCGCTCATCGCCGTGCGCCACATGCCGAACAGCACATTCTCGAGGTTGTTCTTCCACGGCAGCAGCGAGCGGCTGTAATCCTGGAAGACCACGGAGACGCCGCGCGGCGGCGCCGTGACGCGCTGGCGTTCGAAATGCACCGATCCGTCGTCGGCGCCATAGAGGCCAGCCAGGCACATCAGCAGCGTCGTCTTGCCGCAGCCGCTCGGGCCGACCAGCGACAGGAATTCGCCAGTGCGCACGGAGAGGGTCAGGCCGTCGATGATGGTCTGGCGCGATGCGCCCTCGCCCAGCGTCTTGCGCAGGCCCCTGACCGCGAGAATATCGCCCTCCGCGCCGCATTCTTTTGGCGGCGGATTGGCTTTTGGCGGCGGATTGGCTTTTGGCGGCGGGCCGGGCGGCGTGATATGGCCCGATCCTGGGTCGGCGGCCGTAATCGCGATGGTCGGATCGCTCATGCCGGGGCTCCGGGCGAAAGCGCCGGGAATGCTCCCGACAGAAGATGACCGGCGCCGGGCACCAGGGTCTGCAAGCCGAGCGATGACAGCATCTGATGCGCGGTGGCGATGGCGGCGCTCAGGACCGGAATGCCGGCCTCGCGCTCGACCAGGGGCACGGCTGAGAGCGAAGGCATCTGCACGCAGGCCGAGAGGACGAGGGCATCGACGCCCCGAAGGTCGAGGCGCTTGTAGATCTCCACCAGCGCCAGAGGATCGCGCGCACCCACCGCGAGATTATCGGCGATCTCCAGCGCCACGAAATCCGCCACCTCGATGCCTTCGCTTTCGATGTAATCGACCACCACCTGCGTGAGTGGCCGCATATAGGGCGCGACGATGGCAATGCGCCGGGCGCCCATGCGGTGCAGCCCGTCGATCAGCGCACCGGCGGAGGTGACGACGGGCGCCGGCGCACCGTTCTCGACCGTGCGCTGGTGCAGGCGGCTTTGCGCGATCCGGTGATAGCCCTTGCCCATCGACATGATGGCGACGAGGCAGGCATAGCCCAGAACATCGACGCCCGCGTCCGACAGTTCGAGCGCGCAGCGGTCGGAATCGCGGTCCATCGCCTCCAGTTCCGCCTTCGTCACCCGCTTCATGCGCATGCGCGAGGAATGGAACGAGAAGCGCTCGGGCAGAATTGTTTCGCGGGCGCGCAGCATCGCCGCGATCTCGCGCTCCATCGTGAGATTGGAGCTGGGAACGATCTGGCCGATCTTGATCATGGGTGCGGTCATGCGCTCATCCCCGCGCTCAGATCTTGACGATTGGATGGCGCAGCCGGCCGATGCCGGCCACTTCCGCCTCGACCACATCGCCCGGCCATAGAAATTCCGGCGGATTGCGCCCGGCGCCAACGCCCGAGGGCGTTCCCGTCGCGATCACGTCGCCCGGCTCCAGGGTCATGCCCTGGCTGATATCGGCGATGAGATCGGCGACCTTGAACAGCATGTAGCGGGTGTTCGAGCTTTGCTTCTCGATCCCGTTGACCGTCAGGCTCAGATCGAGGATCTGGGGATCGGGAATTGCGTCGGCCGTCACGATGACCGGGCCGAAGGGGGCGTAAGTATCCTGCCCCTTGGAATAGATCCACTGCCCGGCGCGGCGGCAGTCGCGCGCGCTGATGTCGATCATCACGCTATAGCCGAAGACGTGGGACAGTGCCTGCGCGACGGAAACGCGCCGGGCCGTGGTGCCGATGATCACGGCGAGTTCGACCTCCCAGTCGAGCTGTCGGGTGATCGCCGCATCGTGCTGGATGGCCTCGCCCGGGCCGATGACGCAGGTCGGCGGCTTGGAGAAGATGATCGGCTGCTTCGGCAGGTCCTTGGCGGTATCGAGCGCGCGGCTCGATTCGGCGACATGTTCGACATAATTCAGCCCGATGCCGAAGATGTTCTTGCGCGGGCGCGGGATCGGGGCCAGGAGCTGCACATTCGCCAGCGGCACGGCGGTCCCGACCGGCCAGCCCGCGGGGCCGGCGTCGAGCAGCTTTGCCAGAGCCTCCAGCGCCAGCGGACCCGCCTCGATGAAGGCCTGCATCGAGGAGGGCAGCGCCACGCCTTTGGCCTCGCCCAGACGGGCGACATCGACGACGAGTTGATCGCGGACGGCGCCAAGACGCGCGGCATCGGTGAGGGTCGGACGATAGGTGGCGAGGCGCATGGAAGCTCCGGGGATGGGTTTCAGGGTGCGATCGGCTGGTGCCCGCCATGGTCGCCGAAAGCCTCTTCGCGATAGAGGCCGAGGGCGCGGATGGTGGGCAGGTCGTTGAAGGCGAAAAGACAGGCATCATCGGATGGGGACGCGTTCGCATGCTCGTGCAGCGCCCAGGACGGCACGCAGAAGATGTCGCGCTCCTGCCAATCGAATCTTCGGCCGGCGATGACCGACCAGCCCGACCCCTTGGCGCATTGATAGAGGATGCTGCCGGTATGGCGATGCGCCTTCGTCCGCTCGCCCGGGCGGAGAAGCTGCATGCTCGCGCCGAGCGTCTGCATCACCGGCCCGCCGGTCAGCGGGTTCATGTATTCCATCATCACGCCGTCGAACGGCGAGCCGTCGGTCGCCTTGGCATAGCGGGTCAGGCCGTCGTAGGTCGGCTCCCACTCGTATTTGAGCAGCGGCGAATAGGCGTGACTCCAGGTGCCGGTGGAAGGACGCAGGCCGGGCGTGCGGTAGAGGTGGCTCGAATCATCCACCGGATAGGTGACTTTCTGCGCGAGGTCGGGATGCACCTCGTAGAAATTCGTCTCCAGCGCATTCATCAGCGGAATGTCGAGCCCGTCCTGCCAGATGCAGGTGGTGCCCTCGGCCGACACGCCGTGCTCGTGCCAGGTCCCGTTCGGGGTGAGCACGAAATCGTTGCGCCCCAAGGTGAGCTTGTGGCCATCGACGATCGTATAGGCGCCGCGCCCCTCCATGATGAAGCGCAGCGCGGAGGCGGAATGACGGTGCGAGGAGGCCACTTCGCCGGGATTCTTCGCTTGCAGGCCGGTATAGAGCCAGCCCACCGCCGCGGCGACGTCCCGCCGGTTGGGATTGCTCAGATAGACCACCCGGCGCCCCGCCTTCTCGGGCGAGACGAGATCGAGCGAGCGCAGGACGTGATCGCGCAGATCGCGATAGCGCCAGAGGACCGGCACCGAGGCGGATTGCGGAAACCACGGCTCGATGGCATTGGCGACCGTCCAGAGAGCGCCGGCCTCGTGCCGTTCGAGTTCGTGGTAATAGGCGCGCAGCTCGTCGGTGTCCTCGACATTGGCGCGGCCGATGATGTCTTCCCGCATCCAACCCTCCTCTAGCCGGCGCGCGCGATGACGGCGCCGGGATCCTCGCCCGCCTCGCGCCGCTCTTCCGCCGGCGTGCCCGCGGGCTCGCGGAAATCCACCGGCGTCTGCGGCCGGCGATCGATCGCCAGGCGGAAAATGTCGAAACGGTTGTAATGGCCGACGATGTCGTGCATCTGCTTGGGCTGGATGCAGCGGGTCAGATCGATGTCGGCATAGACGATGCCCTCGTCGTCGATGAGCGGCGATCCCACCACCCGTCCATCCGGTCCGATCACGCCCGAGAAGGCGCCCGATTTGCGCTCCAGCCGGGCGCGGGCGTCGGGGATGATCATCTCCATCGCGCGGATGATCTCTTCCGACACGATGGAGCAGGAGACCAATGTATAGACCTTGCCCTCGAAGGAATGGGCCATGGCGCGCAGCTTGATCGCCTCGGCCATGTCATAGTCGGGCGGCGCGACCGGCAGGGCGATATAGCTCGCCACATGCAGCAATTCCCCCTGGGCCAGCAGAGCGAAGCGCGCAAGCGTATTGGTGTTTTCGCCGCAGGCCAGGCCCCCGAGCGGACCGACGGCGGTGTCATAGACCCGGAGCGACGAGCCATCGCCGCCGGTCCAGGTCAGCTTTTCCGCCCAGGTCGG
This sequence comes from uncultured Rhodospirillales bacterium, assembly GCA_937905845.1. GTDB lineage: Bacteria > Pseudomonadota > Alphaproteobacteria > Ferrovibrionales > Ferrovibrionaceae > CALCYJ01. The sequence continues at coordinate 21,679 of CALCYJ010000213.1, forward strand.
CACGAGCTTCCGGTGCTTGCCGAGAAGCCTGCCGTCCGGCCCGATGAACAGCATTGTATTGTAGATCGCGCCCCAGCTCACCGGGCTGCGCTCGTTCACGCCGATGACGACATGGACCCCGTGCGCGCGCGCCGCGGCGCATAATTCATCGACCTCGGGGCCCGGCACGGTGATGGAGGCAAGCGAGAGTTTCTGGAACCAGGCGCTCCCCGTGACCGGGTCGGTGATCCAGTTCCAGTAGGGATAGCCCGGCACGAACACTTCGGGGAAGGCCACCAGCGCCGCGCCGTTGCGGGCAACCTCGGCAATCAGGCTTATGGCCTTCGCGATCGTGGCCGCGGTATCGAGGAAGACGGGCGCCGCCTGAACGGCCGCGATCCTGGAGGATGGAAGACTTTTTATATTGCTGCTCATGATGCCCGGACCTCCTGTTCCAGGAACTGCCGGACCAGGCGGTTGAAGGCCTGCGGCTGCTCCCATTGCAGGAACCGCCCGCCGCCTTCGATGGGCGGCGCTTCGCGGAAGGATTTCATCCCCGACAGCAGCTCGGGCTGATCGGGAAAGGGATCGTCCGTGCCATAGACGCCGAGAACCGGGATATCGAGCGCGCGAAAGGCCGGGATGAGGTCGGGCACCGAGGAGGCCAGCTCCAGCATGCCGCGCCGATATTCCTCGACCGGGTGGCTCGCCAGCAACTGGATCACCTTTTCGCGCATCGTCGAGGCTTCGGGAATGACGCGGAAGAGGGTCCGGCCGCCTTCCGCCCGCAGCAGCGACACCAGCGCTTCGCGCCCTTCCCTCTCCAGCACCTCGGCGGCGCGGCGCCCGCTCGTCTCCCAGCGGGAGAAATATTCCATCGCGTCGCGAAGCTCGCTCCAGGCGGCGATGACAAGGCCGCGCACGCGATCGGGATATTGGATGGCGAAATTCGCGGCTACCGTGGTCCCGAAGGCCAGCGCGACCAGGACCGGCCGCTCGATTTGAAAATGATCGAGCAAATGCGCGAGGTCCCTGGTCTGGTTGACCAGCGAAAAGCCGTAGGGCGTCATTTCCGATCCGCCATGACCGCGCCGGTCGTAGGCCAGGCACTGGAAGTCGCGGGAGAATTCCGCGATCTGGTGCTCCCAGTAATCGAGGCCGTGGATCTCGCCATGGATGAAGACGAGGCCCGGGCCCCGGCCCCTCAGCTCGTAGCGGAAATCGCAGCCATTGACGCGGACAATGGGCATCGTCAATCCCTCTCTGGCTATCGCCGATCCCCCGGGCGTTCGGGCGCAGGCTGGGCCTGAGCGGCCGCGCCGGGACGTCAGGCGCCGGCGCTCCGTTCCCAATTCCTCATCAGCCGGTTCGACGGCAGGCTCGCGTCCAGAACCTTCTTCTCCGCCCCGATCCCTGAGACCGGCAGGCCGGCCGGATCGAGCAGGCCGATCTGCACCAGCACGGACGCCTGATCCCAATAGATGTGCTCGTGCATCAGCTTGTCGCCGCGGAAGGTGATGATCCCGACCAGGGCGACCTCGACATATTTGCCGGTAGGCGCGACACCCGGAAGCATCCAGTCGATCTCGCAATCATGGGTGAAGCAGAGCAGCACTTCGTTGACCACCCGGTCGGCGCCGATGGTGCGCGAGATCGGAATGTTGCGAATGTCCTTCGGCGATGTCGGGATGAAATGATGCTGATAGAAGCGCCGCAGATACTCGTGTCCATAACCGCCTGTCAGGGTGGGAATGTGGTTGACGTAGGGTTCGGCCACCATCGTGCGCATCGTCGCATCGGCATCGCGGGTGATGAACTCGCAGGCGCGGTGCGCCTCCCAGAGCGCCGACAGGTCGTAATGGGGGCCCATGACCCGGCGCAGCAGGGCGATGGTGCGCGTATGGGCCATGTCGGCCGCCTGCTTGTTGTAGGCATCCCGCCCGGGATTGGCGAATCCGTGGTCCATCTCGGGATAGACATGGATCTCGATATCGGACCGACCCGCCAGCCGCGTACCGATCGTCTCGACCGTCGAGGCCGGCACGTAACGGTCCGCGCCGGCGAAATGCAGCAGAATCGGCACCGGGGCTAGCGGCAAAGGGTCGATCACCGCCTCGATGCCGACCCCGTAATAGCTGACGGCGCAATCGACGATGCCCTGGGCCGCCGCCATCACCGCCAGGCGGCCGCCGAGGCAATGGCCGAGAATGCCGATCCGGCCCCTGCAGGCGGGCTCGTGGCGCAGCGCCGAAACGGCGGCGGCAATGTCTCTCATCGCGGCGGCGCTATCGAGCCGGGTGGCCAGATCGAGCGCGCGCCGCAGGCCTTCCTCGTCATGCCCGAGTTCGATGCGCGGCTCCAGCCGCCAGAACAGGTCGGGGACGACGACGACATAGCCTTCTTCGGCGAAGAGATCGGCGAGGCCGCGCATATCCGCGGTCACGCCGAAGATCTCCTGGCACAGAACCAGCCCCGGGCCGCTGCCCTGCGCCGGCTTCGACAGGTAGGCCTGGAAACGTCCGCCCTCAGGCGTTGCAATCGAAATCCACGATCCCGTCATGACACTGTCTCCGGGGGCGATGATCCCGGCACCAGGAGGCAGGCCGGACCGGGGCAGCCGGGCGTGGCGCGGAGGTCGATCATGAGGCTCGTGGCGCTCATGCCAGCGCGCTCGCATAGGGGCTGGTCTCGCCATGAAGCGTCATCTGGCGGATCAGCTCGGCCATCAGGTCGCTGCGCACTTTCGCCTGCGCCGGATCGTGCCACAGGTTCCGGCATTCGCCGGGATCGGCCGCAAGGTCGTACAGCTCGCCCCAGGTCGCGTTGGCATAGAGGGTCAACCGCCATTGCTGCGTGACGAGGGTGCGCAGCCGCGGCGGCCGGTCGAAGCCGAACAGAATGCGCTGCACCTCGTCCTCGATCAGCACGCTCTGCCGCGCGTCGGCGCCGGCCTCCTGATCGATGCAATCGAGGATGCGCCCCTGCATCCCGTTGTAGCCCGGAACGCCTGCCCGGCTCAGGATGGTCGGCGCGAGATCGATCGCCGAGCACAAGGCGTCGCTGCGCCGGCCGGCCGGATCGAGGGGATCGGCCCAGATGAACGGGGTGCGAATGAGGCCCTGGTAGTGGATCGGCCCCTTGAGCAAAAGCTGGTGATCGCCGAGAAAATCGCCATGGTCGCTGGTGAAGATGACGATCGTATCCTGCGCCAGGCTCAGCCGGTCGAGTTCGCGCAGCACCCGGCCGATCGCCTCGTCGATATGGGCGATGGAGCCGTAATTGAGCGCGATCGCCTCGCGCGCTTCCCGCTCGTCGCAGGCGAAGGCCGCGGGCGTCCGCTTCACCGCCTGCCCCGCGTCGCGCTGCGCGCGCAGCCAGGCGACATGCGGCGGCGGATCGATGGAGGCGTGGAAGGACGCGGGCAATTCCATATCCTCGGGCCGGTACATGTCCCAGAACCGCCCGGGCGGGGTGAAGGGATGATGCGGGTCGGGGAAGCTGCATTGCAGGAAGAACGGCGCCGCGCCGGCCGCGTAAGTGCGCAGGCGCCCGATCGTCTCCTCGGCGATCCAGCTCGTCGTCGAACATTCTTCGGGAACGCGCGTGCGCCAGGCCTGACCGGAGAACGTCAAGCGGTACTCGGGCGCGGGCAAGGCATGCTCGGAACCGGCCAGAGCGGCGACGTCCGGGTGTGCCTGTTCGAGCCAGCGCCAATAATGGCCGAGCACGCGGTCGCCGTGGTCCACCGCCAGGCTTACATCGTCGAAACCATAGAGCGGCAGATCAAGCTCGAAACCCGGGCGGTCGCGCCAATTGGGGCCCCATTCCTGCTCGTAATTGCCAGCACAGGGCGCTTGCGCCTCGCGCGCCAGGCGCCGGGCCGCCGGCGGCCAGGCGGCGGGCTTGCCGGACATGTTCTGCAAATGCGACTTGCCGACCAGGCCGGCGCGCCAGCCCGCCCGCTTCAGCACATCGACGAAGGTCGCGGCGCCGAGCGAAAGCGGAATGCCGTTGTGCCGCACGCCATGCAGGGACGGCAGCCGGCCGGTCATCAGGCTGGCTCGGTTGGGCATGCAGGCCGGAGACGCGACATAAAACCGGTCCGCGACCCATCCGCGCGCCGCCAGCCGGTCGATGTGCGGCGTCGCGACGATGCGGTTGCCATAGGCCCCGATATGGTCGCACCGCTGCTGGTCCGTGACGATGAGCAGAAAGTTCGTGCGACGCATGCCTGTTCTCTTTCCTCCCGGCTTCCGATTTGCCTTATTTTTCTCCGACCCTATTATAAATACCAGGAACTAATAATTTGGACTTGATATAAAAATGGTTATGGAAGCACGGCCCGGCTGGATGCGCCGGCTGAAGATCCGCCATCTCGAAGTCTTCATGGCCCTGGTCGAGAGCGGCAGTCAGAGCGTGACGGCGATGCAGTTGAACGTGACGCAGCCGGCCCTCTCCAAATGGCTGCGCGAACTCGAACAGGACATGGAATGTCCGCTGTTCGAGCGCGGCCGGCCGCTCCGGCTGACGGTCTATGGCCAGGTGGTTCTGCGCTATGCGCAGCGCGTGCTCGGCGACAGTTTCCGCATGGCGAACGAGCTGGAGACCCTGCGGGCCGGCAGTTCCGGGCGGGTGCGCGTCGGCGTGCTGCCGACGGTCGCCGCCACGCTGGTGCCGAGGGTCATCGCGCAATGCCGGCGCCAGGCGCTGCATGTGCAGATCACGGTCCATGAGGAATCGCTGGACAATCTGCTGCCCAAGCTGGAGCGCCACGAGCTGGATTGCATCGTCGGGCGGTTGCAGGCCGAGGCGCTCAATGCCGATGTCTTCTCGGAAGCGCTGTACGACGAGCCGGTGTGCGCCGTGGTGCGGGCCGGGCATCCTTTGCTGCGGCAGAAACGCGTCACCTGGCGCGATGTCGCGGCCTATTCCTGGATCCTGCCACTGCCGGGAACGCCGATGCGCGTGCGCATCGAGGCCGAATTTGCCGCCGCCCACCTGCCGCTGCCGGCCGATCCGATCGAATCGGTCTCGCTCCTGACCAACGAAAAGCTGCTCCAGGAAACCGATATGGTCAGCGCGGTGTCGAAGCAGCTCGCCGAACATTATGCCGGCAAGGGCTCGCTCGCCATCCTGCCGCTGGAAATGCGCCACGCGCTCGGGCCGGTCGGCCTGCTCTGGGTCGATGCCAATCCGACCGCGGCGCTGGCGCATTTCCTCGATGCCGTGCGCGCGGAAGCCCGCGCTTGCGCGAACGCCGGATAAGCGATCCGGTCCGCGTCCGGACCGCGCCGTCGCGGCCCTTACGCCCGGGCACCCTCGCGCAGCATCGCCTGCAATTCCGGAATGCACGATCCGCAATTGCTGCCGGCGCGATAGGCCGCGCCGATCTCGTCGAGGCTGGTGACGCGCCGGGCGCGGATGGCGGCGGCGAGCGTACCGGCGCCGACGGCAAAGCAGGTGCAGACGACCGGCCCGGGCGGCGGCAAGCCGTCGGAGGCCTGACCCGCCAGCAGGCCGAAGCGCTCGGCGGGCGAGATCGCCTCGCCCAGGCGCGGCGCGATCCGATCGTAGGGCGGCAGGTGGGCCGTCCCGAACGGGGCATCCGGCGGCGCCAGGAACAGGCAGGCCGCCAACCGCTCGCCGACGATGCCGGCATAGCGGAAGACCGCGTTCTTATGGTCGAGATAGACGACAAGTTCCGCCTCGCGCCCAAGATGCAGCATCTCGCGCAACCTGTCTTCGGATGTCACGATCTCGCGCAATGGCCGTAAACCCGACAGGCGGAGGGCGATGCCGCCATCGAGCGGCACTTTCGTCCAATGGATGCCCTCGTCCAGAGACGGCGCGGGCGGCGCGGCCGCAGCGGGCGGCGCGGCCGCTGCGGGCGGCTCGGCCAGGAACAGCAGCCCGCGCCAGAATTCCGCGACCTTCCTCACCCGCACCGCGGTGCGCTTCAGATCCGGCTGGCCCGAAAGCGGGTCGGCTCGCGCGGTGACCAGCCGGCCGATCGGACCGGCCGAGGCAAAATGGCCGGTCCAATGTATCGGGGCGAAGATCTCGCCCGGCCGCTGGCGTGCCGTGACCTGCACCCGCAGGATGCTGCCGCCGTCCTCACTTTCGATGCCGGCAAGCCCGCCGTCGGCGAGGCCTTGCGCGGCGGCATCGCGCGGATGGATATCGAGCAGCGGCTCGCCGATATGGGTCAGCAGATGCGGAACGCGGCCGGTGCGCGTCATCGTATGCCACTGGTCGCGGATGCGGCCGGTATTGAGCGTCAGCGCCGCCGCCTCGTCTACATCCGGGCCGGGCGGCGTCGGCACCATGCGCGCGCGCCGATCTTCGGTCGCAAAGCCGCCGTCGGCGAACAGCCGGGCGGCGGATGCGCCGGCGCCGGCTTGCGGGCAAGGCCATAGGGTCGGCTCCAACTGGTCGTAGGCGGCATCGTCGAGCGTCGCCAGCGCGCCGAGATCGAAGATCCGCCGGCCGTTATTCTCGAAGGCGGAGAGAGCTGCATGTTCGCGGAAGATCGCGGCGGGGTTCTCGAAGGCGAAAGCCTCCGGCCAGCCCATGCGCTGGCCGACCTCGGCGAACATCCGCCAATCGGCCCGCGCCGCGCCCGGCGGCGAACGAAAGGCGCGCTGGCGCGAGATCCGCCGCTCCGAATTGGTCACGGTGCCGTCCTTCTCGCCCCATCCCGCCGCCGGCAGAACGACATGGGCACGCGCGCTCGTATCGGTCGGCCAGCAATCCGAGACGACGACGAAAGGGCAGCGCTCCAGGCCCGCGCGGATGCTGCCGGCGCGCGGCATGCTGGCGGCGGGATTGGTCGCGGCGATCCACAGCGCCTTGATCCGGCCGTCCGCGACCGCCTCGAACAAATCGACCGCCTTCAGCCCCGGCCGTGTCGCAATCTTGGGCGCTCGCCAGAAGCGGCGCACGCGATCGATATCGTCGGGATCGCTGAAATCCCTATGCGCGGCGAGCTGGTTGGCGAGGCCACCGACCTCCCGCCCGCCCATCGCGTTCGGCTGTCCGGTGAGCGAGAAGGGTCCCATGCCCGGCCGGCCGATCCGCCCGGTGGCGAGATGGCAGTTGAGGATGGCGTTCACCTTGTCGGTTCCGGCCCGGGACTGGTTGACGCCCTGGGAATAGAGCGTCACCACCCGCTCGTTCCGCGCGAAGAGATCATAGAAACGCTTCAGATCGTCCAAGGCCACGCCGCAGCGACGGGCGACGTCGGCGATCGTGGGTGCCGCGGCACGCGCCGCGGCGAGCGTTTCGGCAAAGCCTGCGACATGGCGCTCGACCCAGGCGCGGTCGATCGCGCCGGCGGCGTCGAGATGGGCGAGCAAGCCGTCGAACAGCAGGACATCGCCTGAACCGCCGAGCGCCAGGTGCAGATCGGCCGCCTCGGCACTTGGCGTGCGGCGCGGGTCGATGACGACGAGCCTGGCCCCGCGCTTCTCGCGTGCCGCCATCAGCCGCTGATAGAGCACCGGATGGCACCAGGCCATGTTGCTGCCGACGAGGATGGCGAGATCGGCTTCCTCCAGATCCTCGTAGCAGCCGGGAACGATGTCCTCGCCGAAGGCGCGGACATGGCCCGCGACCGAGGAGGCCATGCACAATCTGGAATTGGTGTCGATATTGGCGGCGCCGATGAAGCCTTTCATCAGCTTGTTGGCGACATAATAATCCTCGGTCAGCAACTGGCCCGAGACAT
>CALCYJ010000214.1 GCA_937905845.1 uncultured Rhodospirillales bacterium
TGCGTCATGACATTGGCGCGGGTCAGGTTGTTGCCGCACTGCTTCAGCACCTGCACCATCGTCTGGGCATTGAGATAGCCATAGACGTTGAACGCGTCCTTCAGATCGCCGTTCGGCAGATACTTCCTGAACCAGGAGACATAGGCTTTCATGTCGGCGGTATTGTCCCATTCCGGATCGGTCGGATCCATCAGGTAGTTGGCCGAGATGATGCCGTTCGACTTGTCGATGCCGGCCGGGATGATGGTAGCGCCGACGGAGGCCGAGACATTGACCATAAACTGCGTCGGATGCCAGCCGATGTCGTAGGCCTTGCGGATCGCCTGGGCGGCGAACTTCGGAATGGCGATGCTGTAGAAGACATTGGCGCCGGAGCCTTTGAGGCTGACGATCTGGCTGTCAACCGTCGGATCGGTCGTCTCGTAGCTCTGCTGGCTGACGATCATCGTCTTGCCCGCCGCGCCGAGCCCGTCGATCATGCCCTTGAGATAATCCTTACCGAAATCGTCGTCCTGATAGAGGATGCCGATCTTGGCGTTCGGAAAGTTCTTCAGGATGTATTTCGCATAGATGTGCGATTCACCCTGGTAGGTCGTCTGCCAACCCATGGTCCAGTGGAAATGCGCCGGATCGCCCCATTTGGTGGCGCCGGTGGCGACGAAGAGCTGCGGCACGCCCTTGGAATTGAGATATTTCTGAATGGCGGTATTGGGCGGGGTGCCGAGCGGATTGTAGTCGGCCAGGATGTGATCTTCCTCGACCAGCTTCCGCGTCTGTTCCACCGTCTTCGGCGGGCTGTAGCTGTCGTCGAGCGAGATCAGCTTGATCTTGCGGCCATCGATGCCGCCGGCCTGGTTGACCATATCGAAGTAGGCCGCTTCCGCCTTGCCGATCACGCCATAGGAAGAAGCCGGCCCGCTGTAGGGCATGGTCTGACCGAGAATGATCTCGGTCTTGGTGACGCCCGGGCCGTTTTGCGCCTGCACCGCCGAGGGCAGCGCCAGCAGGCTCAGGCCCAGGGCTGCCGCGATAGGCACGCCAATGCGAGTTCCCGTCAGCATTACTCAATCCTCCCGTTGTTATCGTGCAATCGTTAACCGCTCGATCGTCTACGCGCAGCCCATGCACTTAAATTCCTTAAATTCCGATCCCTGATCGAGACCCTTATCCCTCCTGTCGTTTGCCAGAACCCCGGAAATGATCCTCCAAATCCTAGAGATGATCGCCCTTTCCCTCAAGTCCCCCGCGCCGGCGCCAGCATCCGGCGGATCCGGTCCCAGACGATCTGTACAAAGGAAGCGACGCCGCCCGGCATCACATAGACCGCGCCGATCATGAAGATGCCGAAGATCGCCCAGGGTGCGGCCTTTGAAAGATCGGCGGCGAAATTGGGTGCGAACTGGATGAAAAGCGCGCCATAGATCGCCCCCGAGATCGAGGCCAGCCCGCCCACCACCAGGCCGACCAGGAGGAAGATCGAGAGCAGGAAATCGAAACTGTCGGGCGCGACATAGGCGACGACGATGGCCCCGATCGCCCCGGCCACGCCGGTATAGAGCGCGCTGACGCCGAACGCCATCGCCTTGTGGTAGGCGGTATTGACCCCCATCGCCTCGGCGGCAACCGGATGGTCGCGGATTGCCACCAGCGCGCGCCCGACCCGGCCGCGCAGCAGGTTCCAGCCGATGACGAACATCACCACCGTGATGGCCAGGGTGAAGTAGTAGAGATACTGGTCGGAATCGACATGCATCCAGGCCGGCGCGTCGGGTTTGAGCAGGTTGATGCCCTCGACCCCGCCGGTCCAATTCGCGATGGCCTTGTATTTCAGAAGCTGCGGCGTGGCGACGGCAAGCGCAAAGGTCGCCAGCGCCAGATAATGGCCTTCGAGCCGCAAGGCCGGCAGGCCGAACAGGAAGCCTACCACCAGGCACACGAAGCCCGCGATCGGGATCGTCGCCCAATAGGGAACGTTGTAGGTGTTCATCAGGATCGCCGCGACATAGGCGCCTATGGCATAGAAGGCGCCGTGGCCGAGGGAGATCTGGCCGTTATAGCCGGTCAGGATATTGAGGCCGAGAATGGCGATGGCATAGACCAGCGCCAGGGTAAGCTGGAACAGCCGGTAATTGCTTAAACCCAAAGGCAGGATGCAGGCGATCGCGAGGATCACCAGAATGCCCAGAATTTTCCAGACGCGCGGGCTGATCTGGGCCCGCGGGCCCGGGGCCGCGATCTTGGCGCCGGCCAGAGTGGATGTCTCGTTCACCATCGTCTAGACCCTGGTTACCAGAACTTTTCCGAACAGGCCGGTGGGTTTGAACACCAGCACGGCGACGATCAGAATCAGCGCGACCGAAAGCTTGAGCTCGGTGCCGAAGAGATAGGCGCCGATCAGATTCTCCAGCACCCCGACGATGAAGCCGCCGAGCACCGAGCCCCAGGGATTGTCGATGCCACCGAGGAGCGCCGCGGCGAAAGCGTAGATGAGGATGCCCTGCATCATGTTGGGATCGAGATAGACCATCGGCGCCACCATCATGCCGGCCACCGCGCCGATGGCGGCGGCAAGCCCCCAGCCCAGCGCCAGCATCCAGCCGACCCGGATGCCGACGAGGCGGCTCGAAACCGGGTTCTGCGCCGCCGCCCGCATGGCGAGGCCGAGCGGCGTGAAGCGGAAGAAGCCATAAAGGATCCCCAGCACGACGAGCGTCGTGATGATGGCGCCAAGCTCATGGCTGGAGACATAGGTATTGTTGAACAGCGCCTGCTCGGGAAACGGGCTTGGAAAGCTCTTGATCGTATAGCTGAAGATCCAGCCCGCGAGGCTGTTGAAAATCACCAGCACGCCGATGAAGACGATCACCACCCCCAGAAGCGAGCTGCGTTTGACCGCGGGCCGGATGATCACCCGCTCGATCACCATGCCGCCGATGAAGGAGACGGTGACCGTGATGAGGAACGCAAGCCAGTAGGGCACGCCGGCGTTGATCAGGCTCCAGGCGATGTAGGTCGAGAACATCGCCATTTCGCCCTGGGCGAAATTTATCAGATTGGTCGCCTGGTAGATCATGACCAGCGCGAGCGCGACGCTGGCATAGATGCCGCCGGTCGCCAAGCCGGAAAACACCTGATGCAGGAAGGTCGACATGGGCCCTCTCTAAACACTTGGTACGAAGATCCGCGGGCGAAATCGGCGAAACCCGCGGAAGAAGACGCTAATAGCCGAGATACGAGCGGCGGATCTGCTCGTCGTTCCGGATCTCCTCCGAGGTGCCGGACATCACCACCCGGCCGGTCTCGAGCAGATAGGCCTGGTCGGCAAGCTCCAGCGCCAGATTGGCGTTCTGTTCCACCAGGAGCATGCTGACCCTCTCCTGCTGGTTGATGGTCCGCATGATGGCGAAAATGTCGCGCACGACCAAAGGCGCGAGACCGAAGGACGGCTCGTCCATCAGCAGAAGCTTCGGCCGCAGCATCAGCGCCCGCGACAGCGCCAGCATCTGCTGCTCGCCGCCCGAAAGCGTTCCCGCCTGCTGATAGCGCCGGTCCTTGAGCCGCGGGAAATAGGTGTACATGCGGTCGAGATCGCCCGGCACCGCCTTGCGGTCCTTGCGCACATAGGCGCCGAGCCTGAGATTCTCATCGACCGTCAGTTCGAGGAACGTGCCGCGGCCGTCGGGAACATGGGCGATGCCGAGACGCACGATTTCCTCGGTCGAGCGGTTGTCGATGCGCGTGCCTTCGAAGCGGATCTCGCCCCAGGTGCGCACCATGCTGCACAGCGAGCGCAGCGTCGTCGTCTTGCCGGCGCCGTTGGCGCCCAGCATGGTGGTGATGCCGCCCTCGGCAATGGTGAAGGAGATATTGTGCAGGACCTTGGTCGCCCCGTAGGCCGCTTCCAGGCCCGACACTTCCAGCAACGCCACCATCAGTTGGAATCTCCCAGATAAGCACGAATGACTTCGGGGTGCCGCTGCACCTCGGCCGGCGTCCCTTCCGCTATTCTGCGGCCGAAATCGAGCGCCACCACCTTGTCGGACACGCTCATCACCAGATGCATGTGGTGCTCGACCAGGAGAATAGTGACCTGCATGCGCTGGCGGATATCGAGGATAAGAGCGCGCAGCGCGCCGATCTCCTCGTGGTTCAGGCCCGCCGCCGGTTCGTCGAGCAGCAGAAGCTTCGGCGACGCCGCCAGCGCCCGCGCCATTTCGACGCGCTTCTGCGTGCCGAAGGGCAGCGCGCCCACCGGCGTCATCGCCACATCCTCGAGATCGAGATAGGCGATCAGCTCCATCGCCCGCTCGGTAAGCTCTCGTTCCTCCCGCCCGACCTTGGGCAGGCGCAGGGCGTGGTTGAAAAAGCCGGCCGACGTGTGGCAATGGCCGCCCAGCATCACGTTGTGCAGCACCGGCATGGTGCGGAAGAGCGCGAGGTTCTGGAAGGTCCGCCCGATGCCGGACACGGCGCAGCGATGCTTGGGTATGGAGAGCAGCCGATGCCCGTCAAAGTTGATTTCGCCGCTGTTAGGCTGATAGAGCCGGCTCAGCACATTGAAGAGCGTGGTCTTGCCGGCGCCGTTCGGGCCGATCAGCCCAAGGATCTCTCCCTCGGCGACATCGAAGGAGACATCGTCGAGGGCGATGATGCCGCCGAAACGGACGGAAATCCCCTCGATGGCGAGTAGTCTGCGGCCTTCCGAGGCAGAGATCGGCCGCCGCGTCTGCGCCGCCTGGGCGCCGGACGTTTCCATCATCGCTTGCTCCACACTGATGCCGCGCCGACGAAAGCCCGCACGTTTCCTAGTGCCTGCTGGCGGGGCGACATTCCCGTGCCATTGACATGTTTCTCTCCCAGTCCACTTTTACGCCCGCTCCGGTCTTTATCGCCGGCTTACCGGGAGCCTCACCCGGTTTGTGATCGAATAGTGCCGTGTTGTACCGCTGAGCGCAACAACCCATCGTCCGCCTGCCGCCCAACCCGGGATCGCTTACGCGTCACCCGCCTCGCCGGTTCGTGTCCGCCAGGCGCCGAACGCCGGTCCCGAGGCGTCGGCCCTGCAACCAGAACGATTGCATGATCGTCGGGGCAAAGGTATCGTTTGTTCGCGAACGATACAACGGTATTCTGGCGTCCGGCGATCTGGCGGAGCCGCGGAAATCTCAAGGGATGGAACAAACCATGGGCGAAGCCAAGAGCGTCGAGGGTAAGGTGTTCGTCGTCACCGGCGCCGGGCGCGGCATCGGCCGCGACATTGCGCTGCTGGCGGCGGCCGAAGGGGCCAAGGTGGTGGTCAACGACCTCGGCGGCGCGGCCGACGGCGAGGGCCAGGGCAGTACCGGGCCGGCGCAGGAAGTGGTGGATGAGATCCGCAAGGCCGGCGGCAGCGCACTCGCCAATACCGACAGCGTCGCCGACCCGGCCGGCGCCGAGCGCATCATCAAGGCGGCGGTCGATCATTTCGGCCGCATCGATTGCGTGGTGAACAATGCCGGCATCCTGCGAGACCGCATCTTCCACCGCATGAGCCATATCGACTGGCAGCAGGTGCTCGACGTCCATCTCAACGGCTGCTTCTTCATGTCGAAGGCGGCGGCGCCCCATTTCCGCGAGCAGCAGGGCGGCTCCTATGTGCATTTCACCTCGACCTCGGGGCTGATCGGGAATTTCGGCCAGGCGAATTACGCCGCGGCCAAGATGGGCATCGTCGGCCTCTCCAAGTCGATCGCGCTCGACATGGCGCGCGCGAACGTGCGCTCCAACTGCATCTCGCCCTTCGCCTGGAGCCGCCTGATCGGCACCATCCCGACCGAGACGCCGGAGGAAAAAGCCCGCGTCGAGCGCATGAAGTCCATGACCTCGGCCAAGATCGCGCCGCTCGCCGTCTTCCTCGGCAGCGATGCCGCAGCCGAGGTCACCGGGCAGATCTTCGCCGTGCGCAAGAACGAGATCTTCCTCATGAGCCAGCCCCGGCCGCTGCGCTCCATCCACCGCGCCGAGGGCTGGACGCCGGACAGTATCGCCCAGCAGATGCTGCCGGCCTTCCGCAGTTCCTTCTACAAGCTCGACCGTTCGGGCGACATCTTCAACTGGGACCCGATCTGAGGGCCGACGCATGACGATCGATTACGCAAAGCTCAAAGCCTGGCCCTTCCCCGAGCTTGAGCACAAGGTCACATCCCGGGACACGATCCTCTATGCGTTGGGGCTTGGCCTCGGCGCCGATCCTTTGGATGAAAACCAGCTCCGCTTCGTCTATGAGGACGGGCTCAAGGCGCTGCCGAGCATGGCGGCGGTGCTGGCCTATCCGGGCTTCTGGCTGAAGAATCCCGAAAGCGGCATCGACTGGAAGCAGGTGCTGCACGGCGAGCAGGGGCTGGTGGTGCACCGGCCGCTGCCGGCCGAAGGCACGGTGATCGGGCGCACCAGCATTACCGAAATCATCGACAAGGGGCCGGGCAAGGGCGCGCTGCTCTATTCCCGCCGCGATGTTTTCGACCAGGCGTCGGGCGAACTTCTCTGCACCGTCTCGGGCACCACCTTCTGCCGCGGCGACGGCGGCTTCGGCGGGCCGAAGGGCCCGACGCCGGCGCCCCATGCGATGCCCGAGCGCGCGCCCGATCTGGACTGCGAACTCAGGACGCTGCCGCAGGCGGCGCTGATCTACCGTCTGAGCGGCGATTACAATCCGCTGCATGCCGACCCCGCGGTGGCGCGAACGGCGGGCTTCCCCCGCCCGATCCTGCATGGGCTCTGCACCTATGGCGTGGCGGGCCATGCGCTGCTCAAGCTCGTGTGCGATTACGATCCGGTGCGGCTCAAGCGGCTGGACGTGCGCTTCACCGCCCCGGTCTTTCCCGGCGAAACCTTGAAGACCGAAGTCTGGCGCGAGGGAAAGGGGCTGTTCTCGTTTCGCTGCCGCGCGGTGGAACGCGATGTCGTGGTGCTGAACAACGGGCTGGCGCAGACGGCCTGAAGACGCAGACGGCCTGAGAGCGGTGACGACGACGACGACAGCGGCTTGCGGACCCGCAGATGCGATTAGTTAGGGTGGGAGTATCGACGATGGCAGGCATTACCGCTTATGGCGGCTATATTCCGCGGCTGCGCTTGAGCCGCAAATCGATGGTCGACGCCAATTCCTGGGCCAACAGCGCGCTCAAGGGGCAGGCGAAGGCCGAACGCTCGATGTGCAACTGGGACGAGGACAGTTTGACCATGGCGGTCGAGGCCGGGCGGGACTGTCTGACGGCGCAGCCGCGCGACAGCATCGCCGCGGTCTATCTCGCCTCGACCAGCCTGCCCTTCGATGACCGGCTCAATGCCGGGATCGCCGTCGCGGCGCTCAATCTGCCGGGCGGGGTTCGGACCCTCGATATCACCGCCTCTCAGCGCGCCGGCACCTCGGGCCTGATCGCGGCCTTGCAGGCGGTTGCGGGCGAAGACGGACCGCTGCTCTATCTCGCCGCCGAGAAGCGGCGCGCCAAGGGCGGCAGCCCGCTCGAACTTTCGAGCGGCGACGGCGCGGCGGCGCTGCTGCTCGGGCCCGGAGACGGCATCGCCCGCCTGCTCGGCAGCCATTCGCAGGCGGTGGATTTCATCGATCACTACCGCGGCCAGGGGCGCCAGTTCGATTATGTGTGGGAGGAGCGCTGGATCCGCGACGAAGGCTATCTGAAGATCGTGCCGCCGGTGCTGGCCGCCCTGCTGGAGAAGACCGGCGTCAAAGCCTCGGAAATCGCGCATTTCTGCCTGCCCTGCACGCTCGGCCGGGTGACGCCCGCCATCGCCAAGACGCTCGGGATTGCCGAAGAGGCGGTGCGCGATAATCTCCACGCCGCTTGCGGCGAGACCGGCACCGCCCATGCCCTCGTCATGCTGGTCCGCGCGCTCGAAGAATCCAAGCCCGGCGAGAAGATCCTGGTGGCGGGATTCGGCCAGGGCTGCGACGCCCTGTTGTTCGAGACGACGGCGGCGCTGAAGACGCTGGCGCCCCGGCTCGGCATCAAAGGCTCGCTCGCCCGGCGCAAGGCGGAGACGAACTACAACAAGTTCCTGGCCTTCAACGACCTGGTGACGGTGGAAAAGGGCATGCGCGCCGAGGTCGACAAGCAGACGGCGCTCTCCACCCTCTACCGCAAGCGCGACATGCTGACCGGGCTGATCGGCGGGCGCTGCGAGAAATGCGGCACGGTGCAATTCCCCAAATCCAACGTCTGCGTCAATCCCAATTGCAACGCGCTGCACAGCCAGATCGATCGTCCCTTCGCCGAGATGGGCGGACGGGTGAATTCCTTCACCGCCGACCTCCTCACCTATTGCCCCGATCCGCCGGCGCATTACGGCATGGTGCAATTCGCCGAGGGCGGGCGCATGATGATGGACTTCACCGACGTGGATACCGGCAGCATCGAGGTCGGCATGCCGATGCGCATGATGTTCCGCGTCAAGGAATACGATCCGGTGCGCGGCTTCACCAAATATTTCTGGAAGGCGGCACCCGCTGCCGCCCAGGCTTAAGGAGGCTTGAACATGGCCACGGGCATCAAGGACAAGGTCGCCATCCTCGGCATGGGCTGCTCCAAGTTCGGCGAGCGCTGGGACCAGGAGGCGGACGACCTCATGGTCGAGGCTTTCGAGGAGGCGCTCGGCGATGCCGGGGTCGAGAAGAACCAGATCAACGCCGCCTGGCTCGCCACCGCCATCGAGGAACAGCATGTCGGCAAGTCGGGCGTGCCGCTGGCGGTGGCGCTCCGGCTGCCCTACATCCCGGTGACGCGGGTGGAGAATTACTGCGCCTCGGGCTCGGAAGCCTTCCGCGGCGCCGTTTATGCCGTGGCCTCGGGGGCGTGCGATATCGCACTTGCCATGGGCGTGGAGAAGCTCAAGGACACCGGCTACGGCGGCCTGCCGCAGCGCGGGCGCGGCGTGCTGAATTCCATGTATTGGCCGAACCTTTCGGCGCCGGGCAGCTTCGCCCAGCTTGCGGCCGCCTATCGCGCCAAGCACGGGGTGAGCGCGGACGAGCTCAAGCGCGCCATGGCGCATGTCTCGGTCAAGAGCCATGACAACGGCTCGCGCAACCCGAAGGCGCATCTGCGCAACAAGGTGGACGAGGAAACGGTGCTGAAGGCACCGCTCGTCGCCGCCCCCCTTGGCCTTTATGATTGCTGCGGCGTTTCGGACGGCGCCGCCTGCGCCATCGTGACGACGCCCGAGATCGCGAAAAGCCTGGGCAAGAGAGACCTCGTGAGCGTGAAGGCCTTGCAGCTTTCGGTCTCCAACGGCGTCGAGGCGCAGCATAATTCCTGGGACGGCAGCTATTTCGCGACC
The DNA here is from genome assembly GCA_937905845.1 of uncultured Rhodospirillales bacterium. GTDB lineage: Bacteria > Pseudomonadota > Alphaproteobacteria > Ferrovibrionales > Ferrovibrionaceae > CALCYJ01. The sequence continues at coordinate 9,337 of CALCYJ010000214.1, forward strand.
ACCCGCATCGCCGCGAAACGCGCCTATGACGAAGCCGGCATCGGGAACCCGCGCGAGGAACTGAACCTGATCGAGGTGCATGATTGCTTCTCGATCACCGAGCTTGTCACCATGGAAGACCTGCATATCTCGTCCGAGGGCGGCGCCATTGCCGACGTGCTCGACGGCTTCTACGATGCCGGCGGCACCATCCCCTGCCAGATCGACGGCGGCCTCAAATGTTTCGGCCATCCGATCGGCGCATCCGGCCTGCGCATGATCTACGAGATGTATCTCCAGATGCTGGGCCGCGCCGGCGCCCGTCAGCGGGCGGACGCGCCGCGCTATGGGCTGACCCACAATCTCGGCGGCTTTCCGCACCAGAACGTCTGCTCGGTCTCCATCGTCGGCCGCTACGAAAGCTAGCGCGCTTTCCGACCGGGTGGACTTAGCCGGTCGATCAGAATTCGCGCCAGACCAATATCTTGAGCGTGTTGTCGCAAAAGTGGTGTCCACTTTTGCGACAACACGCTCTAGCGCCCGGCGCAACCCGGTGCGGTTTCCCGCGGGCAGCCGGACCGGCGGCAAAGGCTCTATTCCGGCCGCGGACTATCGTTGATATAGTCGCGGCCGTTTCGACTTTCGGAGCCCGTCCCGATGATCCGCCGGCAGTCCCTGTTCCTGGCCCTGGCCGCTTTCGCGCTCATGGCCGCTCCAGCCTTCGGCGCCGCCGCGGCCAAGGCGCCCGACAAGGTGCGCTTCGGCCTCGATTGGAAGGCGGAAGCCGAGGACGGCGGCTATTACCAGGCGATCGCCACCGGCATCTATGCCCGCCACGGGCTTGACGTCGCGCTGCGCCAGGGCGGACCGCAGGTCAATCAGGCCGAGCTGCTCGTCGCCGGCCGGCTCGATTTCACCGAATCCGCCAATAGTTTCATCGCCCTCAATTTCGTGCACCAGAACATCCCGATGCTGGCGGTGGCGGCGATGTTCCAGAAGGATCCGCAGGTCCTCATCGCCCATGCCGGCCACGGCTATAAGTCGCTGGCCGATCTCAAGGGCCATCCGATCATGATCGGCTCCGACACCCGCGTCGGCTCGTGGCTGTTTCTCAAGGCCCGCTTCGGCTTCACCGACGCCCAGATCCGCCCCTATGCCTTCAGCGTCGCGCCCTTTCTCGTCAATCCGGATGCCGTGCAGCAGGGCTATGTCTCGTCGGAACCTTTCCTCATCCTCAAGGCCGGCCAGAAACCCAAGGTCTTCCTTCTGGCCGACGAGGGCTATACGTCCTACGGCGCGGTGATCGAGACCTCGCGCAAGCTCGCCGACACGAGGCCCGATCTGGTGCGGCGCTTCATCGATGCCACGATCGAAGGCTGGTACAGCTATCTCTATGGCGACCCCGCCCCGGCGGATGCGCTGATCAAGCGCGACAATCCGGAAATGACCGACGCGCTCCTGGCCTATGGCCGGGGCGTGCTGAAGAGCCACGGCATCGTGGATAGCGGCGATGCGCTACACGCGGGGATCGGCGCCATGACGGCGGCGCGCTGGCAGGATTTCTTCCAGGTGATGGCGAAGGAAGGGCTCTATCCGGCAACGATGGATTTCACCCGTGCCTATACGCTGCGCTTCGTCAACCACCGCGCCGGCATGCCGGCGCCGGGGCGGTGAGCCCGGAGCCGGCCGCAGCGCAAGGCGTGGCGCAAGCACCGGCGCTGCTCCACCTCGAGGGGCTCGCGAAGATCTATTCCGATGGCACGCGGGCGCTTTCCGCCGTGAATGCCGACGTGCGGCGCGGCGAATTGGTCAGCCTGCTCGGTCCCTCGGGCTGCGGCAAGAGCACGCTTTTGCGCCTCATCGCCGGGCTTGACCAGGCGAGCGCCGGCAAGGTTCGCTGGCTCGATGACGCGGGCGCCGGCGCCGCCGGGGGCGAGGCTGGCGCCGCGGGTGCGGCCGGCACCGCGGGGAAGCTCGCCTTCGTCTTCCAGGAACCGGCCCTGCTGCCCTGGGCCAATGTGTTCGAGAATGTCCGCCTGCCGCTCAAGCTCGCCCGCCGCGATCGCGGGAGTGCTGACCGGGCGGTCGCGGCCGCGCTCGCCCTCGTCGGCCTCGAAGACGCACGCTCGGCCTATCCGCGCACGCTGTCGGGCGGCATGCGCATGCGCGTCTCGATCGCCCGGGCGCTGGTCACCGAGCCGAGCGTGCTGCTGCTGGACGAGCCTTTCGCCGCCCTCGACGAGATCACCCGCTTCAAGCTCAACGACGATCTGCTGAAGCTCTGGCACGAGCGGCATCTGACCGTGATCTTCGTCACCCACAGCGTGTTCGAGGCGGTCTATCTCTCCGGCCGGGTGCTGGTGATGGCCGCGGCCCCGGGGCGGATCGTCGCGGAAGTACCGGTTGCGCTGCCCTATCCGCGCGAGGGCACGCTCCGCACCGAGCCCGCCTATGGCGAGCGCTGCCGCGCCGTCTCCAGGGCCCTGGCCGAGGCCGCGGCATGAAAGGCCCCGCGGAAAAAGGCAAGCCCCGTGGCGCCACCGCCGCCGCCGCCGCCGCCCGCCTGGCACCGGCGCTGCTCGGCATCGCCTTCCTCGCCGGCTGGGAGATCCTGGTGCGCAGCGCCAAGATCCCGGTCTATGTCCTGCCCGGGCCGATCGTCATTTTGGAGACGCTGTGGCGCGACGGGCCGAGCCTTTTGGCCTCCCTCCTCGTCACGCTGCGCATCACCTTGCTGGCGCTGCTGCTGGCGGCGGTGGCCGGCGGGGCGCTGGCCTTTCTCATGGCGCAGTCGCGCCTCATCGAGCGAAGCCTGTTTCCTTACGCCGTGATCCTCCAGGTGACGCCACTGGTCGCCATCGCGCCGCTCATCATCATCTGGGTGGACAATACTTTCCTCTCGCTACTGCTCTGCGCCTGGCTGGTGGCGTTCTTTCCCGTCGTGTCCAACACCACGCTCGGGCTGAAGAGCGCCGACCGCACGCTCGTGGACCTTTTCCGCCTCTATGGCGCCAGCCGCTGGCAGGTGATGCTCCAGCTCCAGCTTCCGACCGCGCTGCCCTATTTCCTGGGCGGCCTGCGCATCTCAGGCGGGCTGGCGCTGATCGGGGCGGTGGTGGCGGAATTCGTCGCCGGCACCGGCGGCACCGCGGCGGGCCTTGCCTTCCGCATCCTGGAAGCGGGCTACAGGCTTGAGATCCCCAAGCTGTTCGCCGCCCTCCTGCTGCTGGCGCTGGCCGGCATCGCCATCTATGCCGGGCTGGAACGGCTGTCCTGGCTGCTGCTCCGCCGCTGGCACGAAAGCGCGCTGCCGCGCGAGCGCTGAGCCCGCTTTATTTCGGCGCGCTCTCGGCCCAGCGCTTCATCAATTGATTGGAGGGCAGGGTGGTATCGACCAGCTTCTTCGCCGTCTCCACGCCGGCCACCGGATAGAGGGCCGGATCGAGCAGGCCGATCTGCACCAGGACCGAGGCCTGATCCCAGTAGATATGCTCGTGATAAAGCTTGTCGCCGCGGAAATTGACGATGGCGACGAGCGGGATCTCGACATATTTGCCGGTCGGCGTAACGCCCGGCAGCATCCAGTCGATTTCTATATCGTGGGTGAAGCAGAACAGCATCTCGTCCACCACCCGGTCGGAGCCGATGGTGCGCGAGATCGGGATGAGCTTCGTGTCCTTGGGTGTCTTGGGGATGAAATGGTTCTGATAGAAGCGGTGCAGGTCGCGATAGCCGACGCCGCCGGTCATGGTCGGGATGTGATTGACATAGGGCTCGGCCACCATCGTCGCCATGGTGGCGTCGGTATCGCGGGTGCCGAACTCGTATTCGGTATGCTTCTCCCAGAGCGCGCTCAGATCGTACTGCGGCCCCATCACCTTGCGCAGCAGGGCGATCGAGCGCGAATGCGCCATCATCGCCGCCGGCTTGTCGAAGCTTGCGCGCTCGTCGCAGGCGAAACCATGGCCGGCGCCGGGATAGACATAGATCTCGACCTCGGCGCGACCGGCAAAGGCGGCGCGGATCTGCGCCACCGCGGTCTCGGGGATGGACGTATCGGCGGTGCCGAAATGCATCGCCAGCGGCGCCTTGATCGCCGCGGCCTGGTCGAGATTGCGGTCGATGCCGCCGCCGTAATAGGCGACGGCGCAATCGAGCCCGCCGCGCGCCAGGCTCAGATAGGCCAGCCTTCCGCCCAGGCAGAAACCCACCGCGCCGACCTTGCCGCGGCAGGCCGGATGGGCCCGCAGCGCCGCCACCGTGTCGGCGATGTCGTCCAGCGCCTTGGCCGCGTCGAAATGCTTCAGGTAATCCAGCGCCCGCGCGCGCTCGGCATCGCCATAGCCAAGCTCGATCCCGGGCTCGATGCGCCAGAAGAGATCGGGCACCAGCACGACATAGCCTTCCTCGGCATAGCGGTCGGCCTGCGCGCGCATATGGCGGTTGACGCCGAAAATCTCCTGCAACAGCACGATTCCAGGGCCCGAGCCCGCGGCCGGCGTGGCGAGATAGGCCTTGAAGCTGCCGCCGTCGGCCGCCTTGATGGTGATCATGCCGCCGCTCATGCCGGATCCCTCCCGAGGCGCAGGTCACGGTCAGATCGAGCCGTGAAATGCTCTTAACATGTTATTTCGACCCCTGTTCCCGGAAAAGCGCTCACACGGCTCCAGGAACAGGCCCGCGCCTTGCCGCGCCCGGAACCGGGTCGCGGCGAGGCGGCGCTCTATACGTGAATATAACCTTTAATTCGCCGATAAATCCAGCCGCCCGGCCGGCGCCACGCGCGATCATCGGTGCGCGGCGGCGCCCGATCCCGGTCCCGGTCTCAAGCATCGGGACCGGGGCCAGGTTTTGCGGCCTATTTTGCGGAGAAGCAGGTCCGCTTCATCCGGGATAAGGGCTTTAGGCCTTGCTGGTCAGGGCCTTGAGTTCTTCGAGGCTTTCCGCCACGCGCTGGTTGATGACGTCGAGGGCCTCGGTATTGGATTTCGCCACCAGCTCGGCCAATTCGCGCGCATTGGCGATGGCCTTCTCGAAAACCTGCTTGGCCAGCGCTGCCTGCTTGCCGGCGCCGGCTTCCGGCGTGCCGGCGGACATGACGTCCTTCAAGGCCGCGACCAGTTCTTCCATCCCCTCGCGGACGATCTCGCTCTGCCGGCGGGCAAGCGCCTGGAAACCCTCGGCCGCGAGCCGGTTGGCGGTGGTCAGCGCTTCGACATTCTTGCGCTGGGACGCCAGGATCTGCTCCATGTCGAAGCCCGGAATACGGAAGTCCCGCGCCATCTTGGCGGGGTCGAAGCTCATGAATTTGCCGAAATCGAACGATTTGAAGGGATCGGTTGCCTTGGACGCACTGGGATTGGCCATAGAGGTGAGCTCCTTCCTGGTTGCCGGCGCGGCATCCCTCAAGGATGCGGCGATCCGGCCAGAGGGGACCAAAGAGCGATCAAGCCCCGCGCCTCGGCCTCCCGAGTCATGTCGCCTTGCATGCTGCAATGCAACATGAGCGAAAGATGCCCCCCGCAACCGCGTCCGTCAAGCGATCTTTGCCGCGCACAAACCGGCGCGTCACCCTTGGGCAGACGCCTGGTCCTGCATTTTCCCGCGCCGGCCGGGCAGCCGGTTCAGCAACCCTTCCGCCCGCGCCAGGCGCCGGTCCAGCGCCGCCATCGTCTTCGCCATGTCGGCCGTGTCGTCGTCGAGCCAGACGCGGAGCGTGCCGAGATAGATCGCGCCCAGCCCCTGCCGCCGCAGATGGCCGCGCAGGCCGCTCGCTTCGAGCCCGGCCGCCGTCAGCATCCATTGCAGGCTGCGGCCCGCGGGCGCCATCAGGCCGCAGGCGGCGGTGAGCGGGTCCGACCAGGCATCGCGCAGGATGGAACGCACCGCCTCCCGGTGCGGCTTGAGCAGGTCGAGGCGGCGCATGACCACGTCGAACAGCCGGTCGCGCGGCGAGATATCGGCCTCGGCCGGCCCGTCTTCGAGCAGGGCGACATCGAGGCGCTGGAAAAACCCGCGCAGCAGGGCCGATCGGGACGGATAGAGGCGATAGAGATCGCCGAGGGCGAGACCGGCGGCGGCGGCAATATCGCTCATCGCGACATGGCGCCAGCCGTGCAGCGCCGCCAGTTCGAGGGCGGCGTCGATCGGATCCTTTGAGGCGGGTGCGGCGGGCGCGCGGCGCGGAGCACGGGCCTTGGCGGAACGGCGGGCGCGCGAGGATTCTTTCCCGCCCGCAGCCGTGCTTTCCGCCGCTGCGGCCGAAGCGGAAGCCGCTCTGGTGCTTCGCTTTGCCATGCCCTCGCTCCTCAAATACCGGGCCCGCGGCGCTTCCAGTTCTGAAAACCCGACAGGAGCCCAGATTGCGTCCGGAGCCGGTCAACCGGCGGCTTTGAGGATACGCGCCAACAGCCCACGGCGGCAAGCGGAACCGGTCAGCCGGCGAGTTCGCGGGAGCGTTCGGTCGCGGCCGCCACGGCGCGGCGCAGCAGCGGTTCCAGGCCGTCGGCCGCCATCAGCACCTTGAGCGCGGCCTCGGTGGTGCCGCCGGGGCTGGTGACGTTGCGGCGCAGCTCCGAAGGATCCGTGTCGGTGCGCCGGGCCAGCTCGCCCGCGCCGGCAACCGTCGCCCGCGCCAGCCGCCGGCTGAGCGCCTCCGGCAGGCCGGCGGCAACCCCCGCCTGCGCCAGGGTTTCGATCAGCAGGAAGACATAGGCTGGACCCGAGCCCGAGACGGCGGTCACGGCATCCATCAGCGCCTCGTCCTCGATCCAGGCGACCTCGCCCACCGCCGCGAGCAGCGCCTCGGCCCGTCCGCGCATGGCGGCATCGACCCGGCTGCTGGCGCAGGCCACCTGCATGCCGCGGCCGATGGCGGCCGGCGTATTGGGCATGGCGCGGACGATCGGCGTGTCGGCGCCGAGGTGCTTCGCCAGGCTGCCGATGGTCCGGCCGGCGGCAATCGACAGGAACAGCACGCCCTGCCGCCGCGCCACGGCCGCGAGCGATGCGAGCGCGCGATCCATGACCTGCGGCTTGACCGCGAGCACCACCACCTCGGGCGCGAATCCCGCCGGCAGAAGGACGGCATCGGCCACGACCCGCACGAGCGAGGCGGAAACCTCCGCCGCGGCGGCGGCATCGGGCTCGATCACCAATACGTCGGCCGGCCGCATCCCCTGCTTCAGCCAGCCCGAAAGCAGCGCGCCGCCCATCTTGCCGCAGCCGGCGAGGAGAAGCGGGAAAACCATTGCGCTCATGCCTCGCCGCGGGTTTCGAGCATGGCAGCCTCGATCGCCTCGTGCGGGCTCTTGCCGCCCCAGATGGCGAACTGGAAGGCGGGATAGAAGCGCTCGCACTCGGTCAGCGCGATCTCGACCAGATCCTCGATCTGGCCCGGGGTCGGGCCGAAGCTGCCGCGCAGCAGCAGCGCATGGCGGAACACCAGCAGCCCGTCTTCCTGCCACAGATCGAAATGGCCGAGCCACAGTTTCTCGTTGAGGAGAACGATGAGAGAATGCAGGTCGCGGCGGCGGATTTCCGGGGTCTTGAGGTCGAAAGCGCAGGAAAATTGCAGCGCGCCATAGTCGGGACGCCAGGAAAACCAGAGCTGATAGTCGCTCCACTTGCCGCTGACCCCCACCATCAGTTCGTCGTCGCCCTGGCGATCGAAGGGCCATTCGTGATCGGTGACGACCTGCTCGATCAGATCCAGCGGGTTGGCGGGGCTCGTGTCGCTTTCGGGGAGCAGCGTGGTCATGGGGCAACCCTCCTCTGATTGCCGTGAACGCAAAGCGGCGAGAGGCCGCATTCCCGGCCGCGCTCGTACCGATGGCGCCAGCCGAAGAAACCTAAATTTAGAGGTATTGGCCCAGCCTCCTACTATAAGTGGGGTTAAGACTAGAGCGAAATCCGCAGGAGCGAAATCGGATTCCGTGATCGCCCGCGCAGGGCCGGAAACAGGCTCGATTCGGCGGCGGCGGTCCGGCGCCCGCAGGATCAAGAATGGCAAAGAGGCCGCCTCCAACCGGTGGATCGAGGATCGCCCGGCCCGGCCGCCGCCTAGCCGGAAGGCCCGGCGGGCGACGAGGGCGGAGGATCACCCGGCCCGAACCGGGCTTCGAGCAGGGCCAGGCGGGCCTTGATCTGCTCGTTCTCGGCGCGGGCCGCGGCCGCCATGGCCTTGACCACGTCGAATTCCTCCCGCTCCACCAGGTTCATGCCGGCGAGAAAGCGCGTCACCTGCTCGCGCAGCCGGGCGTCCAGCTCGCCGCGCACCCCCTGGATGGTGCCGATGGCGCCCTGAGCCATGCGTGCGAGATCATCGAAGAGACGTTTTTCGGTCTGCATGCCGTCCGCCTTTCTGTTCTCTCCTGAACGCGCGGTCGCCGGGCCGCCGGTCAGTTCAGAATATGGCGATCCGCGAGCCTCTCGGCAAGCCGCGCGCGCGGCGGCGATCGGACGCGGAGACATGATCCTCGTCCCAGCGCCGCCCTTGCCGGGCGCGCCGCCACCCCCTATACCTAGGCGAAATCACGCACGGACCTTCGTTCCCATGGTGCTTTCCGCCGTCTCCCTCCTGCTGCCCTACCCCAAGATCGATCCGATTCTGGTGCAGTTCGGCCCCTTCGCCATTCGCTGGTACGCCCTGGCCTATATCGCCGGCCTCACCATCGGCTGGCGCTATCTCATCGTGATGGCGCGCCGGCCGCAATCGAGCGTCAGTGAGCGCGACGCCGATGATTTCCTCATGTGGGCGACGCTGGGCGTGGTGCTGGGCGGCCGCCTCGGCTATGTCCTGTTCTATCAGCCGAGCCTTTATGCCGCCGAGCCGATCCGCATTCTCCAGGTCTGGAAGGGCGGCATGTCCTTCCACGGCGGGCTGCTGGGCGTGCTCCTCGCCATGGTGCTGTTCTGCCGCGGGCGCAAGCTCAAGCTCCTGGTGCTGGCCGACATGGTGGCGCAGGTCGCGCCGATCGGCCTGTTCTTCGGCCGCCTCGCCAATTTCATCAACGACGAGCTATGGGGCAGGCCGAGCGATGTTCCCTGGGCGATGGTCTTCCCCACCGGCGGGCCGGTCCCGCGCCATCCGAGCCAGCTCTATGAAGCCGGCCTCGAAGGCATCTGCCTGTTCGTCCTCCTGTTCGTGGTCAGCCGGAAGACGCGGCTCCTGGAGCGGCCCGGGCGCATCGCCGGACTTTTCCTGATCGGCTATGCCGCGGCGCGCATCACCTGCGAATTCTTCCGCGAGCCCGATCCGTTCCTGGGCTTCCTCTGGTTCGGCGCCACCATGGGCCAGCTTCTGTCGCTGCCGCTGGCGGCACTCGGCCTCTTTCTGCTGCTGCGCCCGCAGGCCCGGCAGGTCTGACAGGCCTTGGCCGCAACCGCCCAGGCAAGATTGAAAGGGGCGATCCGCCATCTCGGGCCGATCGGGCTCGACCGGTTCATGGCCGAGGCGGTGCAGGAATATTATGCTCTGAGCGAACCCTTCGGCCAGGCCGGCGATTTCACGACCGCACCGGAAATCAGCCAGATGTTCGGCGAGCTTCTGGGCCTGTGGGCGGTCGATACCTGGCATCGGCTCGGCCGGCCGGCGCCGTTCCTCCTGGTCGAGCTTGGGCCCGGCCGGGGCACGCTGATGGCAGACGCGCTGCGGGCCGCGCGCCTCGATCCCGCTTTTAGCGCCGCCCTGACGCTGCATCTGGTGGAAACGAGCCCGCGCCTGCGCGCGATCCAGGCGGAGCGCCTGAGCGCCGCCGAGCCCACCTTCCATGCCGCGATCGAAACGCTGCCGCCCGGCCCGATGATCCTGATCGCCAACGAGTTTTTCGATGCGCTGCCGATCCGCCAGTTCGAGCGCCGCTCCGGCGGCTGGCACGAACGGCTGGTGATGCTCGATGCCGAGGACCAATTCCGCCTGGGCCTGAGCCCCGATCCAGCACCGGTCGCCGCCCTGCTCGGGCCTTTAGTCCGCGCGGCGCCGGTCGGCGGCATCGCCGAGATTTCCGCCGCCGGCCGTGCCGTCGCCGGCACCATCGCCACCCGCCTGGTGCAGGAGGGCGGGGCGGCGCTGATCCTTGATTACGGCCCGCCGGTCAGCGCCCCGGGCGACAGTCTTCAGGCCTTGCGCGACCAGCGCCCGCACCCGCCCCTGATCGATCCCGGCACCGCCGATCTCACCGCCCATGTCGATTTCGCGGCGCTGGCCGGGGCGGCGGCGCTGGCCGGTGCCGCAATTTTCGGCCCGCTGCCCCAGGGCCTGTTCCTGGAGCGGCTGGGTATCGCCGCGCGCGCGGCCCGGCTCGCGCAATCGAGCCCCGCCGCCGCCGCGGAGGTCGCCGCCGCTCTGACCCGGTTGACCGCGGCCGACGCCATGGGCACCCTGTTTCAGAGCCTGTGCCTAACCCGGCCGGGGCTTGGCCCGCCCGCCGGACTGGAGGCGTGCGAGCCAACCCAAGGCGCGCCTGCCGCCACAACCCGATCAGCCGGAAACGGACGCCCGCGCCCATGACCACTCCCGCCGCACCCGCACCCGAGAGGGCCGAAACCCCGCTGAGAAGCCCGGCGCTCGATCCCCTGCCCGGCATCCGCCATGGTTTCTTCACCCGAACCGGCGGTGTTTCAACCGGCCTTTATGCCGGGCTCAATTGCGGCCCGGGCTCGGGCGATGCACCCGATTCCGTCGTGGAGAACCGCCGCCGCGCCATGGCCATGCTCGGCCAGGACGACAAGATGCTGGCGACGATGCATCAAATCCATAGCGCCACCTGCCTGGAGATTGCCGCCCCGCCGCTCGCAGCCCCGCGGCCCAGGGCCGATGGGCTCGTCACCCGGACCCCCGGCCTCACCCTTGGCATTCTCACCGCCGATTGCGTGCCGGTGCTCCTGGCCGATGCGCAAACGCCGGTGATCGGCGCCTGCCATGCCGGCTGGAAGGGCGCGCTCGGCGGCATCCTCGAAGCCACGATCGCCTGCCTGCTGAACGCGGGCGCGCGGCGCGAGAGCCTGGTGGCCGCGATCGGTCCTTCGATCCGCCAGCCCTCCTACGAAGTCGGCCCGGGTTTTCCCGCCCCTTTCCTGGCCGCCGATCCCGCGAACGAGGGCTTCTTTCGTCCCGCCGCCCGGCCGGGCCATTGGCTGTTCGACCTGCCGGGCTACGTGGCCCAGCGCCTGAGGGCGGCCGGCATCGGGCGCATTTCCGACCTCGCGCGCGATACCTATGTCGAGGAAGATGCCTTCTTCAGCTATCGCCGGGCGACGCACCGGGCCGAGCCCGATTACGGCCGCCAGCTCTCCGCCATCGTCCTGATGCCGCCCGGCCGCGAGCGCCCGTGATGCCCCGGTTTCACGGTCTTCTGCTGCTGGCCGCCGGGCTGGCCCTAGCCTCCTGCCAGCCGCTGCCGCATCCCTTCCAGACGGTGCACACGATGCCGGCGCCGGGCGATCTTCTCGCCCCCGGACCCGAAACCGGCCTCACCGTGGCGCCGTTGCAGGGCGCGCCGCCCGGGGTGGCGCAGGTGCTCTCCGCCCTCGTGGCCCACGGCCTGCGTCAGCGCGACATCCCGGCCTCGAGCCGCAGCGTCCAGGGCAGCTATCTCGTGCAGGGCGAAGCGCAGGCGACGCCCACCGCCGGCGGCATGAGCCGCGTCACCCTGCGCTGGACGCTGATCGGGCCGACCGGCCTCACCGGTGGCAGCACCCATCAGAGCGCGACCCTTGCCACCGCGGCCTGGCAGCAAGGCGACGAAAGGGCGCTCGCCGGCCTGGCCGACCGCGCGGCGGCGGATATCGCGCGCCTGGCGCTGCAAAACGACGGCGGCGAGCAGACCGCGGCGGGCGGCGGGCGGATCCCGTTGCCGAACGAGACGCCGCGCTTCCTGATCCAGAAGATCGACGGCGCGCCGGGAGATGGCGATCAGGCGCTGGCGCAGGCGATCGGCGCGGCGCTGGGCCTGAACGGCCTGCGGGTCGTAGCCCCGCCGGCTCCGGGCGCCTATCGCCTCAGCGCCCATGTCCAAACCGCCCCGGCCGGCCAAGACGAGATCGTTTCCATCGCCTGGACCTTGCGCACCAGCGACGGCCGGGTTCTCGGCACGGTGAACCAGAACAACCATGTCGCCCGGAGCCAGATCGAGCATGCCTGGGGCTCCGTCGCCTATCTGGCGGCGCTGGGGGCGGCCGACGGCCTGATGCAGCTCGTCGAGAGCAACGGCGGCCTCTGAGCGCACGCCGGGGGCTCAAGGCCCTTCTTCCCATGTTTACAGCCAGATGACACGCTGATACAGTCCGCCGCGGCAAGCGGGGTGGACCGCCTTTCCGACCATCGGGTCCAGCGCGGATTCCGGGGCGCGGGATCGGCGGAGGGTGCTGGAACGGTTGAGGTTTTTGAGCCTTGCGCCGCGCGTATCGATCCGCTGCCCCGCTGCCCCGCCGATAAGCGGGTCAGGCCGGCGCGGCCGCCGCCGGTGATGGACGGCGGGTCTGCGGACAGCGGGTCCGTGGTTTGCGGATCTGGCGGCCGCCGATCGATGGGTGTCGTCCGCTGTTGCGAGGGCAATGGGTATGAAAGTGCTGGCCGGTAACAGCAACCGTCCGCTGGCGGAAGCCATTGCGACCTATCTCAACGTGCCTTTGACGCGGGCGAGCGTGCGCCGCTTCTCCGACATGGAAGTGTTCGTCGAGATTCACGAGAATGTCCGCGGCGAGGATGTTTTCGTCATCCAGTCCACCTCCTATCCGACCAACGACAATCTCATGGAGCTGCTGGTCTGCCTCGATGCGCTCAGGCGCGCCTCGGCCCGGCGCATCACCGCGGTGATCCCCTATTTCGGCTATGCGCGGCAGGATCGCAAGCCCGGGCCGCGCACGCCGATTTCCGCCAAGCTGGTCGCCAATCTCATCACCACCGCCGGCGCCAACCGGGTGCTGACGCTCGATCTCCACGCCGGCCAGATCCAGGGCTTCTTCGACATCCCGACCGACAATCTCTTCGCCGCGCCGACCATCGTGCGCGACATCAAGCAGCATTACGACGGGATGGAACCGCTGATCGTATCGCCCGATGTCGGCGGCGTCGTCCGGGCGCGGGCCAATGCCCGGCGCCTTGACGCCGACCTCGCGATCGTGGATAAGCGGCGCGAGCGGGCGGGCGTGTCGGAAGTGATGAACATCATCGGCGACGTGGATGGCCGGCATTGCATCCTGGTCGATGACATCGTCGATTCCGCCGGCACCCTGTGCAACGCCGCCAATGCGCTGATCGAAAAGGGCGCCAAGTCGGTTTCCGCCTATGTCACGCACGGCGTGCTTTCGGGCGGGGCCGTGGCGCGCGTCGCCGCCTCGAAGTTGAAGGAGCTGGTGACGACCGACAGTATCATGGCGACGGAGGCGGTGCGGCTTTCCGGCAATGTCCGGCAGATCTGCGTCGCGCCGCTGATCGGCGAGGCGATGCGGCGGATCAGCGACGAATCCTCGGTATCGAGCCTGTTCGACTGAGGCGGACGCTTAAAGCAGGCTGTTGTTTCGGCGCCTGATCCTTGCAGGACAAAGTGAGCCTGCTTTTCCAAGGATCGGGCTTTAGTGGCTGGCGGCACCCCTGGAGGCCGTGGCCGATGGTGGGGCGGGAGATCCCGCCTCTCTTTGCACGAGGAGTGACGATATGAGCGAGATTCAGACGATCGCCGCCGAGGCGCGCGGCCGGGCCGGCAAGGGGACCGCCCGCGCCGTTCGCCGCACGGGGCGAGTGCCGGCCGTGATCTACGGCGGCAAGGAGGCGCCCGAGCTGATTTCGGTCGATCAGCTCGAAGTGCTGCGCGAGCTGCACCGCGGCGGCTTTACCAGCAAGCTGTTCGAGGTCGCGGTAGGCGAGCGGCGGACCCGAGTTCTGCCGCGCGATGTGCAGCTCGACCCGGTGACCGACCGGCCGATCCATGTCGATTTCATGCGGGTGAGCACCGACGCCCGCATCCGCGTCCTGGTGCCGGTGGTCTTCACCGGCGAGCTTGAAAGCCCCGGCCTCAAGCGCGGCGGCGTGCTCAATGTGGTGCGCCACGAGATCGAATGCTATTGCCGCGCCGATGCGATCCCCGACCGTATCACCATCAGCCTGGCCGGACGTGAGATCGGCGATTCGATCCATATCAGCCATATCGCCCTGCCCGACGGCGCAAGCCCGGTCATCGCCGACCGCGACTTCACGGTGGCGACCGTGGCGCCGCCCACCGTCTCGCGCGAGACGGAGGTCAAGCCCGCGGCCGAGGCCGCCGCCGCCGCGCCGGAGGCGGAAAAGAAGGCCGCGACCTGACGCCCGCCGCCGGCCGCCTTCATGCTGCTCCTGGCCGGTCTTGGCAATCCCGGCGCCGAATATGCCGCGACGCGGCATAATATCGGCTTCATGGCGGTGGACGCGATCGTCCGCCGCCATGGCTTCGGGCCGTGGCGCAGCCGCTTCCAGGGCCAGATCGCCGAAGGACGCTTGGGCGAGGACAAGGTGCTGGCCCTCAAGCCGATGACCTTCATGAACCTCTCGGGCGATGCGGTCGGCGATGCCATGCGCTTCTTCCGGCTGGAACCCGCGGACCTGGTGGTCTTCCATGACGATCTGGACCTGGCGCCGGGCAAGCTGCGGATGAAGCAGGGCGGCGGCCATGCCGGACACAACGGGTTGCGCTCGCTCGATGCCCATATCGGCGCCGACTACCGGCGCTGCCGGCTCGGCATCGGCCGTCCGGGCGAGCGGGGGGACCGGGTCATCGATTATGTGCTGCATCCTTTCGCCAAGGCCGACGGCGCCTGGCTCAACCCGCTGCTCGACGCCCTGGCGGAGGCGGCACCGCTGCTGACGGCGGGCAAGGACGCGGCTTTCGCCTCCAAAATCGCGCTGATCCTGCATCCGCCGCCAGCCAAGCCCGCCGCCCCGGGCGCAAGGCCCGACAAGGCAGCGAAGAGCACGCCCAAGGAGGGCGGCAATGGGGTTTAAATGCGGTATCGTCGGCCTGCCCAATGTCGGCAAGTCGACCCTGTTCAACGCCCTGACCCAGACGGCGGCGGCGCAGGCGGCGAATTATCCTTTCTGCACCATTGAGCCCAATACCGGCCTCGTCGCGGTGCCCGACGCGCGGCTTCAGATTCTGGCCGGCATCGCCCGCTCGGCCACGATCGTGCCGACCCAATTGGCCTTCGTCGATATCGCCGGTCTGGTGCGCGGCGCCTCCAAGGGCGAGGGGCTGGGCAACCAGTTCCTGGCGCATATCCGCGAGGTCGATGCCATCGTTCATGTGCTGCGCTGTTTCGACAATGACGATATTACCCATGTCGAGGGCCGCATCGATCCGGCGAGCGACGCCGCGACCGTTGCGACCGAACTGATGCTGGCCGACCTCGATTCCATGGAGCGGCGCTTCGATGCCACGGCCAAGAAGGCGCGCGGCGGCGACGAGGAGGCGAAGCTGCGCCTGAGCCTGCTGGAGCGCGTGCTGGCGGCGCTGCGGGCGGGCCGGCCGGCACACAGCGTGGTGCCGGCGGAGGGCGAGGGCCGCGCTTTCGCCGAGCTACAGCTTCTCACCGCTAAGCCGGTGCTCTATGTCTGCAATGTCGAGGAAGCGGCCGCCGCTCACGGCAACGATTACTCGGCCAAGGTGGCGGCGATGGCCGCAGCCGAGGGCGCCGGCTGCATCGTGGTCTCGGCCGCGATCGAGGCCGAGGTTGCGCTGCTCGACGACGAGGGGGAACGAGAGGCCTTTCTCGCCGATCTCGGGCTGCACGAGACCGGCCTCGCCCGGGTCATCCGCGCCGGCTATGATCTGCTCGGCCTCGTCACCTTCTTCACCGCCGGACCGAAGGAAACCCGCGCCTGGACGGTGAAGAAAGGCGCCCGCGCGCCGGAAGCCGCCGGCGTGATCCATACCGATTTCGAAAAGGGCTTCATCCGCGCCGAGACGATCGGCTATGACGATTATGTCGCCGGCCGCGGCGAGACCGGCGCCAAGGAGGCCGGCAAGTTCCGCCTGGAGGGGAAGGAATATGCCGTGCGCGACGGCGATGTCCTGTATTTCCGCTTCGCCGCTTAAGACCCGAACAAGGCGCTGATGAGCAAACCCGCCTGAAGAGCAAGTCGCCAGAAGAGCAGCTAAAGGAGCGATGGCATGAGGTATTTCGAGGATTTCACCGTCGGCATGGTGGTCGAGATGGGCCCGCGGCATGTCAGCGCGGAGGAGATCCTGGCCTTCGCCCGCGATTTCGACCCCCAGCCGTTCCATATAGACGAGGCGGCGGCCAAGAACAGCATCTTCGGCGGGCTGATCGCCTCGGGCTGGCACACCGGCTCGATCTGCATGCGCATGATGGTGGACGGTTTCGTCGGCGATGCCGCCAGCATGGGCTCGTCGGGGGTGGAGACGCTGCGCTGGCTGAAGCCGGTACGCCCGGGCGATACGCTGCGTCTGCACATGCTCGTCACCGAGGCGACGCCCTCGCGCAGCAAGCCCGACCGCGGCGTGGTGATGAGCGACTACAAGCTCTACAACCAGAAGGACGAGGTGGTGATGACCTTCCGCGCCATGGGTTTCTACGGCCGCCGCCCGGCCGCCGCCGCCTGAAGGAGGAGGGACCCATGCAGTATTTCGAAGAGGTCGTGGTCGGCGAAGTGCGCGAGACGGCAAGCCGCACCCTCACCGCCGAGGAAATCATAAAATTCGCCCGCGCTTTCGATCCTCAGCCCTTCCATATCGACGAGGCCGCCGCGCGGAAAAGCATCTATGGCGGGCTGATCGCCTCGGGCTGGCATACCGCCTCGATCATGATGCGGCTGATGGTCGATAACGTCGTCAGTCAGACCGCCGGCACCGGATCGCCCGGGTTCGACGATCTGCGCTGGCTGAAGCCGGTGCGGCCGGGCGATACGATCCGCGTCCGCAGCACCTGCATCGACAAGACGCCGTCGAAAAGCCGCCCCGACATCGGCTCCTGCCGCTATCGCACCGAGGTTCTGAACCAGCACGACGAGATCGTAATGACCCTGATCTCCATCGGCCTGGTGCGCCGGCGCCCCGCCTGACCCGGGCCGCGGCCCATCGTCGCGGGGAGCCGATCTCCGGACCGTTATGTCTTTAGCGCCGCTGGGAGACGGGGGGATTGGCCTCGAAGGCCTTGGCGTGGGTGCGTTTGGCGAAATAGACGCTCAAGGTGGCCTGATGGCCCTTTTGCGTCGGCTGCCAGGGTCCCGCCCACCAGCCGACCGCGCCGGCACCCGCGGCCCCTTTCAACGCCCGCTCCAACAGGCTCAGCGAGCGTATCGTCAGATCGACCCGATGCCATCCAGCGTCGGCCTCTTCGGGCCGTACGGGGGCAACGCCGAACCGTTCCCACCACATTTTTCCCCCCAAAGGCCGGCCGCCGGGCCCGGTACCGGTCAAACCCGCCTGTTCTGTTTCGCTCCACCCCGTCCCTTAGCGCGTTTTCCGACCGGATGGAATCAGCCGGTCGATCGGAATTCGCGCTCACTCAACATCCTAGAGCCTGTTCCTGTCGCAAAAGCGCTGTCCACTTTTGCGACAACGGCTCTAGGATGCCGCAAGAAGTTGCGATCTGTCAAAATCTGGCGTCGCGGCCCCGCATTCCTTATCGCATAAACCGGCCGTGCGGCACGCAAGAACCTTATCGCACAAGAACCTTATAGCGCGAACTGGAGGACGACGCCGCAGGCGTCCTTCGGCGCGACGCGCACCGCGCCCTCGGCACCGCGGGTGAAGGGCACGCCGGCGGCGGCCAGGCATTCCGCCGTGCGCTCGGGGTCGGCGACCTTGAGGCTCAGGCCGGCGATATAGGGCAGCGGCACATCCTCCGTGGCGACGCCCGGATAAAGGACCGCGAGATCCTCGGGCGTCACGAACAGGATCGCGCCGTTTCCGGTGAAGACGGCGAGCGTATCGTCGGTCATCGCCGTGGCCCCGGCCCCGAACAGCCGCTCGAAAGCATGGCCGAGCCGGCCCGGCTCCTCCGTTACCACGGTGATCGCGGCGATGCCGGCGGCGCCGTTGGCATGGGTCAGCCATTCGGGCCGGCGCATCAGTTCGGGCGTGCGGTGCTGGCAGAGGAAAACGCGGAAATGGGTTTCCAGGCTCTCATGGGAAAGCGGCGCCGCCTCGGGCGTCAGATGCACCAGGGTGAAGCTTGGCCGCAGCGCTCCCTCCGGCGTCTCCAGGCTGCGGCCGAGCGCCTGGGGTGCCGCGGCGGCCAGGCCGCTTGCCGCCAGCGCCGCGTGCGCCTGGGCGGCATCCGCCGTGGCGAGCGCGATCCCGGCCAGGCCTTCGCCCCGCTCCGCCAGAAGCCGGTCGAGCCCGCCGGTCGTCCGGGCCGGCGCCACGGTTCCGAGCAGTTCGAGGTAATCGCCGGCGAACATGATGCAATAATTCGCCGTGTCCCAGGCATCGTGCCGGCCGCGCGGCGTCGTGGTAAAGCCCAGGCGCTCGAAACGGCGGCGTGCCCCCTCAAGATCGCCGACGCCCACGAGGGCATGATCGATGCCGGTGATGCCATGCGCCATGGCACTATCCTGAAGCGCCGGCGGCGCGCTGTAAAGCCGCGTGCGCGCGCGCCGGCACCACGGTGCCCTTCAAGCGCTAATGCCCGGAGAAGGCGCAGAGCGTATGGACGCTCACCCCCAGCCCCTCCAGCCGCCGCCGGCCGCCAAGATCGGGCAGGTCGATGACGAAGGAGCAGCCGGCGATCGTACCGCCCGCCTGGCGGATCAGGCCGATCGCCGCTTCCGCCGTGCCGCCGGTGGCGATCAGGTCGTCGATCAGCAGAACGCTCTCGCCGGCCGCCACCGCATCGACATGCATTTCCACCACGTCGGTGCCATATTCCAGCGCGTAAGGTTGCGCGATGGTCTTGAAGGGCAGCTTGCCCTTCTTGCGGATGGGCACGAAGCCGACGCTGAGCTGGTGCGCCACGGCACCGCCCAGGATGAAGCCGCGCGCCTCGATGCCGGCCACCTTGTCGATGCGCCGGCCGGCATGGGCCTGCACCAGTTCGTCGACGGCGCGGCGGAAGCCGCTGGCGCTCTGGAGCAGCGTCGTGATGTCGCGGAACAGGATGCCGGGCTTGGGATGATCCGGAATGGTGCGGATCAGCGCCTTGAGGTCGAGCATCAGCCGCGCCGCACGATCCTGCGGGCAATGGCGCCGGCCCGGAATGCAGTCTCCAGCGTCGCTTCCGCCGCGGCCTCGCGCATCCGCGGCGTCACCAGCAGCGGCGCCGCGCGCACGGCCGCCCGGACCACCGGATG
>CALCYJ010000215.1 GCA_937905845.1 uncultured Rhodospirillales bacterium
GCCGGTATTGCAGGCATGATCCTGCAGCACACCCGGCCCCTGCTCGATGGCCTTGGCGCGCGCCAGCGCCGCTTCCAGCGGTTCGGGCTTCTAGATGAAATCCTCCCGGCTGGACCAGGCGGCATCGAGCAGCCGCTTGCGCCAGGCGGCGGCGGCTGGCGCCTGGGTCGCGACGACGATCGCCGACGTGCCGGCATCGGGCATGTCGGCGAGCGCGAAGCCGCCGAAGATCGTGGCCGCGAGAGCGCCCTCGGCCTCGATGTCGCGGGCCAGCGCGATCAGCCCGCGCATCGGCTGGTCGTCGGTGCCCTGGCACAGGGTCTGGGAGAGCAGCGGCACATTGCCCCAGGCCATCACCGGCGCGGGCGCGCCCCGCATCGTGCCCAGCACGATCTCCCCGACCTGGCGGCCGACCGCGTACATATCGACATGGGGATAGGTCTTGTAGCCGATGAGCGCGGTGCAATTCTCCACCATGCGCTGCGTCAGGTTGCAGTGCAGATCGAGGGTGACGGCAATGGGCAGGCCGGGCTTGAGGCGGCGGATGCGCTCCAGAAGCGTGCCTTCGCCGTCCGGCGTCGTCTCGCTCACCATGGCGCCGTGAAGATCGAGCAGGGCGGCATCGCAATCCCCGACCGCATCCAAGATGGCCTGCGAGAGATGCTCGTAGGCGGCGCGCGTCACCGGGCCGCCCGGCATCGCCTCGGCCGCCACCGGCGTCACCACCTCGGCGCCGATCGCCTTCGCCAGGTCGAGATAGGCGGCGAACGGCATGCCGGTGCCCTCATAGGCCCGCCGCGCCGCCTCGCCATAGAACAATCCCCAATCCTCGAAACGCTTGAGATCGGTCACCACCGGCGAAAACGTGTTGGTCTCGTGCTTCATCATCGCAATCAGCAGACGCATCGGCTCAACCCTCGGCGCAATAGACTTCGGTCCTGAGATCCGGGGTCCTGAGATCCGGCTCGACCGGCCGCCATTGTAGCGCAAGCCCCCCGCTCGACCAGCCGGAAACGCCACCATCCCGAAACCGGCGCGGATGAAGTTGGGCGGCCGGGCCGCGGGCCGCCGCCCGGGAAAGCCATTGACAGGGACGGACGGGCGGCTATATTCCCACCCCTTCGAGCCGCGCGGCCAGGGACAGCCCTGCTGCCGCATGCGGCTTGCGTGGCGGCCGGCCGGTTCTGGCGAGGGATGATGCGCTCTCCTCGGGCGGAACCGCCGAGATAGCGATAGGCAGGATCACCATGTTCGCAGTCATCAAGACCGGCGGAAAGCAGTACAAGGTCGCCAAGGACGATATTATCGAGGTCGAGAAGCTCCCGGTGGATGCCGGCAGCACGCTGGAAATCGATCAGGTCCTGGCGGTCGGCGGCGAGGCCGGGGTTACGCTTGGCGCGCCGCTGGTGGCCGGCGCCCGGGTGACGGCGGAAGTGGTGAAGCAGACCCGCGGCGACAAGATCATCGTCTTCAAGAAGAAGCGCCGGCAGAACTACCGCCGCAAGAACGGCCATCGCCAGGCGCTGACGGTGCTGAAGATCACGGACATCGCCACGGCCTGACCGGGCGGCAAAGCGGCGGCCGCAGGCGCGGCGCCGGTTTTGAGGAGTAGACGAGATGGCTCATAAGAAGGCAGGCGGCAGTTCGCGCAACGGCCGCGATTCGGCCGGCCGGCGGCTTGGCGTCAAGCGTTTCGGCGGCCAGCAGGTGATCGCCGGCAATATCCTGGTGCGCCAGCGCGGCACCGAGTTCCATCCGGGCAAGAATGTCGGCCTGGGCAAGGACCATACGATTTTCGCCCTGGTTCCGGGCAGCGTGCTGTTCCACAGCGGGCCGAAGGGACGGACCTATATCTCGGTGGTGCCGCCGCAGGGCTGAACATCGCCACCCATTCCAGACCGGAGAAACGAGGGGAATGGGCCGCCATTCCCCTTTTTCTTTTGCCCCGGTTCTTGTGCCCCGACGCCTTACCTATTTCCTAAAACCCGGCCCCATTTCCTCTCCAGGCTGAGCTTGACGCCGCCATGAAGTTCCTCGACCAGGCCAAGATCTATGTGAAGAGCGGCGACGGCGGTCCCGGCGCCTGTAGCTTCCGGCGTGAGAAATTCATCGAATTCGGCGGCCCCGACGGCGGCGACGGCGGCCGCGGCGGCAGCGTCGTCGTCGAATGCGTCGACGGGCTCAATACCCTCATCGACTTCCGCTATCAGCAGCATTTCAAGGCCAAGCGCGGCGGCCACGGCATGGGCCGCAACCGCACCGGCGCCGCCTCGCCCGATCTCGTCGTCCGGGTGCCGCGCGGCACCCAGCTGCTCGACGAGAACAACGAGCAGGTGGTCGCCGACATGACCGCGGTCGGCCAGCGCATCGTGCTGGTGCGCGGCGGCGACGGCGGCTTTGGCAATACCCATTACAAGAGCGCGACCAACCAGGCGCCGCGCCGCTTCGATCCCGGCTGGCCGGGCGAGGAGCGCTGGCTGTGGCTGCGCCTCAAGCTCATCGCCGACGCCGGCCTGGTCGGCCTGCCCAACGCCGGCAAATCGACCTTTCTCTCCCGCGTGAGCCGCGCCCGGCCCAAGATCGCCGACTATCCTTTCACCACCCTCACGCCCCAGCTCGGCGTGGTGCAGGCGGGCGAGGAGGAATTCGTGCTCGCCGACCTGCCGGGGCTGATCGAGGGCGCGCACGAAGGTGCTGGCCTGGGCGACCGGTTCCTTGGCCATGTCGAGCGCTGCGGCGTGCTCCTGCACCTGATCGACGGCACGGAGGAGGATGTGCGCGCCGCCTATCGCACCATCCGGCGCGAACTCAAGGGTTACGGCCAGGGCTTGAGCGAAAAGCCAGAGATCATCGGGCTGAACAAGATCGACGCCCTGCCGGCCGAGGAAGCCGAGGCCAAGCGGCGGGCGCTGCGCAAGATCAGCCGGCGGCCGGTTCTGCTGCTCTCGGGCGCGAGCGGCCAGGGGGTCGAGGCGATGCTCTTCGCCCTGCTGGAAGCCATCCACGCCCATCGCGCCGGCGTGCCGGGCGCAAACCTGGCGCCGGGCGCGCCTGCGCCCGAGCCGGAGTGGCAGCCGTGAAAGACGAAGCCCGGCGCGGGCTCGCCGACGCGGCCAGGCTCGTGGTCAAGATCGGCTCGGCGCTGCTGGTCGACCCCCAGAGCGGCCGGCTGCGCCGCGACTGGCTCGACGCCCTGGCCGGCGATATCGCCGCGGCCCGCGCGCGCGGCCAGGAGGTGCTGGTGGTCTCATCAGGCGCCATCGCGCTCGGCCGCCGCCATTTGGGCCTCAGTTCCGGGCCGCTCCGGCTCGAAGAAAGCCAGGCGGCGGCGGCCGTCGGCCAGATCCGCCTCGCCCATGCCTATCAGGAAGCGCTGGCCCGCCACGGGCTCGGCGTGGCGCAGATCCTCCTCACCCTCGGCGATACCGAGGAGCGGCGCCATTATCTCAATGCCCGCAGCACCCTCAACACGCTGCTGAAGCTCGGCGCCGTGCCGGTGATCAACGAGAACGACACGGTGGCGACCAGCGAGATCCGCTATGGCGACAACGACCGGCTGGCGGCGCGGGTGGCGCAGATGGTCTCGGCCGATTGCCTGGTGCTGCTGTCCGACATCGACGGGCTTTATACCGCCGATCCGGCGAGCGATCCCGCGGCGGTCTTCCTGCCGGAGATCCGCGAGCTGACGCCCGAGATCGAGGCCATGGCCGGAGAGCCGCGCTCGGGCCTTGGCAAGGGCGGCATGGTGACGAAACTTGCCGCCGCCCGCATCGCGCTTGGCGCCGGCTGCCGCATGGTCATCGCCTCGGGCAGTGTGATGCGGCCGCTTTCCGCCATCGCCGAGGGCGCGCGCGCCACCTGGTTCATCCCCAAGGCCAGTCCCAAGACGGCGCGCAAGCAATGGATCGCCGGCAGCCTGCAACCCGCCGGCAGCCTCACCGTCGATGCCGGAGCCGTGCGGGCGCTGAAGGGCGGCAAAAGCCTGCTGCCGGCCGGCGTCACCGCGGTCGAGGGCGGATTCGAGCGCGGCGACGCGGTGCTGGTCCAGGATCCCGACGGAAGGCCGGTCGGCCGCGGCCTCTGCGCCTATGGCGCGGCCGATGCCCGGCGCATCATGGGGCGGCAGAGCGGCGAGATCGCGGCCATCCTCGGCACCCCGGGGCGCGACGAGATGATCCACCGCGACGATCTGGTGATCGACTGAGGAGGATGGCGGACAATGCCGGCGCAATCGCCGCGGTGAAAAGCCCGGCGTCTTGCGCTACAGTCGAGCGGCCGGATACGACAGGCCAGGAGCTAAGGTCCGATATGAAGGCGCAAACCACGGCAATCGATGCGGAAGGCGCAAGGGTCGCGGCAGGAGATCTCGCCGCGACGATGGCGGCGCTCGGCACCCGGGCGCGCCTGGCGGCGGCAAGCCTCGCCCTGGCGGCGCCAGAGCAGAAATCGGCAGCCCTCCGCGCGGCGGCGGCGGCGCTGCGCCAGGACGCTGCCGCCGTCCTCGCCGCCAATGCCGCCGACCTCGCGGCGGCGGCGGATCTTGGTCCGGCACTGCGCGACCGGCTGATGCTGGACGAAAGCCGCGTTATCGCCATGGCGCGCGGCCTGGAGGAGATCGCCGCCCTGCCCGATCCGGTCGGTGCCGTGATCGCCGACTGGACCCGCCCCAACGGCCTCCGTATCACCCGGGTGCGGGTGCCGCTCGGCGTCATCGGCATCATCTACGAAAGCCGCCCCAACGTCACCGCCGATGCCGGCGGCCTGTGCCTGAAATCGGGCAATGCCTGCATCCTGCGCGGCGGCAGCGAGAGCTTTCATTCCTCGCGCGCCATCCACCGGGCCCTGGTGCGGGGGCTGGTCGAGGCGGGTCTCGATCCGGCCGCGATCCAGCTCGTGCCGACCAAGGAGCGCGCGGCCGTCGGCCATCTCCTGGCCATGAGCGACAGCCTCGATCTGATCGTGCCGCGTGGCGGCAAGTCGCTGATCGAACGGGTGCAGCGCGAGAGCCGCGTGCCGGTCCTGGCCCATCTCGACGGCAATTGCCATGTCTATGTCGATCAGGCGGCGGACCTCGCCATGGCGCGCGCCATCGTGCTCAATGCCAAGATGCGGCGCACCGGCGTCTGCGGCGCCGCCGAGACGCTGCTGGTGGACGCGCGCGCCGCGGCCCGCCTGCTGCCGCCGATCCTGGCCGACCTGATCGCCGCCGGCTGCGAGATCCGGGGGGATGAGGCGACGATGGCGCTCGATGCCCGCGTGCGGCAGGCTCATGATGCCGATTGGGATGCCGAATATCTCGATGCCATCATCGCCGTGAAGCAGGTCTCAGGCGTCGAGGGGGCGATCGCCCATATCGCCCGCCACGGCTCGCACCATACCGAGGCGATCGTGACCGCGGACGAGGCGGCGGCGCGTCTCTTCCTCGACCGGGTGGACAGCGCCATCGTGCTGCACAATGCCTCGACCCAGTTCGCCGACGGCGGCGAGTTCGGCATGGGCGCGGAGATCGGCATCGCCACCGGCAAGCTGCATGCCCGCGGGCCGGTGGGGGTGGAGCAGCTCACCAGCTTCAAATACGAGATCTATGGCCAGGGCCAGGTGCGGCCCTGAGCGCCATGACGCTGTCCGGCTGCGGCGGCCGGCGGATCGGCCTGCTCGGCGGCTCCTTCAACCCGGCGCACGACGGGCACCGGCATATCAGCCTCCTGGCGCTGAAGGTGCTGGCGCTGGACGAAATATGGTGGCTGGTCTCGCCCCAGAATCCCTTGAAGCCCAACGAAGGCATGGCGCCCTTCCCCGAACGCCTGGCCGAAGCGCGCAAGGCCGCCCGCCATCCCCGCATCAAGGTGAGCGCCATCGAGCAGCGGCTCGGCACGCGCTTTACCGCCGACACGCTGAAGGCGCTCGCCCGGCGCGGGCCGGGGCGCCGCTTCGTCTGGATCATGGGCGCCGACAATCTGCGCCAGATCGACCGCTGGCAGCGCTGGACCGACATCTTCCAGGGCGTGCCGGTTGCGGTTTTCGACCGTCCCACCTATTGTTACAAGGCTTTGGCCGGTCTGGCGGCGCACCGCTACCGCCGCGACCGTCTGCCCGATCGCGAGGCGCGGCTCCTGGCCGGACGCAAGCCGCCCGCCTGGTGTTTCATTCCCGCCGCGAAGCACCCTGCATCGGCGACGGAAATCCGCAGCCGGCGCGCCCGGCAGATCGCCGCCACCGGTCCCTAGCCACCGGTCCTTAGACTGAGGAGCATCGAGCCATCGTTACCCGCAAAGCCGCAGACCGAAACCGGACCCCGTCGTCCATGGCCGTGACCAAGGCCCCCGCCCGGTCCCGCGCCAAGCCAGAGCCCCAAACCAAACCGAAAGCGGCCAAACCGAAGGCGGCCAAACCCGCGGCCGCTAAACCGAAGGCTGCCAAGCCGAAGACCGGCAAGCCCGAAGCCAAGGCTGCGCCCAAGCTCAAATCCCGAGCGCCGGCCAAACCGGCCAAACCGGCCAAACCCCTGGCCGCGGCCAGGACGGCGGCCCGCCGCACCGCTTCGCCCAAAGTCAAGGCCATGGTCAAGACGCGGCGTGAGCCGGTCGAGGATACCGTCGCCCGGCTGCTCGCCTTAGTCCGCCACAGCCTCGACGAGGACAAGGCGGAAGACGTGGTGGTGGTCGATCTGGCGGGCAAGAGCGCCATCGCCGATTACATGGTGGTGGCGCAGGGGCGTTCCCAGCGCCAGGTCGGCGCCATCGCCGACCATCTGGCGCGCCGGTTGAAGGACGCGGGCCATGCGGGTCCCGTCCGGGTCGAAGGCATGCCGCAGAACGACTGGGTCCTGGTCGATGCCGGCGACATCATTGTCCATGTCTTCCGCCCCGAGGTGCGCGGCTTCTAC
>CALCYJ010000216.1 GCA_937905845.1 uncultured Rhodospirillales bacterium
CCCCGACCTGCTCGGCCAAGCACCTGCCGGGCTTCCTGGAACATGCGGCCGAGTTCAAGAAAAAGGGCGTCGATACCCTCGCCTGCCTCTCGGTCAACGATGCTTTCGTCATGGGTGCCTGGGGCAAGAGCCAGAATGCCGGCGACAAGGTGCTGATGCTGGCCGATGGCAACGGCGACTTCACCCGCAAGGCCGGCCTCACCATGGACGGGTCCAAGTTCGGCATGGGCGAGCGTTCGCAGCGCTATTCCATGCTGGTCGTGGATGGGGTGGTGAAGCATCTCAATGTCGAGAAGCCCGGCGCCTTCGAAGTCTCGGCCGCCGAAGTGCTGCTGAAGCAGGTCTGACATCACTCTCGCGGCATCGTCGCCGATGTCGCGCGCACCTTCCGGGCTCGGTTCTGACGAAAACTCAGAACCGGGCTCTATTCATTTGTAATTTCCTGTTTATCGGCGGCGGCCTTGAGGCCGGCCCGGGCGATGGCATCGGCCCGCTCGTTCCCGGGATCGCCGGCATGGCCGCGGACCCAGAGGAAATCGACCTCGTGGCGGCCGAGGGCTGCCTCCAGCCGCTGCCATAGATCGGCATTCTTCACCGGCTTGCGGTCGGCGGTGCGCCAGCCGTTGGCTTTCCAGCGGTGAATCCAGCGCGTGATGCCGTCGTGCACATAGCGGCTGTCGGTATGCAGGCGGACGCGGCAGGGCTTGCGCAGCGCCTCCAGCGCGCTGATCGCCGCCAGAAGCTCCATGCGGTTGTTGGTGGTCGCGGCCTCGCCGCCGGAGATTTCCCGGCTCCGCCCGGCCGCCGTCAGCAGCGCGCCCCAGCCGCCGGGCCCGGGATTGCCCGAGCAGGCGCCGTCGGTATAGATCTCGACCAGGGGAGGGGCGGCGGTCATCGCGTCAATCCAGGCCATAGGCGCTGGCGCTCGGCACCGCGCGGTGGAAGTTCAGCCGCGCCAGATATTCGAGCGGATCCTTCGGATTGACCAGCGCGCCCGGCACCCGGTGCAGCCAATCGTAGAGACGGGTCAGAAGAAAGCGCAAGGCGGCGCCGCGCGCCAGGATGGGGAGCGCCGCCAACTCCGCCGCCGTGCACGGCCTGACCTTGCCATATTCCTGCAGGAGGGCGCGGCCCTTGGTGACGTTGAAGGCGCCGTCGCTCTCGAAGCACCAGGCATTGAGGCAGATGGCGAGGTCGTAGGCATAATGATCGTTGCAGGCGAAGTAGAAATCGATGACGCCGGAGAGATCCTCGCCCAGGAAGAAGACGTTGTCGGGAAAGAGATCGGCATGGATGATGCCGGCCGGGAGCGCGCTCGGCCAGCTTGCCGCCAGGGCCGCGTATTCCTGCTCCAGGTCGGCGCCAAGGCCGGCGCGAACCTCGTCGGCGCGCGGGCCGATAGCATCGAGCAGCAGCCGCCAGCCGCCAAGCGAGAGGCTGTTCGGCCGCTTCAGCGGGAAATCGGCGCCGGCCTGGTGCAGACGGCCGAGCGCCCGGCCGAGCTTGGCGCAATGCCAGGGCTTGGGCCGCCGCACCGACATGCCGGAGAGAAAGGTGACGAGGGCGGCGGGGCGGCCGGCGATCTCGCGCAGCGCCCGTCCGTCGTGGCCGTGCACCGGCGTCGGGCAGGCCAGGCCGCGCGCCGCCAGATGCTCCATCAGGCCGAGGAAATAGGGCAGGTTCGCCGCCGCCACCCGGCGCTCGTAGAGCGTCAGGATGAAGCTGCCGCGCTCGGTCTGGAGCAGGTAGTTGGAATTCTCCACCCCCTCGGCGATGCCCTTGCAGGAGACGAGGGCGCCGATGTCGTAAAGCTTCAGGATCTGCGCCAGGTCGTCGTCGCTAAGTTCGGTATAGACGGCCATGTCCGGCGGGCTCTGATCGGATCAGCGCTCGAGGCCGCGCGGCAGCTTGAAGCGCACGTCCTCGGCCATGAGGGAAACTTCTTCCAGGCGGACCGCGAAACGGGCGCCGAAAGCGGCGATGACCTCCTCCACCAGCGCTTCCGGGGCCGAGGCGCCGGCGCTGATGCCGATCGGATTGCGGGCTCCGATCCGCTCCCAGTCGATGTCGCTTGCCCGCTGCACCAGGAAGGTGGCCTCGCAGCCCGCCTGGCGCGCCACTTCCACCAGGCGCAGCGAGTTGGAGGAATTGGGGGCGCCGATCACCAGCATCGCCTGCACGCGGGCGGCGAGGGTCTTCACCGCCCGCTGGCGGTTGGTGGTGGCGTAGCAGATATCCTCCTTCTGCGGTCCGGCGATGGCGGGGAAGCGTCGGGCCAGCGCACTCACCACCGCGGCCGTCTCGTCGACCGAAAGCGTGGTCTGGGTGATATAGGCGAGGCGCGTGCCGTCCGCGACCGCGATCCGCTCGACATCCGCCACATTCTCCACCAGCAGAACGGCGCCCGGCGGGAGCTGGCCGACGGTGCCGATCACCTCGGGGTGGCCGGCATGGCCGATCATGACGATCTGGCACCCCTGGCGCCAGTGGCGCTCGGCCTCCCGGTGCACCTTGGAGACCAGCGGGCAGGTGGCGTCGAAATAGAGCAGATGGCGCCGCTCCGCCTCGGCCGGCACCGATTTCGGCACGCCATGGGCGGAGAAGATCACCCGGCCGCCCTCCGGCACCGCGTCAAGCTCGTCGACGAAGACGGCGCCCTTGGCCTCCAGGCTCTCGACCACGAAGCGGTTGTGCACGATCTCGTGGCGGACATAGACCGGCGCCCCGAACTTCTCCAGCGCCAGCTCGACGATCTGGATCGCCCGGTCGACGCCGGCGCAGAAGCCGCGCGGCGCGGCGAGCAGAAGATCGAGCACGGGTTTTACGCTCACCGGGCCGGTGGTCGTGGGCGCCGCTGCATGCTGTGAAACCGCCATGGTGGGGAACCATCTCGCCTGGCAAGGAGGGGGCCGCTGCCCATCCTTGTGCAATCTCCGCCGGTTCCGTAAAGTCGGCCCGGCTCAGGCCCTCTTCGCGCCTGGGCGACAAACTAGTACAGAGCGTCGCCCATTGTACAGGGGCGGCGGACAAAGGGGATGGACGATGGTAGAACCCGTGGTGGCGCAGAAAAGCCCCTACCCGGTCGATGTCGAAGCCGGCAAGACCTATTTCTGGTGCGCCTGCGGGCAGAGCGCCAAGCAGCCGTTCTGCGACGGCTCGCACAAGGGCAGCGGATTCGAGCCGCTGAAATACCAGGCCGCGGCGGCGGCAACGCTCTATTTCTGCGGCTGCAAGAAGACGGCCAGCGCGCCGCTCTGCGACGGCACCCATAAGGGGCTTTAGGATTGACGACAACCCGAATACCGGCGCCCGACCGGCGTCGCCTGCGGATTCCCGCTTTCCTCGGCCTGCTGCTGGCCGGAACGCTTCTGTCGGGATGCGCGATCTTTCACAAGTCGAAGCCGATACCCTGTCCGCATATCGGCATTCTCGGCGATGCCGCCAATCTGACCGCCTTCCGCCCGGGCGGCGGGCACGACATTACCGATGTCGATTACAAGGCGGAGGTCGAGGGGCTGAGCGGCACCTGCTCGTCGGCCGATCACGGCAAGGCGATCGACATGAACGTCAGCCTGCGGTTGATCGCGAGCGCCGGCCCCGCCTTGCAGGGCACCAAGATCGGCGTGCCCTATTTCGTCTCGGTGATCGATCATAAGAGCGGGCAGATCCTGGCCAAGGCCGATTTCATCAGCCCGATCAACTTCCCCTCCGGCCATCGCCGCGCCGGCGTGGTCGAGCAGGTAAACGAGCATATTCCGGTCGCGCACGGACGCCAGGGCCCGGATTTCGACGTGCTGGTCGGGCTCCAGCTCACCGAGGCGCAGCTCGATTACAACCGCAGCCACACCGGCGAATAGGGCGGGCGGCGGCTCTGGCCCGGGGGCCGCCCCGGCCTCGGGGACAGGGTTCGATTGACAGGGTTGGGCGTCGTTCTATGATCGCAGCCGATGCCGATAATCCCTGCGGGAGAGTCCGCCGGCGCCCTTTGGGTCCGGCGGCGCCGAAGGAGCAACCGCCCCGGAAACTCTCAGGCCCCAGGACCGCAGGGGGATGGCACTCTGGAAAGCAGGCGGCGGGTGGTCTTTGGGCCCCCGGCGCCTCACCGAAGGAGTAGGCTGCGGCCGGCCCGAATCGAGCGGGCGGCCACGGCGAAATCTCTCAGGTCCATGGACAGAGGGGGCCCTGCCGGTCCGACTCCGCGCGCCGCGTCGCGGATGGGCTGCGGCGGGACGCTCCCGATGCGCCACCTGGAGGACCCGAGTGACCAGCGCCACCGATATTCCCTCACCCGATGCCCTTCCGCCCGGCGGCTCCTTGCGCCGCACGCCGCTTCATGCGCTTCACCGCGAGCTTGGCGCCCGCCTCGTGCCTTTCGCCGGCTACGAGATGCCGGTGCATTATCCAGCCGGCATCCTGGCCGAGCACCGGCAGACCCGGATTGCTGCCGGCCTGTTCGACGTCTCCCACATGGGCCAGGTGCGCCTGTCCGGCCCCGATGTCGTCCGCGCGCTGGAGCGCCTGGTGCCGGGCGATATCGCCGCGCTGGCGCCGGGCCGCATGCGCTATACCCAGTTCACCAATGCCAAGGGCGGCATTCTCGATGACCTGATGGTGACGATGGGCGAGGATCATCTCTTCCTCGTCGTCAATGCCGCCTGCAAGGAACAGGATCTGGCGCGGCTGGAGGCGGGGTTGCGCGATTGCCGGATCGAGCCGCTGGAAACCCGGGCGCTGCTGGCGCTGCAAGGGCCCGCCGCGCTCTCCGTCCTTTCGAGGCTCGCCCCGGCGGCGGCAAGGCTTGGCTTCATGAGCGGCGCGTCGATGAATGTGGCGGGCGCGCCGGCCTTCGTCACCCGCTCGGGCTATACCGGCGAGGACGGGTTCGAGATCTCGGTGGCGGACGCGGCGGCGGAGGCGGTGGCGCGCCGTCTTCTGGCCGAGCCCGAGGTCGCGCCGATCGGCCTCGGCGCCCGCGATTCCTTGCGGCTCGAAGCGGGCCTCTGCCTCTATGGCCATGATATCGACGAGCAGACCACGCCGATCGAGGCCGGGCTCGCCTGGAGCATTTCCAAGCGCCGCCGCGCCGAGGGCGGCTTTCCCGGCGCCGATATCCTCCGCCACCAGCTCGAAACGGGGGTGAGCCGCCGGCGGGTCGGCATCCGGCTCGATGGCCGCCTGCCGGCGCGCGAGCATTGCGCCATCGCCGGCGTGAACGGCGAGGGGCTGGGCGAGGTGACGAGCGGCGGCTTTTCGCCGGGCCTTGGCACCGCCATCGCCATGGGCTATGTCGCCGCCGCGGCTTCTGCCGCCGGCACGGAACTGCGTCTCGCGGTGCGGGACAAGGCGCTGCCGGCCCGCGTGGTGGCGCTGCCCTTCGTGCCGCACCGCTACGCCACCGCCTGAAAAGCCGGCTAGCCGCCTGACCACGGCTTGGCCCAATCCCCTACCCGCGCAACAGCGAGAGAGCGATGAGCGAGACAAGATATACCGAAGACCATGAATGGATCCGCATCGAGGGCGATCTTGGCACGATCGGCATCACCGATTATGCCCAGAACCAGCTTGGCGATGTCGTCTTCGTCGAACTGCCCGAGGTCGGCCGCACCTTCGCCAAGGGCGACGAGGCGGCGGTGGTCGAATCGGTCAAGGCGGCCTCCGAGATCTTCGCGCCGGTGGCGGGCGAGGTCGTGGCGGTGAATCAGGCCCTGGTCGAGAATCCGGCGCTGGCCAATCAGGACGCGCAAGGCGAGGGGTGGTTTCTCCGCCTGCGGATCGGCAATGCGGCCGAGCTTGGCGCGCTGATGGACGAGGGTGCCTACAAGGCCTTTGTGGAGGGCCTGGCCTGATGCGCTATCTGCCACTGACCCTGGACGACCGGCAGGTCATGCTGGCCGCGATCGGCGCGGCCGATCTGGACGCGCTCTATCGCGACGTGCCAGCCTCGGCCCGCCTGAAGGCGCCGGTCGATCTGCCGATGCATGCGGGCGAGATGGCGGTGGAGCGGGAGATCGGCGCGCTGGCGGCGAAGAACAGGGCCGCGGGGCAAGGGCCGTTCTTCCTCGGCGCCGGCGCCTATCGCCACCATATTCCGGCCGCCGTCGATCACCTGATCCAGCGGTCGGAATTCCTCACCTCCTACACGCCCTATCAGCCGGAGATCGCGCAAGGAACGCTGCAATATCTCTTCGAGTTCCAGAGCCAGGTGGCGCTCATCACCGGGATGGAGGTGGCGAACGCCTCGCTCTATGACGGCGCCACCGCCTGCGCCGAGGCGGTGCTGATGGCGCTGCGGGTGACGCGGCGCAAGCGGGCGATCCTCTCGGGCGGCCTGCATCCGCATTACCGCGAGACGGTCGCAACGGCCCTGTCCTTCATGGCGGAGGAAGCGCTTCTTCTGCCGGCCGATGCGTCAGGCGCGGAAGATCTTCTGTCGCGGATCGACCCGGAGACCGCCTGCGTCGTGGTGCAGAACCCGACCCTTTTCGGCCATATCGCCGATCTCTCTTCCCTGGCGCAGGCCTGCCACGACAAGGGGGCGCTGCTCATCGTCGCGGTGAGCGAGGTCGTGTCCCTGGGCGCGGTGCGGCCGCCCGGCGCCATGGGCGCCGACATCGTGGTGGCGGAGGGCCAGTCGATCGGCCTGCCGCTTTCCTTCGGCGGTCCTTATCTCGGCCTTTTCGCCACGCGGGAGAAATTCCTGCGCCAGATGCCGGGCCGGCTCTGCGGTCAGACGCTCGACGAGGACGGGCGCCGCGGCTTCGTCCTCACCCTCTCGGCGCGCGAACAGCATATCCGGCGCGAGAAGGCGACTTCCAACATCTGCACCAATTGCGGCCTCTGCGCGCTTGCCTTCTGCATTCACCTGACGCTTCTGGGCGAGGCGGGCTTTACCCATCTGGCCCGCCTCAACCATCGCCTGGCGGCGCAGGCGGCGGCGCGGCTTGGCGCCCTGCCGGGGGTCAGGCTGCTCAACAGCGGCTTCTTCAACGAATTCACCCTCGCGCTGCCGGTGCCGGCGGCGCCGCTGGTCGAAGCGCTGGCGGCGCAGGGCGTGCTGGCGGGGGTGCCGCTGTCGCGGCTCTATCCAGACGATGCCGCGCTCGCCAACCTGCTGCTGGTGGCGGTGACGGAGACCAATAGTTCCGAGGATATCGACCGGCTCGCCGCCGCGATCGCGGGAGGATTGTGACATGCTGAACCGCCAGGGCCGCGAGAGCGCGCCCACCGGCACCTCCCGGCCGGCCGCAGCCGGGATGCCCGGGCACCGCG
Source organism: uncultured Rhodospirillales bacterium (assembly GCA_937905845.1). Taxonomy (GTDB): domain Bacteria; phylum Pseudomonadota; class Alphaproteobacteria; order Ferrovibrionales; family Ferrovibrionaceae; genus CALCYJ01. The sequence continues at coordinate 7,270 of CALCYJ010000216.1, forward strand.
GCCTTCAACTCGAAGAACCGCTTTCCTTCGAGCAGGGACAGGCCGGGCGCAGCGGCGTCGATCTGCCGCCGCTACCCGTGGGCGAAGATTGTCTGGGCGGCCTTGCCCGCCAGGGCGAGATCGGCCTGCCCGGCCTGAGCGAGCCGCAGACGGTGCGCCATTTCGTCCGCCTGAGCCGGCAGAATTATGCCATCGACATGGGCGCCTATCCTTTGGGCTCCTGCACCATGAAGCACAATCCGCGGCTGAACGAGAAGCTCGCCCGCCTGCCGGGATTCGCCGATCTCCATCCCTTGCAGCCGCTCTCGACCGTCCAGGGCGCGCTGGAGCTGATCGACCGGCTCGCGCATTGGCTGAAGATCCTGACCAACATGCCGGCGGTGGCGATGTCGCCGGCCGCCGGCGCCCATGGCGAGCTTTGCGGCCTCATGACCATCCGCGCGGCGCTGGCGGCCGCGGGCGACGCCCGCCAGCGCGTGCTGGTGCCCGAATCGGCGCATGGCACCAACCCGGCCACCGCCGCCATCTGCGGCTATCAGGTCGAGAGCATTCCGGCCGGGCCCGACGGCCGCATCGAGCTTGCGGCCCTCACCGCCCGGCTCGGCCCCGACGTTGCCGCCCTCATGCTGACCAATCCCAATACCTGCGGCCTGTTCGAGAACGAGATCCTGGCGGTGGCGGAGGCGGTGCATGCGGCCGGCGCCTATTTCTATTGCGACGGCGCCAATTTCAACGCCATCGTCGGCCGCGTCCGCCCGGGCGATCTTGGCATCGACGCCATGCACATCAACCTGCACAAGACTTTCTCCACGCCGCACGGCGGCGGCGGGCCGGGTGCCGGGCCGGTGGTGCTGTCGGAGCGGCTCGCGCCCTTCGCGCCGCTGCCCTATGTCGTCCATGGGCCGCAGGGCTTCCGCCTGGTCGAGCAGGCGGGCGAGCCCGGGCATGCGCCGATCGGCCGCATGAAAAGCTTCCATGGCCAGATGGGCATGTTCGTGCGGGCGCTGGCCTATATGATGAGCCACGGCGCCGACGGGCTGGCGCAGGCTGCGGGCGATGCGGTCCTCGGCGCCAATTATCTCCTGGCGCGCCTGAGCGACGTGATGAGTGCGTCCTTCCCCGGCCCCTGCATGCACGAGGCGCTGTTCGACGACCGTTTCCTCAAGGATACCGGCGTCACCACGCTCGATTTCGCCAAGGCGCTGATCGATGCGGGCTATCATCCGATGACGATGTATTTCCCGCTGGTGGTCCATGGCGCGCTGCTGTTCGAGCCGACGGAAAGCGAGTCCCGGGAGAGTCTGGACGAGCTGATCGCCACGCTTCGGCGGCTGGCGGCGGCGGCGCAGGCGGGCGCGGTCGAAGATTTTCGCGCCGCGCCGCGCTATGCCCCCCGGCGCCGGTTGGACGAGACGATGGCCGCGCGCAAGCCCGTCCTGCGCTGGCGGCCGGCGCAGGGAGGCACGGCGAAGTAGCGAGCGAGCCGGCCTACTCGGCCGCGTTCTTGGGCGTGAGCGCTTCTGCGGGCGGTAGCGTTTCGGTGTCGAGCTTGCGATAGATCTCGCCGCCGCCGGCCAGGAAGGCGGCCGATTGTTCCGCCATGCCGGAGGCGGCGTATTCCCGCACCTCCTGGCTGATTTTCATCGAGCAGAATTTCGGCCCGCACATCGAGCAGAAATGCGCGAGCTTCGCGCCTTCCGCCGGCAGCGTCTGGTCGTGATACTGCTCGGCGGTGGTGGGATCGAGTGCCAGGTTGAACTGATCGCGCCAGCGGAACTCGAAGCGCGCCTTCGACAGAGCATCGTCATGCAGCCTGGCCGCGGGATGGCCCTTGGCGAGGTCGGCGGCGTGGGCGGCGATCTTGTAGGCGATCACCCCTACCTTGACGTCGTCGCGGTCGGGCAGGCCCAGATGCTCCTTGGGCGTGACGTAGCACAGCATCGCGGTGCCGAACCAGCCGATCATCGCGGCGCCGATGGCGCTGGTGATGTGGTCGTAGCCCGGCGC
>CALCYJ010000217.1 GCA_937905845.1 uncultured Rhodospirillales bacterium
CGCAGGCAGACTCCGAGCGCGCTCAGGCCATGCTCGAAAGCTCCGGCCAGCAGGCAATCACGCCGCAGATGGTGCGCAAGTTCGCCCGGACGGCACGGGAGCGTATGCGGATCGAGGGCGGTGGCTACCGTCGCGACCATCTCCGCGCACTCGCCCAGCGCGTCGAAGTCGCCGACAAGGAAATCCGCATCATAGGATCGAAGGGCGATTTGCTGAGAGCACTCGCCGCTGGCGCGGGCGTAGCGCCGGCTACGCCCGGCGTTCGCAGTTCTGTTCTGAGTTGGCGGATTGGGTGGGATTCGAACCCACGGTGGCGTTGCCGCCACGGCGGTTTTCAAGACCGCTGCCTTAAACCACTCGGCCACCCATCCATCGGGGTCAGGATGTCTTTATAGCAGAGCACCGCGCGGCGTCGAGCCGGGGGCGGCTCAAAGCGGGGCGGGGCGGTGGTTGACGGGACGGGTCCGTCTGCCCGTCTCTCGTCTATCGCTTGCCGCGGCGCTTCTGCGGGTCTAAAGAGCGGGGCATGGTGTTTCCTGCCCGCAGCGCCGTCCGCCCGGCCATGGCCGGGCCGCCGATGATCGCCACGCCGTCCGCCGCACCCTCGCGGCACGCCGCGTTTGCGCTGCTGTCCGCCCCAGCCACGCTGTCCGCTGTAGCTGCGCTGCTGATCTCGGCTTTGCTGCTGCTTGCCGTTGCCGGGCCGGCAGCGGCGGCGGCGCAGGCGGATTTTTCCACCTGGCTTGCCGGGGTCGGGCGGGAGGCGGTGGCGCAGGGGATCAGCCGGGCCACGGTCGAGAGCGCGCTGCAGGGCCTCGCGCCGCTGCCGCGGGTTCTGGAGCTGGACCAGCGGCAGCCGGAATTCAACCTGAGCTTCGCCGATTATCTCGCCCGCGTCGTGACGCCTGCGCGCATTGCCCGCGGGCGGACGCTGGTGGCGGAGAACCGGGCGCTGCTCGCCCGCGTCGCCCAGCGCTATCACGTGCCGCCGCGCATCATCGTCGCGCTGTGGGGGATCGAGAGCGATTTCGGCCGCGTCAGCGGCACGTTCCCCGAAGTGCCGGCGCTGGCGACGCTGGCCTATAATGGCCGGCGCAGCGCCTATTTTCGCGGCGAGCTGTTGTCGGCGCTGCGCATCCTCGACGAGGAGCACCTGCCCTCGAGCGCGCTGCAAGGCTCCTGGGCCGGCGCCATAGGCCAGACCCAGTTCATGCCTACCGCCTTCCTGCGCTATGCCGTGGATTTCGACCATAGCGGCCGGCGCGACATCTGGCACAATCGGGGCGACGTCTTTGCCTCGGCCGCCAATTATCTCGCGTCCGCCGGCTGGCGCGACGGCGAAACCTGGGGCGAGGCGGTGCGGCTGCCGCCCGGCTTCGATTTCAGCCTGGCCGGGCCCGGATCGGTGAAACCGCCCGCCGCCTGGAGCCGGCTCGGCGTGCGGCAAGCCGCCGGCGGCCCGCTGCCCGCCAATTCGGCGCTCAACGGCACCATCGTGCTCCCCGAAGGGCCGCCGGGGCCGGCCTACCTCGTTTTCGATAATTACCGCGTCCTCATGCGCTGGAACCGTTCGGCCTTCTTCGTCATTGCGGCCGGCACGCTTGCGGATCGGATAGGCGACCGTTAGACTACCAGATCCGCTTTAGAGCGACCAGGATACTACCAGATCATGTGGCGGCCGCGGCCAGCCCTGTCCCCGGGGGAGAAGTTCAGCGTGGCTCGTCTGTTGCCGCTGCTGCTGATCATGTTGGGCGTTGCGCTCTCGGGCTGTGCCGAGACCCAGCTTGCGTCCTATACCGCCAAGCGCCTGGAGGGCGGCGGCTGGGCGTCCAACGGGCATGGCGGCTATTACAAGATCGGCAAGCCCTACCAGATCAACGGCGTCTGGTATTACCCGGCGGCCGATCCGAGCTATGACCAGACCGGCATCGCCTCGTGGTACGGCGCGGCGTTCCACGGCAAGATGACGGCCGATGGCGAGATCTTCGATCCCAATGCCCTGACTGCGGCGCATCAAACGCTGCCGTTGCCGACCTATGCCCGCGTCACCGATTTGGAGAACGGCCGCTCCATCGTGGTGCGGATCAACGACCGCGGCCCGTTCGTCAACGGGCGCATCATCGATCTGTCGCGTCGCTCGGCGCAGCTCCTGGGTTTCGAGCAGCAGGGCACGGCGCGGGTGCGGGTGCAGGCGGTCAGCAGCGGCGGCGTCGCCCCGATGCCGGGGGCTCCGGTCGTGCCGGCGCCGGCCACCCAGATGGTGGCGCAGAACGCCGCACCACCTGCGCCGCGCGCTCCGGCCGCGCCGGCGACCGCTCCGGCCGCGCCGGCCGTGCCGGTCGATTATCAGCGTCAGGTCGTGCGGGAGGTGCCGGTCAAGCCGACGGGGATCTATATTCAGGCCGGTGCCTTCGCGCAATATGACAATGCCCGGCGCCTGCGGGCGAAGCTGGCGCCGCTGGGTTCGGTGGCCGTATCGAGCACCCAGGTGAACGGCGTGGCCTTCTATCGCGTCCGGCTCGGGCCGCTGGCATCCGTCGAGCAGGCGGATCAGGCGCTGCAACGCCTGATCGCCATGGGTGAGACCGGCGCCCGCATCGTCGTCGAGGATTGATTGCCATAGTCCTGGCTCAATCCTTCGGCAGTCTCGGGCGCCAGGCTGGCGGGGATGCCGGGGCGCCGTCTTTGGGGCAGAGATTACGGAGTGGCGGAGACATGGGATTGCACGTCAAGGGCGGGGTTCATGCGATGACGGGATTACGCTCGGCGCTCGTTCTGCTCGGCTTGAGCCTGGCCGGTCCGGCGCTGGCCGATCCGCCGGCGCCGATCGATGTCGGCGCCCAGCAGGCCTTTCTGATGGATTACAACACCGGCGCCGTGCTCTATGCCAAGAACGCCGACCAGGAGATGACGCCGTCGTCGATGACCAAGATGATGACTGTCTATCTGGTGTTCCAGAAGCTCGCCCATGGCGATCTCAAGCTGACCGACACGCTGCCGGTGAGCGAGCGCGCCTGGAAGCAGGGCGGCTCCAAGATGTTCGTCATGATAGGAAGCCGGGTCAGCATCGACGACCTGCTGCAAGGCGTGATCGTGCAGTCGGGGAACGATGCCTGCATCGTGCTGGCCCAGGGGCTGGCCGGCAACGAGCCCGCCTTCGTCGAGCGGATGAACCGCGAGGCCAAGGCGCTGGGCATGACCCATACCCATTTCGTGGATTCCGACGGCTGGCCGGTGCCCGACCATTATTCCTCGGCGCATGATCTCGCCATCCTGGCCGATCACCTGATCCACGACTTTCCGCAATATTATCATTATTTCAAGGAGATCGACTTCACCTACAACCGGGTGCACCAGGGCAACCGCAACCCGCTGCTCTATACCGACAAGAGCGTCGACGGGCTGAAGACCGGGCATACCGACGCTGGCGGCTTCGGCCTGACCGTCTCGGCGGTGCGCGATGGGCGGCGGCTGATCGCGGTCCTGAACGGCATGGCTTCGAGTCAGGAGCGCGCGCAGGACCCCGAGGCCCTGCTCGACTGGGGCTTCCGCGAGTTCAGCGATTATACGCTGCTGAAGAAGGGCGTGGCGGTGGAGCAGGCGCCGGTTTGGCTCGGCCGCGCGGCCGCGGTGCCGCTGGTGCTGCATCAGGACCTCGTCGTCACCCTGCCGCGCAGCGAGCGCGACCAGGTGAAGGTCACGGTCGATTATCACGGGCCGGTGCCGGCGCCGGTCGCGGCCGGGCAGGAGATCGGCACCGTGACTATCACCGCGCCCGGTGTGGCAAACATGGTGGAGCCGCTCTATGCCGGCGCGACGGTCGCCAAGCTCGGGCCGTTCGGCCGTATCAAGGCGATGATCGCCTATCTGATCCGGGGCGACGGGGCGAAGTGAGCGTCGGCCGCTTCATCACTTTCGAGGGCGGCGAAGGTGCTGGAAAATCGACACAGGTGCGCCGTCTGGCCGAGCGGTTGCGCGAGGCGCGGGCGGGGAGGGTGGTGCTGACGACCCGGGAGCCCGGCGGCGCGCCCGGCGCCGAGGAGATCCGCGGCCTGCTGATCAACGGCGATGCTTCCCGCTGGGACGCGATGAGCGAGGCGCTTTTGCATTTCGCCGCCCGGCGCGAGCATCTGGTGCGCACCATCTGGCCGGCGCTGGCCCAGGGGCAATGGGTGGTGTGCGACCGTTTCGCCGATTCCAGCCTCGCCTATCAGGGCTATGGGCAGGGGCTCGGGCGCGAGGCCATCGCCGCGCTCTATGCGCTCGCCGTCGGCGATTTCCGCCCCGACCTCACGCTGATCCTCGATCTGCCGGTCGAGGAGGGGTTGCGCCGCGCCGGCAAGCGGGAAGGCGGGCTCGATCGCTACGAGCGCATGGACGGCGCCTTTCATCACCGCCTGCGCCGGGCCTTCCTCGACGTCGCCCAGCAGGAACCGGAACGCTGCCGCCTGATCGATGCCGCGGCCGGCGAGGATCTTGTCGCCGCCCGCGTCTGGGAGGCGGTCGCCGGTCATTTCGGGCTCTATCCGTGAATGCCGCCGCTTTGAGCCTGTCGCCGGGCGAGGCCCCCGACCATCCTCGCCGAAGCGCCGATCTCATCGGCCATCGCGCGGCCGAGGCCGAGCTTCTCGCCGCCTGGCGCAGCGGCCGGCTCAGCCATGCCTGGCTGATCGGCGGGCCGCGCGGCATCGGCAAGGCGACGCTGGCATTCCGCTTCGCCCGTTTCCTGCTGGCGCGGGGCGATGCCGTCTCCCACGATGTGGGCCTGCCGGGCCTGCCGGGGCTGGATTCCGGGGCCGGGCCGGAAGACCTCGCGCTGGCGCCGACGCATCCGGTGTTCCTGCGGGTGGCGAGCGGCGGCCATGCCGATCTCCTGACCATCGAACGCCAGGTCAACGAGAAGACCGGCCGGCTGCGCAGCGATATCGGGGTCGAGGAGGTGCGCCGGCTCGGCGACTTCTTCGCCAAGACCGCGGCGGAAGGCGGCTGGCGCGTCGCGATCGTCGATGCCGCCGACGAAATGAGCCGCAGCGCCGCCAACGCCTTGCTCAAGATCCTGGAGGAACCGCCGGCGCGGGCCGTTATCCTGGTGGTCGCCCATGCGCCGGGCGGCTTGCTCGCGACCATCCGCTCGCGCTGCCGGCGCCTGGTGTGCCGGCCGCTCGCCGCCGAGGAGGTGGCCACGGTCCTTTCCCGCCGCGCGCCGGCGCTGACACCGCCCGAACGTCTGGCCTTGAGCCATCTTGCCGACGGCAGCCCCGGGCGGGCGCTGGCGCTGGCGGAGCAGGGCGGGCTCGCCGCCTATCGCGATCTGCTGGCGCTGCTCGAAACGCTGCCCGACCTGGATCTGGCGGCGCTGCATGCTTTCGCCGAGCGCCTGGCCCGGGCGGAGAACCAGGCGCTCTTCCGGCTCACCGGCGAACTCCTGAGCCACTGGCTGGTGCTTGTGGTGCGAAGTGCGGCGGCGCCGGGCTTAGGCGTGGGGGACGGGGCGGCAGGCGAGCAGCCGCTCATCGTCAGGCTTGGGCGGCGGCCAAGCCTTGATCGCTGGCTCGATGTGTGGGAAAAGGTGAACCATATTCTGGAGCGCGCCGAGAGTGTCAATCTTGACCGCAAGCAGGTGCTGCTGAACATTTTCTTTGCGCTGGCGCGCGCAGCCCAAGCCTGACGCCGGGTTCAGGCCGGCAGGAGAGACCATGCCCGGCCGCAAGACCTTCTACATCACCACCCCGATCTATTATGTCAACGACAAGCCGCATATCGGGCATGCCTCTACGACGCTTGCCTGCGACGTGCTGGCGCGCTTCATGCGCCTCGACGGGCTGGACGTGCATTTCCTCACCGGCACCGACGAGCATGGCCAGAAGGTGGAGAAATCGGCCGCGGCCGCCGGCAAGGAGCCGCAGGCCTTCTGCGACGAGGTTTCGCGCAACTTCCGCGACCTGGCGCGGATACTCGATATTTCCAACGACGATTTTATCCGCACCACCGAGCCGCGCCATATCCGCGCCTGCCAGGCGCTGTGGCGCAAGCTGGTCGCGGCGGGCGAAATCTATCTCGGCGCCTATGCCGGCTGGTATGCCGTGCGCGACGAAGCCTTCTATGCCGAGGACGAGCTGACGAAGGGGCCGGACGGCAAGTTCCTGGCGCCGACCGGCGCGCCGGTGGATTGGGTGGAGGAGCCGAGCTATTTTTTCCGCCTGTCGGCCTGGGCCGATC
>CALCYJ010000218.1 GCA_937905845.1 uncultured Rhodospirillales bacterium
GGGCCGGTGGTGCGGCTCGATCATGCCGACAATACCGGCTCGGGCGGCACCCAGGACGTCATGACGGTGATCGCCGAAGTCATCCACCAGGGGCTCGAAGACGTGGCGGTGGCGGCGGTCTGCGATCCGGCCGCCGTTGTCCAGATGCAGAAGGCCGGCGTCGGCGCCACCCTCACCCTCAAGCTCGGCGGCAAGACCGATATGCCCGCCATCAAGGAAGCCGGCCGTCCCCTCGAAGTGACCGGCAAGGTCCGGACGCTCACCGATGGCGAATGGGTCGTGCGCGGCCCGATGTATACCGGCGTCACGGTGCAGATGGGGCCGACGGCGGTGCTCGATACCGGCCGCGTGCAGATCGTCGTTACCTCGCGCCATCACGAGCCCTGGGATACCGGCGTCTTCACCTCCGTCGGCATCGATCCGTGGCACAAGAAATACCTGCTGCTGAAGTCGCGCATCCATTACCGGGCCGGCTTCGCGCCTCTGGCCCGCGCGACGATCACCTGCGATGGCATCGGCGTCACCACCTCCGACAACCGGCTGCTCGAATACCGCCATGTGCGCCGGCCGGTCTTTCCGCTCGACCGCCTGAACGAGGAGAGCTGAGGGGGTGGAAAGCGCACGGGCCCTGGCTGTTGCCTTTATGTGACAGGCCGCCATTTCGCGCCGCGGGCCGCGGATTCTGCCATACTGGCGCCACATTTTCCTGGCGGAAATCGAGCGTCTCAATAGCGAGACGACTTGAATCTAGACAGGAACCATCCATGCTTGACACGATGAAGTCCGCTGCTCTTGCCCTGATGCTGGCCGGCGGCGTTGCTCTTGCCGCGGCTCCGGTGATGATCTCCCCGGCGGCGGCTGCGACCACGACGGCGAAGAAGACCACGCATGCGAAGAAGGGGACGCATGCGAAGAAGGGAACTGCGAAGAAGGTCCAGAAGAAGAAGTAGGCTTCTCTTCTTCTGCCTTAGTCGATGGACTACCGGGCGCCGGGGCGGGGGGTTTCCCGGCACGGCGCCCTTTCTTGATGCAAGTACGGTTCTTGATGCGCGTTCGGTATTTGCCTGGCCCGGACCTGTCCGGGCTGCGGCCGGCGGGCCTTCCATAGGGGCCTTTCGCCATACGGGCGTTTCATGGCGCTCAGACGATCTGAAACCGCTCCCGATCGAATAGCCGCAGGGCGGCGGCGAGCGACGCGCCCCGCCTGAGCACCCGGCCGCCAGCGGCGACGATACTATAGGCGCCCTGGCGCCGGGCCAGTTTCGGCGTCTTCACGATACGATAGAGCGGCACGTCGCAGGCGCGGGGGAAGATGTCGAAGGAACAGCTTTCCCCATCCTGGCCGATGGCATAGTCGCGCCATTCGCCGGCCGCCACCATGACGGCATAAAGTCCCAGGATCAGGTCGAGTTCGCGGCGGTCGAAGAATGGCGGCGGGAATTTGGGCGGCGTGGATTGGGGCGGCGGGGATTTGGCCGGCCGGCCGGCGGTGGGGCCGGAATTTGCGTGGCGCGCTCCCGGTCCGCGGATATCCACGAGCCGGCTGAAATCTGCGAGACTGACGATATCGCTCAACCGCCTCTGCCTCCGCGCCTGACCAAGTCCAGCCAAGAGTGAAACGCCAGGGGCGCCATCGTCAACCTGATTCCGGCGGGCCGGCGGTCCGATCCCGCTTTTCCGCGAGCCGATGAGCGGTTTCGGCCCCTTCGGCGATGATCTGTTCGGCGAAATGGCAGGCGGCCTGGCGCCCCTGGCCCAGATCGCGCAAGCCCGGCGCCTCCAGGCGGCAGCGGGCCTGGGCGAAGGGGCAGCGCGCCGCATAGGCGCAGCCGGCCTGCCCGGGCATGTCGTCGGAGAGTTCGGCATCCCCCATCGCCGGCCCCGCCGCCGCCGGCCGGCGCAGCAGGGCGAGCGCGTAAGGGTGCGCGGGCGCGCGATAGAGCGCCTCGGTCGGTGCCATCTCCACGATGCGGCCGCGATACATGACCGCCACCCGGTCTGAGACATAGCGGACGACGGCGAGATCGTGGCTGATGAAGAGATAGGCGAGATGAAAGCGCTGCCGCAAATCCTGCATCAGGTTCAGCACCTGCGCCTGCACCGAGACATCGAGGGCGCTGACCGGCTCGTCGGCGACGATCAGCGCCGGCCGGGTGATGAGGGCGCGGGCGATGGCGATGCGCTGGCGCTGGCCGCCGGAGAATTCGTGCGGGTATTTGGCCATGTCGCCGGGCCTGAGCCCGACGGAGAGCAGCACCTCGGCCACCGCCTCGTCGCGGGCCGCGCGCGCGGTCTCGCCCAGCGCCTGCAAGGGCTCGGCGACGATGCGGCGCACCGGCTGGCGGGGATCGAGCGAGCCGTAAGGGTCCTGGAACACCATCTGGAAATGGCGCCGCCAGCGCCGCAGCGCCGTCCGGCCGAGCCGGTGGACGTTCCGGCCGAGAATCTCCACCTCGCCCGCGCTTGGCGTTTCGAGCGCCATGACGAGGCGGGCGAGCGTCGATTTGCCCGAGCCCGATTCGCCCACCACGCCGAGGCTCTCGCCGGCGGCGATGGCGAGGCTCACGCCATCCACCGCGCGCAACCGCGGCGCCGGCCGCCACAATCGCGTGCGCGCCAGGGCGAAATGGCGCACCAGCCCTTCCGCTCTGAGCACGGGCACGGCCGGCTCGCCCGCCGCGGGTTCCGGCGGGATTCTTGCGTCGGGGGCGTTCGGGGCGTCGTCCAGGACGTTCGGGGCGTTCGGGGTCATGCCGGCCCGCCCGCAACCGGGTCGCCGGCGGGCGGCTGTTGGTCGAGCCGGATGCAGCGCGCCTGATGGCCGGGCCCGATGTCCACGGCGGGCGGCTCGGCCGCGGTGCAGGCGGCAATCGCCAGGGCGCAGCGGCCGGCGAAAGGGCAGCCCGGCGGCAGATCGGCCAGGTCCGGCACGCTGCCGGGAATGGTCGGAAGCCGCCCGGGCATGCCGTCGAGGCGCGGCCTGGCCGCGAACAGGCCCCGCGTATAGGGATGGGCGAGGGCGGCGAAGACGGCGGCCGTCGGGCCGCTCTCCACCACCTGGCCGCCGTACATGACGAGCATGCGCCGGGTGGTCTCGGCGATGATGCCGAGGTCGTGGCTGATGAGCAGGAGCGCCATGCCGGATTCCGCCGCCAGCGCCGCCATGAGATCGAGACTCTGCCGCGCCACCGTGACATCGAGGGCGGTGGTCGGCTCGTCGGCGACCAGCAGGTCGGGCGCGCAGGCGAGCGCCATGGCGATCATCGCCCGCTGGCGCTGACCGCCGGAAAGCTGATGGGGATAGGCGCGCGCGCGGCCGGCCGCGGGCTTCAGCCCGACCCGCCCGAGGAGGCGGATCGCCTCGTCCGCCGCCGCCGACCGGCTCAAGGCGCGGTGGAGCCTGAGCGGTTCGGCGATCTGGCGGCCGATGGTCTGGAGCGGGTTGAGCGCCGTCATCGGTTCCTGGAAGATCATGGCGATGCGGTTGCCGCGCAAGCGGCAGAGTTCGCGCTCGGGCAGGGCCAGCAGGTCGCGTCCGGCGAAGCGGATATGGCCGCCGACCGCCGCCCCCTCCGGCAGCAGCCCCAGGAGCGCCAGCGCCGTCAGCGACTTGCCCGAGCCCGATTCGCCCACCAGCCCCAGTGCCTCGCCCGCTTCGAGCGAAAAGCTCACCCCCCTGAGGGCGGCAGCCGGGCCCCGCGCCGTCGGCAGCGTCACCCGGAGATCTTCGACTTCCAGCAGCGCCATGGCCTAACGCCGCCGCCTGAGGCGCGGATCGGCAAGATCGCGCAATCCATCGCCCAGAAGATTGAGCCCCAGTACCGCAAGCGCGATGGCGACGCCGGGAAAGACCGCAAGCCTCGGCGCGGTGAAGAGAAAAGTCTGCGCCTCGAAGAGCATGCGGCCCCAGGAGGGCTGCGGCGGCATGGTGCCGAGGCCGAGATAGGACAGGGCGGCTTCGGCCAGGATGGCGGTGGCGAACTGGATCGTGCCCTGCACCAGGATCGGCGCCATGATGTTCGGCAGCACATGCTCGATCGTGATGGCGAAACGGCCCTTGCCGGCGGCGCGGGCGGCGAGGATATAGTCGCGCGCCCAGACCGCCTTCGCCGCGCCCCGGGTCAGCCTGGCGAAGACCGGCACGTTGAAGATGCCGATGGCGAAGACGACGGTTAGCGTGCCCGGCCCGATGATGGCGGCCAGCATGATCGCCGTCAGGATGGCGGGAAAAGCGAAGGTGAAGTCGGTGAGGCGCATCAGGGCCTCTTCGCAAATTCCGCCCAGCGCCGCCGCGCTCGCGCCGAGCAGAACGCCAAGCCCGATGCCGATCGCTACCGCCAGCACCCCCACCATGAGCGAGGTCTGCGCCCCGGCCATCACCATGGACAGCACGTCGCGCCCGAACTGGTCGGTGCCGAGCCAGTGATGGGCGCCGGGCGACAGCAGCCGGTGCGGGATATCGATGCCGTCGGGCGGCCACGGGGTCCAGACGAGGGAGAGCAGCGCCATCACCACCAGCGCCAGGGTCAGCACCGCGCCGATGCACAGGCTTGGATGGCGCAAGCCGCGGCCAAGGCTCATGCCGGGGATGGTTGAAGCCCGGGCGGGGGTCATGGGCGGCTGATCCTGAGGCGCGGGTCGATCACCGCATAGAGCAGATCGACGATGAAATTGATCACCATCACCATCGCCGCCAGCAGCAGCACCGCATTCTTGACCACGACCAGGTCGCGGTTGGCGATGGCCTGGAACACCAGCCGGCCGAGGCCCGGCAGATAGAAGACGTTCTCGATCACGATGGTGCCGGCGACGAGATAGGCGAACTGCAACCCCATGATGGTGACGACCGAGATGAGGGCGTTGCGCAGCACGTGGCGCCACAAGGTCGCGGGCCGGCTCAGGCCCTTGGCCCGCGCGGTGCGCACGAAATCCTCCCCCAGCACTTCCAGCACCGCCGAGCGGGTGATGCGGGTGAGGATCGCCGCCTGCACCGCGGCGAGCGAGACCGCCGGCAGCAGCAGGGCGCGCAAGCCCGGCCATAATCCATGATTCCAGCCCGGAAAGCCGCCGGAGGGGAACAGGTGTAGCGCCACCGCGAACAGCAGCACCAGCAGGATGGCGAGCCAGAAATTGGGAATGGCGAGGCCCAGCTGCGTCAGGCCGCTCACCGCGACGTCGCTCGGCCTGCCATGATGGTCGGCGGCGAAGATGCCGGCGGGCAGGGCCAGCAGGATGGTCAACGCCATCGCCAGAAACGCCAGCGGTATCGTGACTTGCAGGCGCTGCTCGATCAGGCCCGAAACCGGCACCTCGTAGCTGTAGCTCTGGCCGAAATCGCCCCGCGCCATGCCGCCGATCCAGACGAGGTAGCGCTCGACCGCCGGCCGGTTCAGCCTGAGTTCGGTGCGCAGGGCCAGCACCTGGGCGGGGGTCGCGTTCTGGCCGAGCTGCATTTCCGCGGCATCGCCCGGCAGCACTTCGAGCGCCAGGAAGATCACGATCGAGGCGGCGACGAGGGTTGCCAGAAGACCGCCCAGGCGCTTGAGGAGATAAAGGCCCACGGATCTTTCCGCTTCTTACGCCTGGCCTGCGCGCTTCCAGGCGAGGCTCACGCCATCGCCGATCGGCACCATGGCCAGGGCGATGCGATCGTCCTCCCGCAGCTTGGCGTTGAGGGTGCGGATCGCCACCGTCTCCGCGTCCTGATAGGTGGGGTCCGCCACCGCGCCGCCCCACAGGACATTGTCGATGGCGATCAGCCCGCCCGGGCGCACCAGCGCCAGCGCGCGCTCGTAATAGCCGTCGTAATTCTGCTTGTCGGCGTCGATGAAGGCGAGATCGAAGCTCGCCGCCTGACCGGCCTTAAGCAGGCCGTCGAGCGTATCGAGCGCTGGGGCGAGACGGAGGTCGATCTTGTGCTCCTGGCCCGCCTGCTGCCAGTAGCGCCGGGCGACGGCGGTCCATTCCGCGCTGATATCGCAGGCGAGGATGCGGCCATCGTCGGGCAGCGCCAGCGCCACCGACAGCGCGCTATAACCGGTGAAGACGCCGATTTCGAGGTAGCGCCTGACGCCGATGAGCTGCACCAGAAGCTGCATGAGCGCGCCTTGCTCAGGGGCGATCTGCATCTGTCCCATCGGCAGGGCCTGGGTCTCCTCGCGCAGGCGGGAGAGCACCGGTGCCTCGCGCACGCCGACCGAGCGCAGATAGGGCAGCAGCCGGTCGTCCGCCGTCCGGATCTTGCCGCTCGTGGGTTTCCGGCTCATCGCGTCTCTCGATCCTCCGGCCCGCTCGCCCCTGGCCGCCGCGAAAAAGAGCGGCGGGCGGCGACGGGATGGTGGAAGTAGATACGATGGCGGCAGGGATGCCAATAGCGGCGTGCGGCGCAAGCTGCCGCAATCTTGCCTTGATTCCGTCCTTTTCGTGCCGTATTGGCGCGCAAGTCTCGAAAGCGAGGGGATAAGCGGCCTGATCGGCTTCCCTGGTGCGATCTCCCCCCTCCGCCCCAGATGAGGCCGCCGGGCCTGCCTGCCCCTCCCTTCGAGGGCGATGCCGCTTGATGTTGCGTTGGCAGCCGCCCCCGTGGGTCTTAAGGCCCCGCGTTCCGTCCGGCGCTGTGCATTTTCGCCGGGCGGTTCCGGCGTGGAGCGTGTCCCGGAACCGCTTCTGAGGACGCAGGACGCGAAAGCCCTTCCAGGCTTGGGTTTCCAGGCCTGGGTTTTCAGGCTAGGGTTTTCGCGGCCGGGGCCTTCGCAGGAATGGACTGAGACGGAACGGCGGGTGAGGCACGAGGCGCGCGGCTCCATCGGGCGGCAACCCCGAGGAAGCGAGTGCCAGCCGAACCCGGCCGGATGCCAGGTCCCGCCGCCGCGGCCAATGCCCCCCAGCGTGCCGCGGCGGCGACTGTGGCCGAACGCTCCTCCTTATCCAAATTCTCCCCGGCCTTGATCTCCGCAGCAGACCCGGGCGTGCCGATGTCACGCCAGGACGAGATCGGCGGCCCGTTCGAGCGGCACCGGCGCGTCTTCGAGCAGAAGCTGGCTTGCGGCCGCCTCGAAACCCTGGGCGGCGAGGCTGAAGGGCTCGCGCGGGCTCAGATGATGCTCCAGCACGAAACGGGCGAGCAGCAGGCGCCGCGCATCGCCGCCGCCTTCGCCCAGGCTCACGCCCTCGCCGGCCAGAAGGACGGCGGTCGTGACGTGATAGAGCAGGCTTGCCGCCTGCCGGCTGAGCCCTTCGTGCTCGGGCTTGGCCGCGACCTCGGCGGCAAAGCGCATGGTTTGGGCAAGGGCGCTTTCGAGCCGGGTGCGGAATTGGCCGGGCAGCGCTTTCGCGCCGGCGATCCGCTCCGCCAGATCGTCATGCAGCGGCTCGTGCGCCTTCTCCCGGCCGACGGCGCGGCGGAGCGCATCGAGGCTGGCGATATTGCTGGTGCCTTCCCAGATGAGGCCGAGATGGGCGTCGCGCACCAGCTTGGGATTGATCCAATCCTCGATATAGCCGTTGCCGCCGCGTGCCTCCAGCGCGCCGGTCGCCACCGTGACATTGTCGCGGCAGGCGCGGAATTTCACGATCGGGGTGAGGATGCGCAGCCGCCGCTCCGCCTGCGGATCCTGCTCGACCCGGCCCGCGACCCAGGCGGTATGGAGGGCGGCGGACAGCGCCTGCTCGCTCGCCACCATCATCTTCATGAGCTGGCGGCGCATCAGCGGCTGATCGACCACCGCCGCGCCGAAGGCCCGGCGATGGCGCACCGCCTGCAAGGCCTCGTTCAGGCAGCGCCGCATCATGCCGGCGGCGCGGAAGCCATGCGAGAGCCGGCTGAGATTGACCATTTCGAGCATCTGCTTCAAGCCGCGGTCGAGCGCGCCCAACGCATGGGCGCTGGCGCCTTCAAAGACGATCTCGCCGCTCGCCATGGAGCGGCTGCCGAGCTTGTCCTTGAGCCGCACCACGCGATAATCGTTGCGGCTGCCGTCGGGATGGAGGCGCGGCACCAGGAACAGGCCGAGCCCGCGGCTGCCCGCAGGCGCGCCCTCGGGCCGGGCCAGCACCAGGGCGACCTCGGCGTCGGCGTTGGAGCAGAACCATTTCTCGCCCCACAGGCGCCAATGATCGCCCTCGCGCACGGCGGTAAGATCGCTGCTGCCGACATCGGAGCCGCCGGCCTTCTCGGTCATGAATTGCGCCCCGCGCAGAAGCTGCGTCATGTCCTGGGACAGCAGGCCGTCGAGATAGCGGGCGCGGATCTCGGGCGTGGCGTGGCGGGCGACGAGATGGGCAGTGTGATCGGTCAGGTTGATCGGGCAGAGCAGGCCGAACTCCGCCTGGGTGAACAGGTATTGGAAGGTGAATTTGACGATCGGCGGCACCACTTCCGGCCAGCCGAGCACGCCGGGCCGGTTCGACATGGCATGGATGCCGAAGTCGCCGAAGGCGATCTGCTCCATCTCGCGATAGGCGGGATGGAATTCGATCCATTCCTCGTCGCGGCCGAAACGGTCGCGGGGATGGAGTTCGGGCGGATGGCGCTCGGCGGCTTGCGCCAGATCGCCCAGGCGGCCGCCGGCCAGCTCCCCCAGGCGGTGGTAATGGGGCGCGAAATGGCGCAGCACCGGCGCCGCCATGTAAAGGGGCAGAAGATCGCGCAGGCTGCGGTCGAGGTCATAGAAGTTCAGCCCGCGGCAGTCGGGGGCCACATGCTCCGAGCGCCGGGCGGTGGCCGCGCGGCCGGCGGGATTGGCGATGGGTGCCTGAGCCTGGTCGAAAGTGGCAAGGTCCGTCATCGCGCTCTCCCGCCGGCATTGTTCTCCTGGCGCGCTTTCCGACCGGCTGGAATCAGCCGGTCGATCAGAATTCGCGCCAGATCAACATCTGGAGCCTGTTCTTGTCGCAAAAGTGGTATCCACTTTTGCGGAACAGGCTCTAGTACAATACGGCAAAGCCCCCGTGCTCGAACAGGGGGCGGGCCTTGGCGGAGAAAAGATAGGCGAGGAAGGGCGTCGCCGCCGGCTTTGCGCCCTTGACGAGGGCCGCCGGATAGATGATGGGCGGCAGCGCGTTCGCCGGGAAGGTGCCGACGATGGCAACGTCGGGCTCGATCGCGGCGTCGGTGCGATAGACGATGCCGAGCGGGGCTTCGCCGCGCGCCACGAGCAGCAGCGCCGCCCGCACGTTCTCCGCCTGCGCGACGTCGCCGCTGACGCTGGACCAGACGCCCAGGCTCTGCAAGGCCGCCTTGCCGTAGCGGCCGGCGGGGACGGCGCGCGTATCGGCCATCGCCAGCTTGCCGCCGCCCAAAAGCTGCTTGAGATCGAAGCCCTGCTTGATAACGATGCCGGTGGGGGCGTTCTTTTTCGGCGCGATCAGCACCAGGGAATTGCCGAGCAGGTTGCGCCGCGTCGCCGGCTGGATGAGATGGCGTTTATCGAGATAGTTCATCCAGTCGAGGTCGGCCGAGATGAAGATGTCGGCCGGGGCGCCGTTCTCGATCTGGCGGGCGAGCGTCGAGCTTGCGGCATAATCGATTGTGGCCGGCGGCTGGCCGGTGTCGTGGGCATAGGCGGCGTTGATGTCGTCGAGGACGTTCCTGAGGCTCGCCGCCGCGAAAATGACGACTTTCTTATCCTGGGCCTGGGCCTTTCCCGGGGTCAATGCCAGGAAGCAGACGAGCGCCAGCGCCGCCGCCGCCCAACGCCCCATCCCCCAGCGTCCTGTCCCCCATCGCCCCATCTCCCGCCGCTCAAAGCGGCCGTCCCGGGCTTTAACCGGCTCGCTCTGCCGGTGCGCGTGATCGTTCATCTTCCCTCATCTCCTTGCCGTGGGGTCTCGTTATATTTCTGAAGATATGACGTTTCGCGTGCCACGGGAAGCCGTTGCGGCCAAGCCGGCGATGGCGGGGGCCGGGCGGCGGTTTGACGGCATGGCCGATCCTGCCTATCATTTCAGGGATCAGGGGAGGACAATGTATCTCAACGCGCAGCGGCGCCGGCGGCTTGCCGGCCTGATCGGCCTCTTGAGCGATGATTGCAGCGATTGCGCCGAGGTCCACGAGCGCGTCGGCCTCGATGTGCTCGATCTGTTCGGCGCCGATCATTACGCCTCCTACCTCTGGGACCCGGGTGCCGGGTGCTTCCGCGGCCGCGTGGCGCTCAATGTCGGCAATCAGCATATCCCCGCCTACGAGCGCTACTTCCAGTTCCACGACCCGATCACGCACAAGCTCCAGGCGCGGCGCGGGCCGACGCTGGTGACCGAGGTCATGCCGCAGCGCGAGCTGATGCGGACGGAGTTCTTCAATGATTTCCTCCGTCGCGACGGGCTTTATCACGGCATCAATTTCTATGCCTATGACGGCGAGCGGAACATCGGCGACATGCGCATCTGGCGCCGCCGCGGCCGCCGCGCCTTCGAGCGCGAGGATCGGGAGCTTCTGGGCCTGATCGCGCCGGCTTTCACCAATGCCATGCGGCGCGCGGTGGCGATGCGCAGCGTGCAAAGCGGCGCGCGGCCCTGGGAGCGGCAGGCCCTGGCGCGGCCCGGCGGCCTGACCCCGCGAGAGGCCGGCGTCGCCGATCTCGCCGCCCGCGGCTTGAGCGACAAGGAAATCGCCCGCCGTCTCGGCATCGGCTTCACCACCGTGCGCAGCCATCTCGAAAGCAGCTTCGCCAAGCTTGGCGTGCGCAACCGGACCGAGCTTGCCGCGGCCCTGCTCGGCCATTGAGCGCCGGATCGATCCCGCGCCGCGGCCCGCCTCGAGTTCAGGCCACCAGCGCCCTCAGCTCACGCTTCAGGATCTTGCCATTGGCATTGCGCGGCAGCGGCTCGGTCCTAAGCTCGATTCGCACCGGCACCTTGAAGGCGGCGAGCCTTGCCGCGACATGGCGCTTCAGCTCTTCCGCGCTGACGCTCGCCCCGGGCTTGACCTGCACCACGGCGCCCACTTCCTCGCCCAGGATGCGGTGGGGGATGCCGATCACCGCCGCGTCCATGATCGCGGGATGGCTGTAGAGCGCATCCTCGACCTCGACGCAATAGATGTTCTCGCCGCCGCGGATCAGCATGTCCTTGGCGCGGTCGAGGATATAGACGAAGCCTTCGTCGTCCATCCGGACCAGATCGCCGGTCTTGAACCAGCCGCCGCCGAAACTCTCCTGCGTCGCATCCGGCCGGTTCCAATAGCCTTTGACCACGTTGGGGCCGCGCACCCACAATTCGCCGATCTCGCCCGGAGCGACGTCGCTTCCCTCGCCATCGACCACCCGCAGGTCGCAGATCGGAACGGCCGGTCCGGCGCTGTCGGGCTTGCGCAGATAATCCTCCGCCACGTTCTGCGTCACGACCGAGGAGGTTTCCGTCAGGCCGTAGCCGTTGCTGGCTGCCGCCACCGGAAAGCCCTGATGCAGGCGCTGCACCAGTTCGGATGCCGCAGGCGCGCCGCCGTAGCCGATGCTCTCGATGCTGGAGAGATCGAAGCGGGCGAAGTCTGGATGTTCCACCACCTGCCAGGCCATGGAGGGAACGCCGCCGAAGGTGGTGACGCGCTCGCGCTCGATCAGTTCCATGGCGCGCAGCGGGTCCCATTTGTGCATGAGAACGAGCTTGCCGCCGAGACCGATCATCGACAGCAGGATCGAATGGCAGCCGGTGACATGGAAAAACGGCACCGAGAGGAGATAGGCGCGGTGGGGCGGCGGGTCGTTCGGGCCGGGAAGCGCTTCGCCGCGCAAAAGCTTCGCCCGCGCCTGGGAGAGCATCAGGCTCGGGAGATTGGTGCAGATGTTGCGGTGCGTCCCGAGCGCGCCCTTGGGCTTGCCGGTGGTGCCCGACGTATAGAAGATGGTGGCATCGTCCTCGGGCGCGATCACGGCCGGCGGCAGGGCCTGAGGCGTGTGCGCGGGCGCATCGCCGGTCAGGGCGGCGAAGGCGTGCAGGCCGGAGGGCGGCGGGTCCGCGGCGCGCACCAGGATGGTGGCGCGCAGGGCGGAAAGGCGCGGCAGGGCGTCGCGCAGGCGGTCGAGGCGCTCGGAATCGAGGACGAGGATGCAAGCCCCCGAATCGGTCAGGCAATAGTCAAGCTCGGCCGCCGCCATCCAGGCATTGAGCGGCACCGCGACGGCGCCGATGGCGGTGGCGGCCCAGAAGGCGATCGACCATTCGGGATAATTGCGCAGGGCGATGGCGACGCGATCCCCCTTGACGATGCCGAAATCCTCCACCAGATGCCGCGCCAGGGCGCAAACGCGGCGGTAATGGTCGGCGAAGCTCAAGCGCTCGTCCTCATAGACGATGAAGGGCGCCTCGCCGAAGCTGCGGCTGTTCTCCAGGACGGCGCGGAGCGAGGGCGGCGCGTTCTTCCAGACGCGAAGGGGCACGCCGGCGATTTCCATCGCCGCCATCTCGAAGGGCGCGCCGGGGGCGGTGAGGAGGGCATGGGCTTGGGCAACGGAGAGGGTCATGAGCGTTTCCTGGGGTACAATCGGGACCGCGTTCTTGGTCCGGGTGCGGGCGGCAGGGAGCCCGGGCACCCGGTTGGCGATCATTGGTGGCGGAATATTAGTCAGCCGCAGAGAAAATTCCTAACGCGAAGTGGCGCGGCAAAAAGGGTGCGGCCCGCGCCGGCTTCCGGTACGGGCCTCAAGGCTCCGGCATGAAGAAGGCAGGCGTCGGGATGGAGGATGGCGAGAGAATTGCGGCGGCGGCCGGAGGTGGCGGTGGCGGTGGGAATCTTTTTTCCGACCTGCCATCCGGCCAGCACCCCGGAACGGCGGAGGGGGAGGCGGCCGGTGCCGAGATCATTCAGGCGCTGCTGACGGCGCCCGGGCTCACGATCGAGCGCATCGTCTCGACCGGGCAGGCCAGCCTGCCCGGCCATTGGTACGACCAGGCCTGGGCCGAATGGGTTCTGGTGCTTTCGGGCGAAGCCGGCCTGCTGCTCGAAGGCGAGGCGGCGCCGCGCCACCTGATCGCCGGCGATTATCTCGAAATCCCGCCGCACCGCCGCCATCGGATCGTCTGGACGGCGGCGGGCAGGCCCACCCTCTGGCTCGCCGTGCATCACGGCGCCGTGCCGCAAGAAGGCTCGGCGGGGCCGCCAGACGTGCTATAGCCTCACGAGCTATAGTCTCACGGGCTTTAGCCTCGCCGCGGCCCCGAAAGCCTTACCAATAACCGCGCCCGTAGGGGTGATAGACGACGACCGGTGGCGGCGCATAATAATAGCCACCCCGCGGCGGCGGTGCCGCATAGACCGCGCAGCCGGCCATGCCGGCGGCGAGGGTCACCAGAAGGACCAGCTTGCTCAGTATCCGTGCAGGCGTGCTGTGGCGAACCATGAGATCAGTCCTTGATCATGAGACCGGATTTCGGGTCCGTCCCCATCCCGTCGGCCAGGCTCAGGCTTGGCCCTGGCCGATGGAGAGAGGCTAGTGCCGCTTTGTGGCCCGATGAAGGAGAGGGTAAGGCCGCCGCGCGGCAATATCGTGGCCGGATTATGGCCGCCGCCCGGCCGATATTTTCCTTATCCGCGGCCGGCCGCTGCCATTTTTCCTCCGCAATTGCCGCCCATACAGGGGGCGTTCGCCACGGCGCCCCGTGACCATGCTGTGACGGCGATGGTGACTAGGCTGTGAGGAAGAGCGAATGGGTTGTGAGGAAGCACGAATGGCGGTCGCTTTTTGTCCCGGCCCGGAGTAGTAGAAGCGCCATGTCGAGCCCCCGGTCGGTAAGCCCTGCGCGCAGGGAAGCGCATTCCCCATGAGTCCTCCCCCCCGCGATCCCGGAAAGACGCCGCCATTCCGCCGCCGCCCGCCCAAGGCGGGCAAGCGTCGCGGCGTGCCGGAACTCAAGGCCGACGAGCGGCCGGCCGCGGCGCCCGCCGCGGCATCGGCCCGCGCCAAGTCTCAGCCGGCAACGCCCACCGCCGCCGATCAGCCTTCCGGCGAGCGGCGCGAGCCGACCCTGCGCGCCCAGCCCAAGCCGCCGCCCGCGCCCCGTTTCGGCCTGTTCGCCGGTGCCCGCGCAGGGCGCGCCGCCAAGCCCGCGCCGCCGCCGGTGCCCAAGCTTCAGGCCGTGTCCAAGTCATCGCCGGCACCCGCGGCCGGCGCGCAGAGGCTTCGCCTCAATGCCCGCGAGGATTCTCGGGGGACCGGCAAAGGCGGCAAGGGCGGCGGCGGGCGCGGCGGCGGATCGCGGCCGGGCGGCGGCCGGGGGTCCTGGAAAGCGCCTCGATGGCTGCGGCGCGCGACCTCGATCATTGTCGTTGCGGCGGTTTGGGGCCTGGTGGTTCTGGCCGCCTTCCTCGCCTATTACGCCTATGACCTCCCCGACCTCGACCGGCTCAATCTGGTGGAGCGCCAGCCCTCGGTCACGCTGATCGGCGACGACGGCTCGACGCTTGCGACCTTCGGCGATCTTTATGGCCAGTTCGTTCCGGTCAAGGAAATGGCGCCGGCACTTCCCGAAGCGGTCGTTGCGACCGAGGACCGGCGCTTCTACCATCATTTCGGCGTCGATCCGCTTGGCATGCTGCGCGCCGCCCTCGTCGATGCGCGCGCCGGCCGCCTGGTCGAAGGCGGCTCGACCATCACCCAGCAGCTCGCCAAGAACGTGTTCCTCACCCCCGCCCGCACCGTCAAGCGCAAGGTGCAGGAGATCCTGCTGGCCCTGCTGCTCGAACACCGGCTGAGCAAGGACCAGATCCTGAGCCTCTATCTCAACCGGGTTTATCTCGGCGCCGGGACCTGGGGCGTCGATGCCGCGTCGCACCGATATTTCGACAAGTCGGCCCGCGATCTGACCCTGCCCGAGGCGGCGATGTTGGCCGGCCTGCTCAAGGCGCCCTCGCATTTCGCGCCCACGAGCGATCTTGTCGCCGCGCGCGAGCGGGCGAGCGTGGTGCTCGACCGCATGGTCGATGCCGGTTTCATCACGCAAGCCGCGGCGGCCGATGCCAAGGCGCATCCCGCAACCCCGGTGCGCCAGCAGGCGCCGCTGCGCGATGCCCGTTATTACACCGACTGGGTGTTGCAGCATGTCGATGATTACATCGGCCACCGCTGGCAGGATATTATCGTCACCACCACCATCGACCCGAAATTGCAGCAGGACGCGGAAGACGCGGTGGCGGTGGTGATGCAGACGGCCGCCAAGCGCGACGCGAGCCAGGCGGCGCTGGTGGTGCTGGGACAGGACGGCGCCGTCAAGGCCATGGTGGGCGGGCGCAATTACGCCCAGAGCCCGTTCAACCGGGCGACCCAGGCGCGGCGCCAGCCCGGCTCGTCGTTCAAACTGTTCGATTATCTGACCGGGCTGGAAGCCGGGCTCACGCCCGACAGCCAGTTCTTCGATGGTCCGATCAGCGTCGGCAACTGGCAGCCGAAGGATTTCGAGCGGCGCTATCTCGGCAATGTGTCGCTGCGCCAGGCTTTCGCCCTCTCGCTCAATACGGTCGCGGTCGAAGTGACGCAGAAGGTCGGGATCCGCAAGGTGATCGCCATGGCCCATCGCCTCGGCATCAGCGAAGACCTGCCCGACGTTCCCTCGCTCGCGCTGGGCTCGTGCGATCTCAGCCTGATCGAGCTTACCGGCGCCTATGACGCGGTGGCGAACGGCGGCCACGGAATCATTCCCTATGGCATCGCGCAGATCCGCACCCCCGATGGCCAGACGCTCTACCAGCGTCAGGGCGGCGGGCTCGGCCAGGTGCTTCAGCCCGCTATCGTGCGCGAGATGACGGACCTGCTCACCGCGGTGGTGCAGACCGGCACCGGGCGGGCCGCGGCGCTCGATAGGCCGGCCGCCGGCAAGACCGGCACCAGCCAGGATTTCCGCGACGCCTGGTTCTTAGGATTCACCGCCGAACTGACCGCCGGCGCCTGGGTCGGCAACGACAATGACACGCCAATGAAGCGGGTGGTGGGCGGCAGCCTGCCGGCCGACATCTGGAAGCATTTCATGACCGCGGCCCTCAGCGGCACGCCGCCCAAGCCGCTGCTAGAGAACCTGTCGCAGCCGGCGGCGGCGCCGAATGCCCCGGCCCCGGCCCCGGCCACGCCCAAGACGCTGTGGGACAAGATCGTCCAGGAGTTCGGCGGCAAGACGCCGTCCCCGGCGCCGGCGCGTAGCCCCGGCCCGCGGTATTCGCATGCGCCCGAGGTCATTCCGGCGCAACCGGCCCCGAGCAATACCGATCCGGCGCCGGGGCGCAGTCCTTTCAGCCCCGGTCAGTGAGCCTGCGGTCAAAGAGCCCGCGGCTCATGGCCGCATAAGCGCTAGCCGCCGTAGCGGTGGAGCATTGGTCCCGATGAGCGCAGCCAGGCGCGGGCGCCGTCGGCATCGGCGGCGAGGCGGTTGACCAGCGCCCAGAAGCGCTGGCCGTGGTTCATCTCGACCAGATGCGCCACTTCGTGCGCCACGACATAGGCCACCACCCATTCCGGCGCCAGGATGAGCCGCCAGGAAAAGGACAGGCTTCCCCTGACCGAGCATGAGCCCCAGCGGCTGCGCGTATCCCGCAGCGAAATGCGCGTCACGCGCCGGTCGACCTTAAGGGCCTGCGCCCGGGCGCGCGGCGCAATCTCGCGCCTGGCTTCCGCTTTCAGCCAGTCGGTCACGCGGCGGTTGAGATGTTCGGGCGCGCCGCCGACCAGAATGTCGCGGCCCGAACGCCGCACCGCGCCACGGCGCTCGGGCTGCCAGCGGATCACATGTTCGACACCCAGAATCGGCACCGCGACCCCGTCGGCAAAGCGGATCGGCGGCGCCAGGTCGCCGAGATGCGCCGTGAGCCAGCCTTTGTTCTGGTCGAGAAAGTGCCGCGCCTGGGCTTCGGTGGCGCGCGGCGGCAGGACCAGCTCGATGCCGCCGCTGCCGATATCGAGCTTGAGCAGCATGCGGCGGGCGCGCTTGGAACGCCTGAGGCGCAGCGGCACGCGGCGTCCGGCCAGGGCGATTTCCGTTGCGGCGAGGCTAGGCGGCGGCGGCGCGCGCAAGCCCGCGCTGCCCGGTTTCCGCCACGGAATTTTCATGCTACCGTCGCCAAAGTAACAAACAACAGCGCTATACCCTTCCCTGTCACGATGCGGCCATTCTATAAAGACAGGCGTAGGCGTCAGGGGAGCGGCCCGGCATCGTGGCCTGAACATTTCTAGCGCACTGGGAGGCGATCGACCATGACTTTGCAACGGACCCTGCTGTCCGCGGCGCTTGCGGCCGGCCTTGGGCTGGCTCTGGCCGGTCAGGCCAAAGCGGCGCGGATCGAGATCGATTGGTGGCACGCCATGGTCGGGCCTCTGGCCGATCAGGTGAATGCGCTTGCGACCGGCTTCAACCAGTCGCAGACGGAATACAAGGTCGTGCCGGTCTTCAAGGGCAATTACACCGCCACGCTGACCAGCGCCATCGCCGCCTTCCGCGCCCATCAGCAGCCCGATATCGTGCAGGTGTTCGAGGTCGGCACCGCGACCATGATGGCGGCCAAGGGGGCCGTTTATCCCGTCTACCAGCTCATGAAGGACACCGGCGAGCCCTTCGATCCCAAGGCCTATGTCCCGGCCGTATACAGCTATTACGCGACGCCTGCGGGACAGCTTCTGTCGCTGCCCTTCAACAGTTCGACGCCGGTTCTGTTCTATAACCAGGACGCGTTCACCAAGGCCGGCCTCGATCCCAACACGCCACCCACGACCTGGGCCGAGGTCGGGCAGGATGGGGCGAAGCTGGTCGCCGCCGGTTATAAATGCGGCTTCACCACGTCCTGGCAGGCCTGGATTCAGCTCGAGAATTTCAGCGCCTGGCACAATATCCCCTTCGCCACCGAGCAGAACGGCTATGGCGGCACCGGCGCCCGCCTGGTGTTCAACGGCCCGCTCCAGGTCGCCCATATCCAGCAGCTTGCCGATTGGACGAAATCGCACGTCTTCGTCTATGGCGGCCGCGAGGATAAGCCCGAGCCGCTGTTCACCTCCGGCGAATGCCCGATGCTGCTCAGCTCGACCGGGATCGCCGATCGTGTCTCCAAGGCGATGCCCGGCGCCCATATCGGCATCGCGCCCATGCCCTATGAGCCGAGCGTGAAGGGAGCGCCGCAGAATTCCATCATCGGCGGCGCGACGCTGTGGGTGCTGCGCGGCAAGCCGGCCAGCCATTACAAGGGCGTGGCGGAGTTCTTCCACTATCTCTCCTCGCCCAAGGTGCAGGCGAAATGGCACCAGGAGACCGGCTATGTTCCGGTGACGGTGGCCGCCTACGAACTCAGCCGCAAGGATGGGTTCTACAAGAAGTATCCGGGCCGCGACGTTGCCATCAAGGAATTGTCGCTGCATCAGCCGACCGCCAATTCGCGCGGCATCCGGCTTGGCAATTACGTGCAGATCCGCGACATTGAGAACGAAGAGCTTGAAGCGGTCTGGGCCGGGAAGAAGACCGCCAAGCAGGCTTTGGACGATGCCGTGACGCGCGGCAACCGGCTGCTGGAGCAGTTCCAGGCGGCCAATCCTTGACTTGCCCATGATCGGTCGATCCACGATCGGTCGATGCCGGCCGGCCGGCGGCGTCTGAGCCATGCACAAGCGTGTGATCTTCGGCTCGAAGACGCTGCCGGCCCTGCTTGTTTTGCCGCAGCTCATCATTACGGCGGTCTTTTTCTTCTGGCCGGCGGGGCAGGCGCTGATCCTCTCGGTGATGCGGGAGGATGCTTTCGGCTTCACCCGCACCTTCGTCGGCCTCGACAATTTCCGTCAGCTTCTCTCGGATCCGGCCTATTTCAATTCGCTGAAGGTGACGGCGGAATTCAGCCTGAGCGTCGCCGTGGTGGGGCTGACGCTGCCGCTCCTGATGGCGGTGATGGCGGACCGGGTGATCCGCGGTCAGGGTTTCTACCGGACGATGCTGATCTGGCCCTATGCGGTGGCGCCGGCGGTGGCGGGCGTCCTGTGGGGCTTTCTCTTCAATCCGGCGATCGGCATCCTCACGCCTGTGCTGCGTTCCCTCGGCATCGACTGGAACTTCGTGGTGAACGGCCAGCAGGCGATGGCGCTCGCGGTGGGGGCCGCGTGCTGGAACCAGTTCGCCTATAATTTCGTCTTCTTCCTGGCCGGATTGCAGTCGGTGCCGCGCTCGCTGATCGAGGCGGCGGCGATCGACGGGGCGGGCCCGGCGCGCCGCTTCTGGACCATCATCTTTCCGCTGCTGTCACCCACCGCCTTCTTCCTCCTCGTGGTCAATATCTGCTACGCCTTCTTCGATACGTTCGGCCTGATCGACACGCTCACCCAGGGCGGTCCCGCGCAGGCCACCAACATCCTGGTCTACAAGGTCTGGAGCGACAGTTTCCGCGCCCTCGACCTTGGCTCGTCTGCAACCGAATCGGTGATTCTCATGGCCATCGTCGGCGTCCTGACGGTGGTGCAGTTCCGCTATGTCGAGCGGCGGGTGCATTATTGAGCGCCGCCCGCACGATGGCCCCGCCGCCGATGGCCCCGCCGCCGATGTTCCAGCCTTGGCCGCGCCGGCGTGAGGTGCGGCGATGGTAGAAAACCGCCCCTGGCTCACGGTCGCCTCGCATGCCGTGCTGATCGTGGGCGTGGTGGTGATCATCCTGCCGCTCTATGTCGCCTTCATCGGCGCGACCCAGACCCAGGATGCGATGCTGCATGTGCCGATCCCGCTGACCCCGGGCAATCAGCTCTGGGTCAATCTGCGCACGCTGCTTTTCACCGGCGCGGGTGGCGGGGCCGATGCGCCGCCGGTATGGCTGATGCTGTTCAACAGCCTGGTGATGGCGCTCGGCATCGCGCTCGGCAAGATCGCGATCTCCATCATCGCCGCCTATGCCGTGGTCTATTTCAGCTTTCCCTTCCGCATGACCTGCTTCTGGGCGATCTTCGTCACCCTCATGCTGCCGGTCGAGGTGCGCATCCTGCCGACCTACAAGGTGGTGGCGGATCTGGGCCTGCTGAACAGCTATGGCGGCCTCATCCTGCCGCTCATCGCGTCTGCCACCGCGACCTTTCTCTTCCGCCAGTTTTTTCTCACCGTGCCGGACGAGCTGACGGAAGCCGCCCGCATCGATGGCGCCGGGCCGGTGCGCTTCTTCCTGCATATCCTGCTGCCGCTTTCGCGCACGCCGATCGCAGCGCTGCTCGTCATCCAGTTCATCTATGGCTGGAACCAGTATCTCTGGCCGCTGATCATCACGACCAAGCAGAACTATTATACGGTGGTGATGGCGGTCTCGCGCATCGCGGTGGTGGGGGATTCGATTGCGCAGTGGAACCTGGTGATGGCGCTGGCGCTGCTTGCCACCGTGCCGCCGGTTCTGGTGGTGGTGTTCCTTCAGCGCCAGTTCGTGAAGGGGCTGGTGGAGACGGAGAAATGAGA
Source organism: uncultured Rhodospirillales bacterium (assembly GCA_937905845.1). GTDB lineage: Bacteria > Pseudomonadota > Alphaproteobacteria > Ferrovibrionales > Ferrovibrionaceae > CALCYJ01. The sequence continues at coordinate 20,380 of CALCYJ010000218.1, forward strand.
GGAAAGCGGGCGGCATGGCGACGGTGACCCTCTCGGGCGTGCGCAAGTCCTATGGCTCGATCCAGGTCGTGCACGGCGTCGATCTGGAGATTGCCGACGGCGAATTCATCGTCATCGTCGGGCCGTCGGGCTGCGGTAAATCGACGCTTCTGCGCATGGTCGCGGGGCTGGAGGAGATTTCGGGCGGCGAGGTGGCGATCGGCGGGCGGGT
>CALCYJ010000219.1 GCA_937905845.1 uncultured Rhodospirillales bacterium
GATTTGGGCCTGAGATCGACGACCCGGCGGGCCTTGCCCACCGAACGCTCGATCGTGCCGGGATCGACCACGCGCACGATGGCGCTGACGCCAGCCATGGTCTTGATGCGGGCGGCAATGTCGCGCGCCGCGGCGTCGCGGTCGGCATCGAGGAGCGCCAGATCGCTCCCCCGGGATTCCGCCATCACGGTGAGCGTGTCGAGCGGGCCCTCGCGGCGTAGCTCCAGGACGTAATGCGGGCTCATGCGCGCGTCCTGGAGCAGGATCTCCTCGATCTGCGTCGGGAAGAGATTGACCCCGCGCACGATCAGCATGTCGTCGGAGCGCCCGGTGATGCGCGCCATGCGCCGCATGCTGCGGGCGCTGCCGGGGAGCAGCCGGGTGAGATCGCGGGTGCGGTAGCGGATGATGGCAAAGGCTTCCTTGGTCAGGCTGGTGAAGACCAGTTCGCCGGCCTCGCCGTCGGGCAGAACCCGGCCGGTCGCGGGATCGATGATCTCGGGATAGAAATGATCCTCCCAGATATGCAGGCCGTCCTTGGTCTCGACGCATTCGTTGGCAACGCCCGGCCCCATCACCTCGGACAGGCCGTAGATATCGACCGCCTGGAGGTCGAAGCGGCCCTCGATCTCGCGGCGCATCTCCTCGGTCCAGGGCTCGGCGCCGAAGATGCCGATGCGGAGCGAGGTGGCGGCGGGATCGATCCCGAGCTTGGCGAAAGCCTCGCCGATCGCCAGCATGTAGGACGGCGTGACCATGATGATATCGGGCTTGAAATCCTGGATGAGCTGGATCTGTTTCTCGGTCTGGCCGCCCGACATCGGCACCACGGTGCAGCCGAGCTTCTCGGCGCCGTAATGGGCACCGAGGCCGCCGGTGAAGAGGCCGTAGCCATAGGCGACATGGACGAGATCGCCCGGCCTGCCGCCCGAGGCGCGGATGCTGCGCGCGACCAGCCCGGCCCAGGTGTCGATATCGCGGGCGGTATAGCCCACCACCGTCGGCTTGCCGGTGGTGCCCGAAGATGCATGCAGCCGCGCGAGCTTCTGGCGCGGCACCGCGAACATGCCGAAGGGATAGTTGCGGCGCAGATCCTCCTTCACCGTGAAGGGAAAGCGCGCGAGATCCGAGAGATCCTTCAGATCGTCGGGATGCACGCTCTGCGCGGCAAAGGCGGCGGCGTAATGGGGCACGTTGTCGTAGGCGTGGCGCAGGGTCCATTTGAGCCGCTTGAGCTGGAGCGCCGCGATCTCGTCGCGGCTCGCGATCTCGATCGGCTCAAGCTCGTGCTTTGCCGGTGGCGCTACCTGCATTGGATGCCTCCCTGATCTGGCCTGATCTGGCCGTTCCGGCGCCGTTGCGTCCCGTCTTTACGCGGGGCCTCAAGGCTGGCGGCGTCTCTAAACCCGTTCGATGGCGACGGCGATGCCCTGGCCGACGCCGATGCACATGGTGCAGAGCGCGCGCCTGCCGCCGCTGCGCGCAAGCTGATAGAGCGCGGTGGTGGCCAATCTCGCGCCCGAGGCGCCGAGGGGATGGCCGAGCGCGATGGCGCCGCCCTGCGCATTGACCTGCGGCGCGTCGTCGGGCAGGCCGAGCTGGCGCGTCACCGCCAGGGCCTGCGCGGCAAAAGCCTCGTTCAACTCGATGACGTCGAAATCGCCGATACGCCAGCCCCGCCGTGCCATCAGCTTTTCCGACGCCGGCGCTGGACCCATCCCCATGATGCGGGGCGGCACGCCGGCGACCGCGCTCGAAACCACGCGGGCGCGGGGGGTGAGGCCATATTCCTTCGCCGCGCGTTCGGAGGCGACGAGCAGCGCCGCGGCGCCATCGTTCACGCCCGAGGCATTGCCGGCGGTGACACTGCCGCCCTTGCGGAAGGGCGCCGGCAGCTTGGCCAGCGCTTCGATCGTGGTTGCGCGCGGATGCTCGTCCAGCGCCACGATCTGCGGATCGCCCTTCTTGCGCGCCAGGGTGACCGGAACGATCTCCTCGGCCAGCGCGCCGGATGCCTGGGCGGCCTGCGCGCGCTGCTGGCTGCGGAGCGCGAAGGCATCCTGGTCGGCGCGGCTGATCTGGAATTCCTCGGCGACGTTCTCCGCCGTTTCCGGCATGGCATCGACGCCGTACTGCGCCTTCAGCACCGGATTGACGAAGCGCCAGCCGATGGTGGTATCGAAGATCTCGGCCCCGCGCGAGAAGGCGCTCTCCGCCTTGCCCATGACGAAGGGCGCGCGGCTCATGCTTTCGACGCCGCCGGCGATGCAAAGGTCCGCCTCGCCCAGCCGGATCGCCCGCGCCGCATGGATCAGCGCTTCGAGGCCCGAGCCGCACAGCCGGTTGACGGTCGCGCCCGGCACCGCCGCCGGCAGGCCGGCCAGAAGCGCCGACATGCGGGCGACGTTGCGATTGTCCTCGCCCGCCTGGTTGGCGCAGCCATAGACGACATCGTCCACCCGGGCCCAGTCGACGCCCTCATGACGCGCCATCAGCGCCTTGATCGGCAGCGCCCCGAGATCGTCGGCGCGCACCGAGGACAGCGCGCCGCCATAGCGGCCGAAGGGGGTGCGGATGGCGTCGCAGATATAGGCGTCGTGGATCTGATCGCTCATGATGTCTTCAGGTCGGGAACGACCTCTCCCTTGATACGGTAGGAATTGCCCCGGAACAGCGCCACCATGCGGCCGGTGTGATCGGTGACGGTGACATCATAGACGCCGGTACGACCCTGGGCGCTCTGCCGTGTGGCGCTGGCGGTCAGGCGGTCGCCTTCGTGCGCCGCGGCGATGAAGGTGATCTGCGCCCCTTGCGCCACGGTGACGCAATTATCCGCGTTGCAGGCATAGGCGAAGGCCGTGTCGGCGAGGGTGAAGATCATGCCGCCATGGCACAGGCCATGCCCGTTCACCATGTCGGGCCTGACCGGCATGCTGGTGCGGGCGAAACCCTGGCCGATCGCCTCCAGCGCGATGCCCAGCGCCTGCGAAGCCTGGTCGCGGGACAGCATGGCCGCTCCGACCGCCGTGGCCACCCTGTCCGGCGTCTCCGCCTGCGGCCGGTCTGCCGGGGGCCTGTCCGCCGGGGGCCTGTCCGCGGGATTCGCCGCCATTCTCAGGCCCCGCGGAAACGGGCGGGACGCTTGGCGAGGAAAGCCTGCACCCCTTCGGCGAAATCGGCGGTGCGTCCGGCCTCGCGCTGCAAATCGCGCTCGAGGTCGAGCTGCTGGGCGAGGTCGTTGTCCGCGCTCTCCTGCAACGCCCGGCGGATCAGGCCCAGGCCCCGGGTCGGGCCGGAGGCGAGTTTACGCGCGATGGCCTGGGCCTCGGCGGCAAGGGCGGCATCCTCGACGCATTTCCAGATCAGGCCCCAGGCCGCCGCCGTCTCCGCCGGCAGCTTCTCGCCCAGAAGCGCCATGCCGGCCGCCCGCGCCCGCCCGACATAGCGCGGCAGGAAATAGGTCGAGCCGGCGTCGGGGACCAGGCCGATGTTGCAGAAGGCCTGGAGGAAGCTCGCCGAGCGGGCGGCGATGATGACATCGCAGGCCATGGCAAGCGACATGCCGGCGCCGGCGGCCGGTCCGTTCACCGCCGCCACCACGGGAAAGGGCAGGGCGCGCAAGGCCTTGATCAGCGGATTATAGTCGCGCTCCAGCGCCTGGCCGAGGTCGGGCGGCGCGTCTGCCGGGCTGATCTGCTGGCTCGAAAGATCGGCCCCGGCGCAGAAGCCGCGCCCGGCGCCGGTGATCAGCAGGCAGCGCACGCCGCTGTCGGGAGTGGTGATGTGCCGCAAGGCGGCGCGGATCTCGCCATGCATTTCCGTCGTGAAGGAATTGAGGCGGTCGGGCCGGTTCAAGGTCAGGGTCGCAACGCCGTCCGCGATATCGAGAAGGATGGTGTCATAGCCCATGGCGAAACATCCTTATGTGGCAGAGCGCAATGTGGCAGAGCGCACGTTCCTCGATCATCGGCGGGGAAAGCCGGCGCGCCTTATCTGGACCAATCTAAAGCATTGACGGCGACAAGGAAATCGACGCAAACCCGATCGCCGCCGCCCGATGGAGCGGCTCGAAAGAGATACAATAATATCAATATCGGATCTGATTTGGTATCGTAAATGCGCAGGCGCTCAGGGCGCCTGTTGGAGCGCGCCCTCGGCGACCACCTGGTTGCGGCCGCGCTCCTTGGCGAGATAGAGCGCCGCGTCGGCGCGCGCGACGAACTCGGCCAGCGGCTCGCCCGGACGATAGCGCGCGACGCCGAGCGACAGGGCGACGCGGCCGACGGCCTCGCCGGTCGAGCGGCGGATGAGCTGGCCGGCGGCGACATCGTCGCGGATGTGCAGGGCGACCAGGGTGGCGTCGTTCAGGCGGGTGCGGGGCAGGATGATGGCGAATTCCTCGCCGCCGAAGCGCGCCGCCGTATCCTGGCCCTTGATGCCGGCGGTGATGGTGCGGGCGACCAGGCGGAGAACCTGATCGCCGAGCTGATGGCCCCAGGCGTCGTTGAAAACCTTGAAATGATCGATGTCGGCAATGATGAGGCAGAGGTCCTGGTGGGCGGCGATCGCCTCGGCGGCGCTGGCCTTGAGCTTGCGTTCGAACTCGCGGCGGTTGGCGATGCCGGTGAGGCTGTCGGTGAGCGCCTCGCGCCGGACCTCTTCGAGCGTGGTCTGGAGGTCGCGGATCTGCTCGGAGGAATGTGCGAGATGGCGTTCCAGCAGGCTGTTGCGCTCCGCCATGGCGCGGGTCTCGGCGACGATGTTGTGCAGGAGGTCGGTGATGGCGGCAGGCGAGGGCGCGTCCTTGACGCCGCCGCTGAAGGAATGCAGCGCGTCGCCATAGCGGCGGGCGCCTTCGCCGGCCAGGCTGACCTCGTTCAAGGCCTCGCTCAAGGTTTGCAGCATGCGATAGCTCGCATCCTGGGTCGCGCGCTGCTGCTTGGCATTGCCGAAGAAGGTTTCGAACAGATCCTCGCTCAGCTCGTCGTCGAACATGCCCTTGATGGCGAGAAGCGCATCGATGGTGCGCTTGATCTCGGCATGTTCGCCCGAGCAATAATGATACCACAGCATGAAATTCTGCGGCGTCGCCGCGATGCCGTTGTCACGCATGTGTGCCATGGCGGCGTCGGCGTGGGCTTGCACTAGTGACACGCGGTCGGGGGGTGACACGATGGCGAGTCCCTGGTTGTTTCTGCGGCCGGCCGCCCGCTGGCGACGATAGGAGGGTGAAGTTAAGAAATCATTGCGGGCAAGCCGGATTAGCCTCGTCGGGCCGTCCAGTGGTCTCGATGCGCCGGCCCTTTAGCGGAGGGGCGCGGCGGTCTCCTCCTCCTCCAGCCGTCCCATATTGTCGTAGAGGCGTTTCAGCATGAGGCGCAACGTCGCCGCCTCCTCGGCGCTGAAACCTTCCAGCGCGACTTTTTCGTAATGATGGGCGATGGGGATGATGGCGAGGGTCGTCTCGCGGCCGGCCGGGGTGAGATGGGCGGTGACGGTGCGGGCATCGTCGTCGGGGCGGCGGCGCTCGATCAGCCCACGGGCCTGCATCTGATCGAGCAGGCGCGAGAGCGTCGATACTTCGATCGAGGTCATTTCCGCGAGCTGGCCGACGCGCTGGCCGTCGGCGTGGTTCAGCGCGGCCAGCACCCGCCAGGCGGAGAGCGTGATGCCGTGCTCGCGCACCGCCTGGGTGAAGGAAGCGGCGATGCGGCTGCCCGATCTATTGAGGAGATAGGGCAGATAATTCGCTAGATCCAGCACGGCTATGGGCTCCCTCGAAAGCGGGTGCGATCTCGGCCATGAAGCGGCTCATCTGGTCGCAGACCATGCTATGGGATTTGAGCCCGTAGTTGAAGTAGAGGATGACCTCGGAAATGCCGGATGCCTCCACCGCCTTGAGTTCGTCCACGATCTTCTGCGGCGAGCCGGTCAGGATCGATTTCGCCGTCAAACTGTCGGCCTTCATGCCCTTGAGGATATCGACGATCTCCAGAAAATAGCGGTAGGTCGGCGGCACCGTCTTGGCATCGGCGGGAAAGGCCGCGATGAGCGCATCGTGGAAATAGCGGATCAGCGCCTCGCGGCCATAGGCTTCCTCCGCCGGCGTGTCGGCGATATGGATGAAATAGCTGCACATCGCGCGGCGCGGCGGCCGGCCGTGGCGGGCGGCTTCCGCGTGGAAGGCACCCACTGCCTCTGCGAGCGAGCCATAGACCATGGCGGCGGCGAAAGGGGCGAAGATGATGTTCCAGTCGCGCCGGGCCGCCAGTTCCATGCTCGGGCGCGAGAAGCAGGCGACATAGGGACGCAGCGGGTTTTGCTGCGGCCGGGGCCGCACTTCGATATTTTCGAAGCGCCAGAAGCGGCCCTCATGCGACCATTTCCCGGGCTCGGTCCAGGCGCGCCAGAGGATGTCGAGCCCTTCCTCGAACATCTCCGCCGAGCGCGCGAAATCGGCCTGGAAGGGACCGTATTCCTGCCGGTCGTAGCCGCGGCCGGCGGCGAAATCGACGCGGCCGTTCGAGAGCAGGTCGAGCGTTGCCCATTCTTCCGCCACCTGAAGCGGGTGGTGCACGGGAAGCAGCACCACCGCCGGCGCCAGGCGGATGCGCTTCGTCGCCCCGGCAAGCTGCGCCAGCAGCATGTGGGGGCAGGCATTGACCCCCAGTAGGTTGAAATGATGCTCGCCGATCCAGGCCGAATGCAGGCCGATCGCCTCGGCATGCAGCGCCTGGGCGTAGATCTCGCGCACGAAGGCTTCCGGCGTGCGTGGATTATCGGGATAGCGGTTGTCGCTGAGCGTGAAATAGCCGAATTCCATGGCGCGCTCCCCTGTTCCGGCTTTATTTGTAAATGCAAATATATGCCGGGGCAAGAGGCGATCGCGCCGATGTCCATGCCCGGGCCGCCGTGCTCAGGGCGCGGCGGCGCCTCGGGCCTGCTCGCGCAGCGTGAAGCGCTGGACCTTGCCGGTCTGGGTGCGGGGCAGGGCGGCGATGAATTCGACGGCGCGGGGATATTTGTAGGGCGCGATCTGCGCCTTGACGTAATCCTGCAATTCCCGGGCGAGGGCCGGGCCGGCCTCGGCGGCATTGCGCGCCACGACATAGGCCTTGACCACCTGGCCGCGTTCGGGGTCGGGGGCGCCGACGACGGCGCATTCCTGCACCTTGGGATGGTCGAGCAGCACGGCCTCGACTTCCGGGCCTGAGATATTGTAGCCGGCCGAGACGATCATGTCGTCGGTGCGGGCCTGGTACCAGAAATAGCCGTCCTCGTCCTGGCGGTAGGAATCGCCGGTGAAGTTCCACCCCGCGGCGACGTAGGCCGCCTGGCGCTCGGGATTGTCGAGGTAGCGGCAGCCGGTCGGCCCCTTGACCGCCAGGTGTCCGATCGTGCCGCGCGGCACCTCGCGGCCCGCCTCGTCCACCACCTTGGCCTCGTAGCCCGGCACCGGCCGCCCCGTAGCGCCGGGGCGGATGTCGTCGCCGGCGCAGGCGATGAAGATATGCAGCATCTCGGTCGAGCCGATGCCGTCGATGATGCGCACGCCGGTCTTCTCGAACCAGCCGTTCCAGATCGGCAGCGGCAGCGTCTCGCCCGCCGAAACGCATTTCTTCAAGCTGGAAAGATCATGGTCGGGCGCCAGCGGCGTCATGGCGCGATAGGCGGTGGGGGCGGTGAAGAGCACGCTGATACGCTTGCGCGCGATCGTTTCGAGCATCTTCTCCGGGGTGAATTGCTCGACCAGCACCGTCGAGGCGCCGACCTGCATGGGGAAGGTGACGAGCGCGCCCATGCCGAAGGTGAAGGCGATGGGCGGGCTGCCGGTGAAGACATCCTCCTTGGTCGGCTTCAGGACATGACGGTTGAACGTGTCGCCGATCGCCAGAATGTCGCGGTGGAAATGCATGCAGCCCTTGGCCGGGCCGGTGGTGCCGGAGGTGAAGGCGATGAGGCAGACATCGTCGGCGGCGGTATCGACGGTGGCGAAGGTGGGTGGCGAGGCCGCCATCAGAGCTTCGAGGCTGCCCTCGCCTGGCCCACCGAAATAAACCGCGCGGCGCAGGTGCGGTGCCTTTTCGAGCGTCGCCTCCATTTCCTCTCTCAGGCGCCAGTCGCACAGCGCCACGCCGATCTTGGCCGTCTCCACCATATGGACCAGTTCGCGCGAGCGGTAGAGCGGCATGGTGGCGACGGCGACGGCGCCGGCCTTCATCACCGCGAACCAGCAGGCGACATACATCGGATTGTTGGGCGCGCGCAGCAGAACCCGGTTGCCCGGCACGATGCCGAGGTCCCTGGTCAGCACATGGGCGATGCGGTTGGCCTTGTCCAGCAGCTCGGCATAGGTCCAGACCGTGCCCTCGTAATGCAGCACCGGACGATCGGGATAGCGCGCCGCCTGAGCGTCGAGCAGGAGGGCGGCGCAGTTCATGCGCTCGGGGTAGCGGGCAAGCTCGGGCAGGACGGAATAATCCATCTCCGGCCAATCTTCCTTGGGCGGCAGATGGTCGCGGGCGAACGTGTCACGATGCGCGCTGGGGCAAGGCATGAGGTTCCTCCAAGGACTCTGGCGGCAGGACCGCTCCTGGCGGCAGGGCCGCTCCCGGTGGTGGGACCACCCCCGGTGGTGGGACCACCCCCGGTGGGGGCAGGGCCAGGCGCACGACGTTGGACGGCGACGAGTGCCGGCCGGAAGGATCGTAGGCGCGGACGTAATAGCTGTAGGCGATGCCGCGCAGGGCCTGGCGGTCGGTGTATTTGCAGGATTTCACCGCCTCGACGATGACGGCGGCGCCGCCGTCTTCCGCGCGATGGATGTCATAGCCGGCGACCGCGCCCAGCGCCTTGGGCCAGGCGAGGCGCACCCGCTCGCCCTCGGCGGAAAGCGTCAGGCCGGTGCTGCCCTCGGGCCAGGCGGGCGCCGTGCCGGTCCGGTTCTCCGCCGGTGCCTGGAGTGCGCCCTTGGGCCACAGGAAGCAGCGCACCTCGTGGAAATTCTCGTCGAGGTTCTTGCAGACATTGCAATAGATGCAATGGAGGATGCTGCTCTCGCGGCCTTCTTCGAGCTTGCGCACCCAGTCGGGATCGGAGAGAAGCTGGCGCGCCATGCCGATGATATCGGCCTTGCCCTCCTGCAACAGTGCTTCGGCGTCGGCGGGCGCGCTGATCTTGCCGACCGAGATCACCGGCACCAGGCGGCCCTTTTCGGCGAGGTAATCCCGGATCTGGGCGGCGAGATGGGCGTGCGGCATCGGCGGGTACCAGTCGCCCGGCATGCAGCGATCGCCCGAATAGCCGGTATAGGGATAGAGCGGCTGACCAGGGCGGTGCACCGCGTCCTCGAACTTGCCGCCGACCGAGAGCGAGATGTAATCGACGCCGAGCTGGCTCATGCGCAGCGCGATGCGCTTGGCATCCTCGATCGTGTAGCCTTCCTTGATGCATTCCTCGGCGAGAAAGCGCACGCCGACCGTGAAATCCGCGCCCGCCGCCCGCCGCACCGCCGCCATCACCTCGCCGAACAGGCGCAGCCGCCCTTCGAGCGTGCGCCCGTCATAGGCATCGCGCCGAGGATTGCGCCGGGACAGGAAGGAGGAGAGCGTATAGGCATGGGCGGAATGCAGCTCGACGCCGTCATAGCCCGCCTCCCGCGCCCGCCTCGCGGCGGCGGCGAAGGCGGCGATGATGCCGGCGATGGCGTCGTGATCGAGACTGTCGATCGTCTGCCGCCAGCCCGAGCGCGCCACTTTCATGAAATGGATGATCTGCGGCAGGATGCGGGAATCGGATGTCGCGCGCACCCGGCGTACCAGTTCGGCATGGCCGGCGATGAAACGGTCGTCGGACAGACGGAGCAGCGGCCCCGACTTCGCCTCATGCACCGCCGTGGCCTCGACGACGATCAGCCCGACGTGGCCCTGGGCATAGCGCACATAGCGGTCGAGAATGGCCTGGTTGACCAGCCCGTCCTCGCCCGAGAGCCGCGTCACCATCGCCGGCACCGCCACCCGGTTGGGCAGCAGCATGCGGTTGATGAGAAGCGGCTCCAGGAGCTTCATGACGGCTGCTCCGGTTTTCGCCCTTCGGCCAGCGCCGCCATCTTGCAGGGGCAGAGGCAGGCGGTCCCGCCCGATGCCAAGGCCGATGCCGGTGCCGATGCCGGTGCCGCTGTTGGCGCGGGCATCGGCAGGCGGAGGGAGAGGTCCTTGCACCAGCAGGCGCCGGCGGGATCGCAGGTCCAGGTGCGGCCGCACTCGACGCAGGTGATGGTGGTCGCTGCGGCCGTCGTCGTCATGGCTTTTGCCCCTGCGCCTCGCGGAAGGCGCGCAGCGTCTGGCCGGCGATCACCAGCTTGTTGACCTCGGTGGTGCCTTCGTAGATGCGCAGCGCCCGCACCTCGCGATAGAGCTGCTCCACCATCTGGCCGGCGACGACGCCCATACCGCCCCAGAGCTGCACCGCGCCGTCGGCGACGTGCTGCGCAGCTTCGGTCGCGTACATCTTGGCCATCGAAGCCTCGCGCGTCACCCGCTCGGCGCCCTGATCCTTGGTCCAGGCGGCGCGGTAGACGAGGAGCGCGCTGGCGTCGATCTCCACCGCCATGTCGGCGATGCGCGCCTGGGTGAGCTGGAAGTCGGCGAGCTTCTGGCCGAACATCTCGCGCGTCTCGACACGGGCGAGCGTTTCGTCCAGCGCCCGCCGGGCGAAGCCCAGCGCCGCCGCGCCGACCGTCGGGCGGAAGATGTCGAGATTGCCCATGGCGATGCGGAAGCCATCGCCGGGCTTCCCCAAACGCTGGCTGGCCGGAACGCGGCAATTCTCGAAACGGAGGGTGGCGAGCGGGTGGGGCGCCATCACCTCGATGCGGGACTTGACGCTGAAGCCCGGGCTGTCGGCATCGACCACGAAGGCCGAAAGGCCCTTGGCGCCCGGGGCCTCGCCGGTGCGGGCGATGACGACATAATGATCGGCGATGCCGCCATTCGAGATCCAGGTCTTCTCGCCGTCGAGGATATAGTGATCGCCGTCCGCCCGCGCGATCGTGGCGATGGCGGCGGCATCCGAGCCGGCATTCTCCTCCGACATGGCGAAGGCGGCGATATGGGTGCCGGCGGCGACCGGCGGCAGGTAGCGCCGCTTCAAGGCTTCGGAGCCGAACAGAGAGATGGCGCCGGTGCCCAGCCCCTGCATGACGAAGCTGAAATCGGCCAGGCCCGAGAAATAGGCCAGCGTCTCGCGCGCCAGGCAGAGCGAGCGCACATCGAGCTTTTCCAGCACGCCGCCATAGGCGGCCGGCACGGTGTAGCGCAACAGCCCGGCCTGTCCCAGCCGCTGCACGAGGCTGCGGCAGGTGGCGTCGATATCGTCATGGCCGAGGGTCTTGAGTTCGGCGCCGGCGAAATCCAGCAGGGTCTGGCGCAGCGCCCGGTGCTCGGGCGTGAAGAAGGGCCAGTCGAGGAAGGTGCGGTCCGCCATCAGTCGCCCTCGAAGACGGGCTTCGCCTTGGCGACGAAGGCGTGATAGGCGCGGGCGAAATCGCGCGTCTGCATGCAGATGGCCTGGGCTTCGGCCTCCGCCTCGATCGCCTGCTCGATGCTCATGTGCCATTCCTGGTGCAGGCAGCGCTTGGTCATGGCATGGGCGAAGGTCGGACCCGACGCCAGTTCGGCGGCCAGCGCCAGCGCCTGCGCCTGCACCGCGTCGGCGGCGCACAGGCGGTTGAAGAAGCCCCAGCGTTCCGCCTCCTCGCCGCCGAGCACCCGGCCGGTATAGAGCAGTTCGGCGGCGCGGCCGTGGCCGATGATGCGGGGCAGTATGTTGCAGGCGCCCATGTCCGCGCCCGCCAGCCCGACGCGGACGAAGAGGAAGGCGACCTTGGCCGCCGCCGTGCCGAGGCGGATGTCGGAGGCCATGGCCAGGATGGCGCCGGCCCCGGCGCAGACGCCATCGACGGCGGCGACGATCGGCTGCGGGCAGTTCCGCATCGCCTTGACGAGATCGCCGGTCATGCGGGTGAAGCGCAGCAGCCCGTCCATGCTGCGATCCTCCTGAAGCTTGACCAGCGGCTCGATGATCTCGTGCACATCGCCGCCCGAGCAGAAATTGCCGCCGGCCCCGGTCAGGACCACCACCTTGACATCCTCCGCCCGGGTCAGCGCGTGGAACGTGTCGCGCAGCTCGGCATAGCTATCGAAGGTGAGGGGATTCTTGCGCTCCGGCCGGTTGAGGGTGATGGTCGCGACCTTCCCCTCGACCCGCCAGCCGAAATGCCCAGGGCTCCAGTGGGCGGCATCATTCCTTGCCGGCATTCCGTATCCTTCCGTCGCTGCTGGCCTTGAGGGAGCGTTTCAGGCGGCCTAAGAGAGCCAGAAGGCTCGCCATGTCCTGGGGGTCGAGCCCGTGCAGCATGGCCTCGATCCAGCCTTCGTGGACGGGCGTCATGGCGTCGAACGCAATCTTGCCGGCCGAGGTGAGCCGGACCCGGAACGTGCGCCGGTCGGCGGCCTCGGGCTCGCGCGCCACCAGCCCCTCCTGCACCAGCCGGTCGGCGAGGCCGGTGACATTGCCGTTCGAGACCATGAGGCGGCTCGACAATTCCCCCATGGTGAGGCCGCCGGGCGCGCGGTCGAGCTGCGCCATCAGATCGAAGCGCGGCAGGGTGATGTCGAAGCGCTCGCGCAGCCTGGTCCTGACCTCGCGCTCGATCATCGCCGAGCAGGTGAGGAGGCGGAGCCACAGGCGCAGCTCCAGCTTGTCGTCATGGGCCAGCGCGGATTCGCGGTCGCTCATCGCCGGCGCGTCCTCGGCCGCCGGGTCGGGCGCAAAGCCCCGGTCGGCGCTCATGCCATCACCTCGCCGCCGGCGACCGCGATGGCCTGGCCGGTCATCGCCGCCGCTTCCGGCAGGGTCAGCCAGGCGACGGCCGCCGCCACTTCCTCCGGCTGCACCAGGCGGCCCTGTGGATTGTGCCGGGTCAGCTCGGCTGCGGCCTGCTCGGCCGTGCGGCCGGTTTGGGCGATGATGGTGGCGATCGAACGTTGGGTCATCGCGGTTTCGGTAAAGCCCGGGCAGACGGCGTTGACGGTGACGTTCTGCCGCGCGACCTCGAGCGCCAGCGCCCGCGTCAGCCCGACGACGCCGTGCTTGGCGGCGCAATAGGCGGCGACATAGGCGTATCCCGTCAGGCCGGCGGTCGAGGCGATATTGACGATGCGGCCGAAACCCGCCTCCAGCATCATCGGCAGAACGGCGCGGCAGCCGTGATAGGTGCCGGTGAGATTGACGGCGATCATCCGTTGCCACAGATCCTCGTCCAGGCGCAGGAACGGCCCGCTCTCGGCCGCGCCGGCGTTATTGACGAGGATGGTAGGCGGGCCGAGGGCTCCGGCCGCGCGGGCGATGGCCGCGGACAGGCCGGCGCCGTCGGTGACGTCGGCGGCCTCGCATCCGACCGTGACGGCGAAACGTCCGGCGAGCGCTGCCGCCGTGGCTTCGAGGCGCGTGGCATCCCGGCCCATGAGGGTGAGGCTCGCGCCAAGGCGGGCAAGCTCGGCCGCGATCGCGGCGCCGATGCCGCCACCGCCGCCGGTCACGACGGCATGGCGGCCGGAATGGGGCCGGATCGAGCCTTCCTTCTTCGCCGCCTCGGGCCTTGCCATCGCGGTACCGCCTGTCGTGCCGGAAATTGTTTTAATTATAAAATAAAGGCCGGAGGCGAGGCAAGGGCGATATGCCGGGCCATGGCCGGGTCATGGCGAGGCGATGGCCGGGCGATGTTCGGGCGAGCAAGGGGACGGCCGGGTGAGAGCGAAATCCTGTTCCACCGCGGCGGGTTTCGCTCTAGCATGGGCGGAACGTTCATTCCGTCCGGGGCATAATCCCTTGGATGCCAAGAAACGAGGGGAGGAGACATGACGACGGAATTCCGCTATGCGCTGCCGGTCGAGCAGACGAACTGGTCGCTGAACGGTCAAACCGAGACCATTTTCCGCTGGGAATATGACGACGGCCGCGACGGGCTCCTGGCGCTCTATGAAAAGGGCAAGCAGCAGCAGTGGAACACGAACGAGCGCATCGACTGGTCGCTGGATCTCGATCCTGAGAATCCGATGGAGCTGCCCGACGAGGCGATCGGCATCTTCGGCTCGGACATGTGGAACAAGCTCGATGCCAAGGGACGCGCCCGGGTCCGGCATCATCTCCAATCGTGGCAGATCTCCCAGTTCCTCCATGGCGAGCAGGGGGCGCTGATCTGCACGGCCAAGATCGTGCAGCAGGTGCCGAGCATCGACGCCAAATATTATGCCGCGACCCAGGTGATGGACGAGGCGCGCCATGTCGAATCCTATTCCCGCCTGCTGCACGAGAAATTCGAGATGGCCTATCCCATCACGCCGCCGCTGAAGGCGCTGCTCGACGATACGCTCAGCGATCAGCGCTGGGACTTCACTTATCTTGGCATGCAGGTGCTGATCGAGGGGCTGGCGCTGGCCGCCTTCCAGCGCATCCGCGACCATTCGACCAACTCGCTCGCCGCCTCCGTCAATGCCTATGTCATGCAGGACGAGGCGCGCCATGTCGCCTTCGGCCGCCTGGCGCTGCGCGACTATTACCCGCATCTCACCCAGGCGGAGCGCGACGAGCGCGAGGAATTTGTCGTCGACGCCTGCTATCTGATGCGCGACCGTTTTCTCTCGGAGGAAGTCTGGGAGCCGGCGGGGCTCGACCCGAAGAAATGCATCGCCTTCGCCGCGCAATCAGCGGCCATGCAGCATTTCCGCACCCGGCTGTTCAGCCGCATCGTGCCGACCATCAAGGACATCGGCCTGTGGGGACCGAAGATCCAGAAGGCCTATATCGATATGGGGGTCATGGATCTGGCCGCCATCGATAGCGCGACCGTGCTGGCCGAGGACGCCAAGGTCGCCGACCGGTTCGACGCCGAGCGGGCGGCGCGCGCCGCCGAATAGCGTGCCAGAAGCCTCAAGGCTTAAGGCCTCAAGGCTTTGAACCTCAGGCGACGTGCCGGTCGGGCGTGGCGGCAGCGGCGCGGGCTGTGCTCAGGATCATCGCCGCGGCCTTTTCGCCGATCATGATCGAGGGGGCGTTGGTATTGCCGCCGACCAGCGTCGGCATGATCGAGGCATCGACCACCCGGATGCCGTCGAGGCCGCGGACCTTGAGGGTGGGATCGACCACCGCCATCGCGTCCTGCCCCATCTTGCACGTGCCGACCGGGTGGTATTCGGTCTCGGCGGTGGTGCGCACGAATTCTTCGATCTCGGCATCGCTGCGCAGGGCCGCGCCCGGCAGGCGTTCCTCGGCCCGGTAGGGGGCGAAGGCCGCCTGCGCGAAGATCTCGCGGCTCAGGCGCAGGCCCGCCATCAGGATTTTCAGATCATAATCGTCGGCCAGATAGTCCGGATCGATCGCCGGCGGATCCTGCGGCCTGGTCGAGGCGAGGCGGATCTCCCCCCGGCTCTGCGGGCGCAGGACGCAGGCATGCAGCGTCACGCCGTGCCCGGGCAGTTTCCGCCGCCCGTGATCGAGGATCATGGTGGGGAGGAAATGAAGCTGGATATCGGGCGCCGCCGCGGCCCTATCGGAAGAAACGAAGCCGCCGGCCTCGGCGATATTGGAGGTGCCGGGGCCGTTCTTGAACAGGAGATATTGCAGACCGACCTTGAGGGAGGGCAGCGGCTTGGCCAGTCCGTCGTAGGTGATGGGCTGGTTCACCCCTTGCAGGACATTGACGTTGAGATGGTCCTGGAGGTTCTTGCCGACGCCGGGCAGATCATGCACCACCGGCACGCCGACGGCGGCAAGCTCCCCCGCCGACCCGACGCCCGAGAGCAGCAGAAGCTGCGGCGAATTGATGGCGCCACCCGACAGCAGCACCTCGCGCTCGGCATGGGCATGCTCGATCTTGCCCTCGCGCAAATATTCGATGCCGATGGCGCGGTGGCGCTCGATCAGCACCCGCGTGGTCAGGGCCTTGGTGATCAAGGTGAGATTGGCCCGGCCGAGTGCCGGCCGGAGATAGGCGTCGGCGGTGGAGCAGCGCCGGCCGCCTTGCTGCGTCACCTGATAGAAGCCGGCGCCCGCCTGCTCGGCGCCGTTGAAATCCTCGTTGCGGGCGATGCCGGCCTGCTCGGCCGCCGCAACGAAAACGGCGGTCAGCGGGTTGCGATAGACGTGATCGGAGACGGCGAGCGGCCCATCGCCGCCGTGGAAAGCGTCGGCGCCGCGCTGGTTGCGTTCGGCCAGGCGGAAGAAGGGCAGAACATCGTCGTAGCTCCAGCCCTCGTTGCCGAGCTGGCGCCACTGGTCGTAATCCAGCCGGTGGCCGCGGATATAGACCATGGCGTTGATCGAGCTGGAGCCGCCGAGCGTCTTGCCGCGCGGCCAATAGAGACGGCGGTTGCCAAGCCGACTCTGGGGCAGGGTCTGATAGGCCCAATTGACCTCCGGCGCGCCAAGCTTGCCGATGGCGGCCGGCATATGGATCATCGGCGAGCGGTCGGGGCCGCCGGCCTCCACCAGCAGAACCTTGATCGTGGGATCCGCGCTCAGGCGGTTGGCGAGAACGCAGCCGGCGGAGCCCGCGCCGACGATGATGTAATCGTACATGACGCCTGTTCCCTCCGGCTTTTGCGTGATGGTTTGGTGCCGCTCGCCGCCGCGGCCGTCACGGCTTCAGGTAAAGGCCTTGAACGTGATGATGGTGAACGTATCGGCGACGCCCGCCAGCGTCTGCAACCGGCTGACGACGAAATGGCCGATGTCCTGGTCCTGGTTCAAGTAGCACTTCATCAGCAGGTCGTACTGGCCTGAGACGGAATGGACTTCCGATACCTGCTCAATGCTTTCCACTGCCGCGGTGGCGACGTCGTAGGCCAGGCCGAGCTTGCATTTCACCATGACGAAGATGGTCTGCATCGGATCTTTCCTGCTCGTGATGGCGGGCGGCGCCGAACCTCGGCGATCGGCGAGCATCCTAGAGCATATCGCGGGAAAGTGGGACCCGCTTTTCCGCTGGGATCAGGCTCGGGCGCGGCGTCGGATGGCGTCAGTCCGCGGCCGGGCGGCCGGGTTGCAGCATGAAGGCGGGGATATGGTCGCCGAAGCCGATCGCGGTGGGGCTGTCGTCCCGGCCGGACGAGCGGTGCCGGTGGGACGCGGCGGCGGCGGGGCGATGATCGGAACGGGGAACGGCTGATTCCGGCACGCGATCGGGCAGCGAAAAATCGCGATCGGCAGTCGACAGGGCCGCTGCCCGCGCCGGGGGCGAGATCGTCCGCTCGGCGACGGGCTCGGGCGGGGTTTCGGTCGCCAGGCTTGCGGGCTCCGGGCTCCTTGTGTCGGGGGCGGCGCCATCGTCCGTCGTCCGCTTGCGGCTGCGCGGCTTGCGCTCGGCCGGGCCGGCCTTGCTTGCCGCCCGCGCGCCGCGGCGCCGCGGCCTTTCGCTCTCCAGTGCCTCGCCTTCCGGCACCGCGATGCCATCGAGCACGATGGGCGGGATATCCTTGCCGAGCAGCCGGGTGATGGCGGCGACATATTTGCCGTCCTCGGGCGTCGCGAGCGTCAGGGCGCGGCCGGTCATGCCGGCGCGGCCGGTGCGGCCGATGCGGTGGATGTAATCCTCGGCATGCATGGGCACGTCGTAATTGAAGACATGGCTCAGGCCCTGGACATCGAGGCCGCGGGCGGCGACATCGGAGGCGACCAGCAGCGTCAGTTCGCTCGCCTTGAAGCGGGCCAGAACCTCCATGCGCGCCGCCTGGGCCATGTCGCCGTGCAGGGCCGCCGCGTCGAACCCGTGCTTCTTGAGCGACTTGGACAGGATATCGACGTCGCGCTTGCGGTTGCAGAAGATGAGCGCGTTCTTCACCTGCTCGCCCGCGATCAGCCGGCACAGCGCGTCGCGCTTGTCCTCCCGGGCGACGGTGAGCAAGCCCTGCTGCACATTGGCGGCGGGCGAGGCGGGCGGCGCCACCTTCACTTCGCGCGGGTTGGTGAGGAAGGAATCGGCCAGCCGCCGCATCTCGGGCGACATGGTGGCCGAGAAGAACAAGGTCTGGCGCAGCGGCGGCAGCAGCGACACGATCCGTTCGAGATCGGGGATGAAGCCCATATCCATCATCCGGTCGGCTTCGTCGATCACCAGGACCTTCACGCCCGAAAGCATGACCTTGCCGCGCTCGAAATGGTCGAGCAGGCGGCCTGGCGTCGCGATCAGCACATCGACGCCGCGGTCGAGCTTCTTCTCCTGGTCCGAGAAGGACATGCCGCCGATGAGCAGCGCCATGCTGAGCTTGCAATATTTGCCGTAAGTCTCGAAATTGTTCGCCACTTGGTCGGCCAGCTCGCGCGTCGGCTCCAGGATGAGGGAGCGCGGCATGCGCGCCTTGGCCTTGCCGGCCGACAGGATGTCGATCATCGGCAGGGTGAAGGAGGCGGTCTTGCCTGTGCCGGTCTGCGCCAGGCCGAGCATGTCGCGGCCCATCAGGACATGGGGGATCGCCTGCTCCTGGATGGGCGTTGGCTGCGTATAGCCGGCGTCCTCAACGGCTTTGAGGACCTCCGGACTGAGGCCGAGGTCTGAGAAAAGCATTAACCCTATGGCAAGTTTGGCGCTGCGTTGCCCGGCAAAGGGGCACAGGCACAGGACTTCGCCAGCGCACTGTAGCCATCGCGCTCCCGCTGTCAATGCGTAAGCGTCGGAGCCGTCCCGCCCCGAACCTTGACCGGCGGGGCGATATGCCCGAGCTTGGCAGCGCCGGAGCCGCGCCGCGGCATCGGGCCTCAAGATCGGAAAGTCACGCTCAAGGAGCCCAGATCAGACGATGGACGAGACCCTGCCCCTGATCCTCATCCCGGGCCTTCTCTGCACCGCCGCCGTGTGGGAACCGCAGATCGCGGCGCTGCGCGATATTGCCGCACCCACCGTGACGATGGCGCACACACGCCACGCTTTGATGCAGGACATTGCCGCGGCGATTCTGGCGGCGGCGCCACCGCGTTTCGCCCTCGCCGGGTTTTCCATGGGCGGCTATATCGCCTTCGAGATTCTGCGCCAGGCTCGCGAGCGGGTCGCGCGCCTGGCGCTGCTCGATACCAGCGCCCGGGCGGATCTGCCCGAACAGGCGTCGCGCCGGCGCGGCTTGATGACGCTCGCGCATATGGGAAAGTTCAAGGGCGTGACGCCGCAATTGCTGCCGTTTCTCGTCCATCCCGGCCGCCTCGCGGACGAGGACCTCGTCGGCCGCATCACCGACATGGCGCACGAGGTCGGGCAGGAAGGGTTTCTGCGCCAGCAGGAGGCGATCCTGGGGCGGCCCGATTCCCGGGACGAACTCGCCGCGATCGCCTGCCCGACGCTGGTTCTCTGCGGCGCGGAGGATCAACTCACGCCGCCCGAGCGGGCGCGCGAAATGGCCGCGGGCATCCTTGGGGCCAGGCTGGTCCTGATTCCCGACTGCGGCCATATGGCGCCGCTGGAACGCCCGGCGGCGGTCAACGACGCGCTCAAGGCCTGGCTGCGGGCGTAAAGGCCGGCCGGCTCAGCCTGCGGCCCAGCCCCTACTCGCCAGGGCTACATCTTGCCGCCGCCGCCGCCCTGAAGCAGGTTCTTCTCGGTATTGGCGGAGAAGGGGAAGAGATTCTCCACCGTGTCATCCATCAGCTTGCGGAAGGCCGGCGTGTCGCTGCTCGCCGCCGGTGGGCCGAAGACGGTGGTCTGGCTCACGAAATGCCTGCCGGCGCAGAATGTGGCGACGACGGCGATCGGACCGCCGGCCGGCTGGCTGCCGCCGGCGAGCAGGTCCTTGGCATCCGCGGCGCAGGCGGCATCGTCGCTGCCATAGCTGTCCTTAGGCGGATTGAAGGCCAGGATGACGCGGTAGGTCCGATCGGCATTGGGCCCGGGCTTGGTCGTGAAATGGAAAGGCGGCACTTGGCCGGGCGAGGGCATGCCGGCGGCGATTGCCTCGTCGTTCGCCGTGCCGGACGCGAAAGGATTGCCGTAGATGGTGGTCGCAAGCTCGCCCGAGCTGGTGGCCGCTGCGACCAGAGACGGCGTCAGGAGGTGGGACATGTCGTCATGGCCGACCATGGTGCTGTTGGCGCAGGCCGCAAGACCAGCACCCGCCACGCCAAGCACCGTCGCCACCGTTACCAACCGCATTCCACGTGCTATGTCCATGGTACTCTCTCTGTCCTTGTCGCTGCCGCTACGCTTGGCTGCCGCTAAAACATCCCTGCCGCTTGGGTCCGTCACGCGCGCTCTCGCGCCGAGCCCTGATCCTATCATGGTGCGCCCGCCGACAGGAAAAGCCAAGTCACGGTCGCGCGATCAGATGGCACCGACGCTTGCGGTGCCGGCGCCCGTTCCGGCCCCAGGCTAGCCGGCTTCCGTTAAAAAATTAAGCGGGCAAATTCTGGATTGAAAATTCTGGATTGACAGGTATCCGGCGATGGATGCCGGTTGCGCGGAACGCTAGATATCCAGATCGGCGGCGAAGCGGGCATGTTCCTGGATGAAGGCGAAGCGCAGTTCGGGCTTGCGGCCCATCAATTGCTCGACCCGCAGGGCGGTGCTTTCGGCATTCTCGTCCGCCACCATGACGCGCAGCAGGTTGCGCCGTTTCGGATCCATCGTGGTTTCCTTGAGCTGTGCCGGAAGCATTTCTCCTAAGCCTTTGAAACGGCTGATATCCACCTTCTGGTTGCTTTTAAAGCTTTGCGCCAGGATACGGTCCTTGTCGGCCTCGTCGCGCGCATAGAATACGGTCGCGCCCTGGCTCAGGCGATAGAGCGGCGGCTGCGCCAGATAGAGATGCCCGTCGTTGATGAGCTG
>CALCYJ010000220.1 GCA_937905845.1 uncultured Rhodospirillales bacterium
CATGGCCTGGCGCGCGAAGCCTTCGCTGCTTTGCTGCCGGGTCTGGCCTTCGTCCCAGCCGACCTTGAGCTGCCGGCGCGCCTGGTTCGCCCGCCACCAGCTTTCGGCGACAATCGCGACGCCGGGCATGAGCCCGTTCAGGGCCGTTCCGCCCGCCACGACGAAAGCATGGCGCACGCCGGGCAGCCCGCGGATCGCATCGAGGTTCGCGCTTACGACCTTGCCGCCGAAGACCGGGCATTTCTGGAAGACGGCATAAAGCATGCCCGGCACGCTGGTATCGATGCCGAAGAGCGGCTTGCCCGTGACCACCAGCGGACTGTCGACGCCCGGTACCGAGCGGCCGATGAGGCGGTAATCCGTCGGATCCTTGAGCCGGACCCGGTCGAGATCGGGGACGGGAAGCCGCGCCGCTTCGGCGGCAAGCGCGCCATAGCTCGCAATGCGGCCACTGGGCCGATGGCGGACCTGGCCGGACCGGGTTTCGCATTCGCTCTCCGGCACCTGCCAGCGCCGCATCGCCGCCGTGACCAGCATCTGCCGCGCGGCGGCGCCGACCTGGCGCATCGGAATCCAGTTCAGGGGCGTCGCCATGCTGCCGCCGGCGAATTGACGGCCGAAGATTGCCGGATCGAGGTCGGCCTGCGCCGTGCGGACCTGCTTCCAGTCCAGGTCCATCTCCTCGGCGATCAGCATCGGCAGCATGGTCTTGATGCCCTGGCCGATCTCGGGATTTTTCGACACGATGGTGACGATCGTGTCGGGCGCCACGCTCACATAGGCATTGAGCGTCGCGGCAGCGCCCGCCCTCTCGCCGGTCATCGCCGCCGCCGGGTCGAACCCCGGCAGGCTGAAGGTCAGCAACAGGCCGCCGCCCGCCGCCGCACCGGCTTTCAGAAAGGCGCGGCGGGACGTGTGGCTCGCGAGCCGGCCGGCGGGATCGCGCGCGGCGGCAGGGGTTTGATCCGGCGAACGGCGATCCTGCACCATGGGTTTACGCCTTACTTCCGCGCGGCGGCGGATGCGAAAGACGGGCTCGCCGCCCGCTTGATGGCTTGCCTGATCCTGGTATAGGTCGCGCAGCGGCAGATATTGCCGTTC
Source organism: uncultured Rhodospirillales bacterium (assembly GCA_937905845.1). Classification (GTDB taxonomy): domain Bacteria; phylum Pseudomonadota; class Alphaproteobacteria; order Ferrovibrionales; family Ferrovibrionaceae; genus CALCYJ01. The sequence continues at coordinate 1,102 of CALCYJ010000220.1, forward strand.
ATGGCGGCGGTGATCGCCTCGTCGCTCGGCACATGGCCTTGGGCCAGCAGTTCGGCCGCGGACATGATCTGGCCCGCCTGGCAATAGCCGCATTGGACGACATCGACGTCGAGCCAGGCCTTTTGCAGACGCGCGCCGATCGCCGTCTCGCCGATGCCCTCGATGGTCGTCACCGCGGATTTTCCGACATCGGAAACCGGCGTCTGGCAGGAGCGTACCGCATGACCATCGAGATGAACCGTGCAGGCGCCGCACAGGCCGGCGCCGCAGCCGAATTTCGTGCCCTTCAGTTCGAGCGCATCCCGCAGGACCCAGAGCAGCGGCGTGTCGCCGTCCAGATCGACCGAGCGGTCCTGGCCATTGACATGGAGCGTGTAGCGCATGGGCACCTCACCAATCCCCGGCACCCGCACGCCCGCGGACGAGCTGGGTCACAGGTTACCGGCACGGCCGGCGTGGCCGGTGCGGCCGGCGCGAGCGGGCCGATTTTCAGGCTGCCGCTATCCTGCGACCCTTGGCCGGAGCCGCGCAAATCACAATCGCGTGGCGGGCCCTTCCGCGCTGAACGATCACACCATGCTGAAGCCGCCGCTGATGCTGATCACCTGGCCGGTGATCCATCCGCCCTGGTCGGAGGCCAGGAGCGTCGCGGTCGGGGCGATATCGCCCGGCTGGCCCAGGCGGCGCAGCGGATAGAGCTTGGTCAGGCGATCGCGGTTGGCCTCCAGCCATTCCCGGTCGTGGGCGGTTTCGATCAGCCCGAGCGACAGCGTATTGGCGGTGGCGCCGGAACGGCCAAGCTCCTTGGCCAGCGACTTCATCAGGGCGATGACGCCGGCGCGGGCGGCGCCGACGATCGCAAGCCCGGATTCGCCGACGCGGGAGGAATCGCCGACGATGCTGATGATCCGCCCTTGGCCCTTGGCCTCCAAATGCGGCGCCGCGGCGTGGCAGCAATGGATCGCGCCATAGAGGCAGACGTCGATCTGGCGGTGCCATTCGGCTTCCGTCGTTTCGGCGAAGCGGCGGCGCGTCGCAAACCCGGCGTTATTGACCAGGATGTTCAGCCCGCCGAGCGTGCCGGCCACCTCGGCGACCATCGCCTTGACCGCCTGGTAATCGGCGACATCGGCGCCGCAGGCGATCGCCCGGCCGCCGTTCGCAAGGATCGTTTCGACGATGGCGCGCGCATCGTCGGCGGAGCGGCTGTAATTGACGGCGACCGCCGCGCCCTCGGCGGCGAGCGAGAGGGCGATCTCGCGTCCAACGCCGCGCGCGGCGCCGGTGACCAGCGCGACCCGGCCGGCCAGATTGAAATTCATGACGATCCTTGCTCCTTGGCTGCTTTTGCTTGTGCTTGTCTGACCAATTGAAAAAGCCTCTCCGGGGTGACGGGAAGCTCGGTGATTTCGATGCCGAGCGGCGCCAGCGCATCCGAGATCGCATTGGCGATCGCCGCCGGCGCGCCGATGGTGCCGCCTTCGCCCATGCCGCGATAGCCGCCGATGGTGGAAGGCGCCTCCGCCTCGATATGCACCACTTCGATCGGCGGGATGTCGCCCGCCGCCGGGATGGTGTAATCGGCAAGGCTCGCGGTCAGGATCTGGCCGCTCGCATCGAACACCACCTCTTCATGGAGGGCGGCACCGATGCCTTGCGCCACGCCGCCATGCACCTGACCCTCGACGATGAGCGGATTGACGACGCGGCCGCAATCCTCGCCGACCAGGTAGCGATGAAGCCGGATCTTGTATGTCTCGGGATCGATATCGAGCGTGACGATATGCGTCGCCGACGAGGTGGTGCCGAAATAGGGATCGTAGACCTTGGTCGCTTCGAGTTCCTCCCGCGTGTCCTTCGGCAGGCGGCCCATCTCGGAATAGACCGCCCGGGCGAGATCGCGGAAGGTGATCGAGCGGTCGGTACCGACGACGAAGATGGCGCCGTCGGCGGCATCGAGATCTTCGAGCGGGGCTTCGAGGATATGGGCGGCGGCGCGCAACACCTTCTCGCGCACCGCCCGGGCTGCGAGCGTCGCGGCACCGCCGGCCAGGACCGTGCTGCGGCTGGCGTAGCTGCCGGTACTGTGCGCCACGGCGGAACTGTCGCCCTGGATGATCCGGACATCCTCGATGCGGACGCCCAGCGTTTGGGCTACCACCTGGCTCAGCGTCGTTTCCAGGCCCTGGCCGGTCGAGGTGATGCCGAAGGAGGCGGTGACGGTGCCGGTCGAATCGATCCGGATCGAGGCCGTCTCCGTCCCGGTATTGATCGGCATGCCGGGCGCGGCGGAAATGCGCGAGCCGATGCCGGTCAGTTCGGCGTAGGAGGCGATGCCGATGCCGAACCAGCGCCCGGCTTCGCGCGCCCGGCGCTGCTCCGACCGCAGCGCATCATAGCCGATGGCGCGGCAGGCCTCGTCCAGCCCTTCGCGGAAACTGGAATGGTCCCAGACCAGGCCCGTCACCACCTTGTAGGGAAAATCGTCGCCGGATACGAAATTGTGCCGCCGCAGCGCCACGGGGTCGATAGCGAGGCGGCGGGCCGCCATATCGATCAGCCGCTCGATCACGAAGGTGGAAACCGGCCGTCCGACCCCGCGATAGGGTCCCATCGGCGGCTTCGAGGTCGCGACCGCCCGCACCCGGCCGCGATACGTATCGATGCGGTAGGGGCCGGGCAGGAAGCTCACCACCTGCACCGGCTCGATGCCGGCGGTCCAGGGATAGATCGAATAGGCGCCGACATCGCCGGTGACATCGGCGGCGAGCGCCAGGATCGTGCCGTCGCGTGCGAGCGCCAGTTCGGCATCGATGATCTCGTCGAACGCCTGGCTGGTGGAGATGAGATCCTCCAGCCGGTCGCTGGTCCAGCGCACATTGGTCTTGAGCTTCCGGGCGAGGGCGCAGACCAGCACTTCCTCGGGGTACAGCGAGGTCTTGCCGCCGAAGCCGCCGCCGACATCCTGCGCCACGACGCGCACGCTATGGCCCGGCATGTCCAGTAACGCCACCAGCGCGTCGCGGACGATGCCCGGAACCTGGGTCGAGGAGGTCAGGGTGAGAAAATTGCGTCCCCGGTCGTATTCGGCGACATAGGTACGGTTTTCCATCGCTACCGGGGTCTTGCGATGAAAGCGGAACCGCCCGCCGACCCTAACGAAGGCTTCCGCCATGACGAGATCGACATCGCCGCGCGAGAATTCCCGCGACACCAGGATATTGCTGCCGGCCGCTTCATGCAGTAGCGGCGCACCGGGCAGGGCCGCCTGTTCGGGATCGACGACATCGCCGAGCGGCTCGTAGGCGATCTCCATCGCCTCGAGCGCATCCTCGGCGAGATAGCGGCTTTCGCCCAGGATCGCGACGACCGGCTCGCCGACGTAGCGCACCTTGCCGCGCGCCAGGACCGGGATCGGCGTCGGATGGTAATTCCGCATCCGCGACGTGGCGAGGATCGGCTTGACCAGCCCGTCCAGATCCTCGCCGGTGAAGATGGCGCGGATGCCGGGCATGGCGCGGGCGGCGGCGCAATCGATGCCAACGATCCTGGCATGGGGATGATCGCTGCGGCGGAAGGCGACATGGAGCGCGCCGGGCGTGCCAAGGTCGTCGGCGAACGCGCCGCCGCCGGTGAGCAGGCGCGGATCCTCGACCCGCCTGACCCGCGCACCGATGATCTTGGGCCGCAGTTCCGCGCTCATCGCGCCGTCTCCCGAGGCTTCCTCGCGCGCTCAATCATAGGCGTCGGCGCCTTTGCGCAGCGTGCGCCACTGGGCCTCGTCGTGGCCGCAGATCACGCTCGCGCCTTTAGCCTCGATGCGGCGGATCTCGGCCAGAGATTGATGCAGGATGTCCGCATTCCAGGTATTGCGCGGCGTGATCTCCCGGTCGAGCGTCGCGCGTACGCTGACCGCATCGGAGGCGAGCAGGAACGCGCCCGACCGCTCAAGCGTGACCAGCGCGCCGATGGTGCCGGGCGTGTGGCCGGGCAGCGGCACGATCACCAGCCTGCCGTCGTCGAACAGATCCCGCGATCCATCCACCAGATCGAAGGTCTGCGGATGATCCCAATCGTTCGCCAGATAACCGGCCTGTTCGGCGTTTTCCGCCCGCGCCGCTTCAAGCTCGCGGACATGGCAGATCACGCTCGCCCGGGTGAAGAACGCGTTGCAGCCGCAATGATCGGGATGCAGGTGGGAGCAGATCACCAGATCGATATCCTCCGGCGCGACCCCGACCTGGCGCAGGCTTTCGATCAGAGTGTCGGCGGGATCGGAGATCGGTCTCAGCGCCTGGGCGAGGCTGCCCCAGCGGGCTTCGGGATCCCGCATCGCCAGAGGATGGCAGCCGGTATCGAACAGCACCATCGCCTGGCCGTGCCGGATGAGGTAGCTCGCCACCGGCAGGTCGATCGTCTCCTCGCGCGGGGCATCGGGAAAATAGATGCGCCGCTTCATCCGCAGGCGGCCGCAGGACAGTGCGTGCATTTTCATGGCGAACTCTCCTCGGGTCGGTCGCGCGCCGCCCGCACCGCATCGACGATATGGACATAGCCGGTGCAGCGGCACAGGTTTCCCGACAGCGCCTCGCGAATGGCCTGATCGTCGGCCAGCGGATATTTCTTCATCATATCGATGCAGGTCATCAGCATGCCGGGGGTGCAGAAGCCGCATTGCAGCGCATGGTGGTCGCGGAACGCCTGTTGCAACGGCGACAGATTGTCGGATTCGCCCAGACCCTCGACGGTCTCGATCCGGCAGCCGTCGGTCTGCACGGCGAAGGTGAGGCAGGCGCGCACGCTATCGCCGTCGAGCAGGATGGTGCAGGCGCCGCAGACGCCGTGCTCGCAGCCGATATGCGTGCCGGTCAGCGCCAAGTCGCGGCGCAGGAAATCGACGAGCAGCAGCCGCGATTCGACTAAGCACTCATGGCTTGTGCCATTGACCGAAACCCGGATCGTATGGCAATCGCTCATGCGGCTTGCCCTTCGGCGCGATTCCAGGCGCCGGCCAGAACCCGTTCGGCAAGAATCTCGACCAGGTGCCGGCGATAATCGGCCGAGGCGCGCAGGTCGGTGATCGGATTGATTGCGGCGCAAGCGCTCCGTGCCGCGGCCCTGATCAACTCGGGCCGATAGCGTTGGCCTTGCAGCAGCCCCTCGGCCGCACTGGCCCGGATGGCGGTTTCATCGACGCCCATCAAGGCGATCCGCGCTTCGCCGACCACGCCGTCGCGCAAGGTCAGAACCGCGGCGACGGCGGCGATCGCGAAATCGCCCGACCGCAGGGCGAATTCGGCGAAATCCCATCCGGCGCCGGCGGGGAGTGCGGGAAATTCCACCGCGGTCACGATCTCGTCCTCCGCCAGAGCGGTGGTGAGCGCGCCGATCAGGAAATCCCGTGCCGCAAGGTGCCGGGTGCCACCCGTGCTTTCCGCGGTGATTATGGCATCCAGCAGCAAGGCCAGCATCGGCAGCTCCGCCGCCGGATCGGCATGCGACAGGCTGCCGCCGATGGTGCCGCGGTTGCGTATCGCCAGATGGGCGACATGCGCCATGGCGGCGTGAAGGACGGGAAAATGCCGGGCGACCACGGGCGAGGTTTCGAGCGTGTGATGGCGGGCCAGCGCGCCGACGCGCAAAGCGTCGCCCGCGATCATCTCGACCCGATCGAGCCCGGGGATCCGGTTGATGTCGATGAGGGCCGCGGGGCGCAACAGGCGGAAATTGAGCAGCGGCACCAGGCTCTGACCGCCGGCCAGCAGCTTGGCGTCGCCGCCGTATTTCCGCAAGGCGACCATCGCCTCCTCAAGCGAGTGCGATTGCACATAATCGAAAGCGGCCGGTTTCATCTTGGCAACCCGATCATCCCGCAAAACGAACCTATTCCGCAAAGCGAACGGATCCAAGGCCTGAAGCGCGGCTCCCGATGACGGCCGCGCCCACGAATTCTCCATATCACTTGCGTAACTAGACCATATTGATTTAAGATCTGTCAATTGCCAAAAGACACCAACCCGATCGGGCCGGCACGGTGAGATCTCTCTGTTCAGCGCGCAATCTCAACGGGCGAGCCGATGTTTCTCTGGGCGGGATCGCGGCCAGGGGACCATGAGCGGGTCGCGCCGAGCCCATCGCGCGGCGGCGGTACCGGCGGAATGCCCAACCGCACCGGCCGTGTCAGCCGCGCCGGCCGCGCCGGCCGTGTCAGCCGCGCCGGCCGTGGCGCGTGACGGTATGCGCGAGCGTCGCTGCTCCGTCGCGCGGACCCTGACGATCTTGAGCGATAGCTGGGCTTTCCTGGTGCTCCGGGAGAGCTATTTCGGCGCGACGCGGTTTCAGGAATTCCGTGCCGCGCTGGGTCTGCCGCGGCAGACGCTGACGGAGCGGCTGCGCATGCTCACTCAGCAAGGATTGCTACGCCGGACGGCCTGCGCGGCGCATCCGAAGCGGTTCGAATATCGGCTGACCGAGCGGGGCATCGATCTTTATCCAGTGATGCTGGCGCTGCTGGCTTTCGGCGACCGGTGGCTTTCCGATCAAGAGCGGCCGCCGATCTATCTCGTGCATAATCTCTGCCGGTGCGCGTGCCGGCCGTCGGTCGCCTGCTCGCACTGTCTGGCCGAAGTGAATGTGCGTACTGTTTGCTATCGCGACGGCCCGGGCGCCGGCGTGTCGCGCGCGGCGAAGGCCAGGTGCCGCCGCCGTTCGGCGGACCCGCGGGTGCTGGAGCGCGGCCGCCCGAGTTCGGTCGCGCGGGCGCTGAAAATCATCGGCGATCGCTGGTCCTTCATGGTGATCCGCGAATGTTTCTTCGGCGTGCGCCGGTTCGACGCGCTGAAAGGAACGCTTGGCATCGCACCCAATATTCTCACCGACCGGCTGAACCGCCTGGTCGCCGAAAACATCCTGGCGCGGGTGAAATACCAGGATCTGCCGCGCCGCTTCGAATACCGCCTCACCGAAAAGGGCAAGGATCTCTACGGGCCACTGATCGCCATGCTGGGCTGGGGCGACCGCTGGCTCGCGAATGGCAAGCCGCCGCTCGTCCTGACCCATATCGCCTGCGGCCGGGACTTCGATCCGGTCGTCCTGTGCGATCAATGCCGCCGCCCGCTCGTCGCGCGCGACATGAGCTACAAGCTGAATTATCCGCAGGAGGGCGGACTCGACCGGCCGGCCAAGCCGGGGCGACCGATCCTGACCTGACCCGACCGGGTTCGACCCGCTCTGCCATGTCGATTGCATTAATAGACCTTATTGCGGCCTCGGAACGATCTCCTTATCTGCGGCGACCGGCGCGGCCGGTACGACCGGCGCGGCCGGCGGCCGGTGGTTATTTTTCTTCCTTCAATCCGGATCCTGCCGGATCATGTTGGGCCGCGCTTTAAGCGGCAAGGGAGCCTGATCGTCGGAAGCATGAGCCACGTCCCGAAATCCGCCGTGCCGCTTCAAGCCCACGGCCTAACCGCCAGCCGGTTCCGCCGCCCGATGGAGTCTTTCCCGGGCCGCACCCCATGAACCTCAAGCGTTGATCCGATGGTCGATCTCCGGTCGCTGGAGGTTTTCTACTGGGTGGTGCAGCTCGGCGGCTTCCGCCGCGCGGCGGCGAAGCTGCATACGACGCAGCCGGCCGTGTCCAACCGCATCGTCCAGCTCGAAACCGCCTTCCATGTCCGCCTTTTGGCGCGCGACCGGCGCCATCGGGTAACCCTCACGCCGAAGGGGCTGGAGCTTCTGGCCTATGCCGAACGGATGCTGGCGCTGCAGGGGGAGCTGGTCTCGGCGATGGCCGACCCGGCCAGCCTGCGCGGCACTGTGCGCCTCGGCACGTCGGAGACGATCGTGCATACCTGGCTGTCCACGCTGGTGCGGCGGCTGCACCAAGTCTATCCGCAGATCACGCTCGATATCTCGGTCGATGTCTCGACGCGCCTGCATGACGCGCTGCTGGCGGGCGAGCTGGACGTGGCGTTGCTGCTCGGGCCGGTGGCCGGGCCGGCGGTGAAGAACCTGCCGCTGTGCGACTATCCGCTGGCCTTCGTCGCCCATCCGGATTTGCCGGTGGGGCGGCAGCCGGTCGCGCTCGAAGCCCTGGCGCGCTGGCCCATCATCACCTATTCGCGCTCGACCGCGCCCTATCAGCAGGTGGCCGATCTGTTCAGCGACTCGGGTCTCGCCTCCCCGCGCATCTTCGCCAATACCTCCCTCTCTTCCATCGTGCGCATGGTGCTGGACCGGATCGGCATCGGCGTGGTGGCGAAGGCGGCCGTGACATCGGAAGTGGCGGAGCGGCGGCTGCGGCTGCTACGCACGGTCCCACGCCTCGATCCGCTCGTTTTCACCGCGAGCTACCTAACCCTGCCGGGAAGCGGGCTTGCGGCGGCGGTGGCCGCGCTGGCGCGGCAGGTCGCGGGCGAAGGTTCGGGATAGCGGATAGGCCGCTCCTGATAAGCTCAGATTATCAAAACTCATTCCGAATGACGATTGGCGCCGGGACGGCTTCCGTGCGGGAATGGGCGCTCCATCCCGGTTGGGGGTTGCCATGTCCATCCGAGAAGCCGCCGCGAGCGCTTGGGAGATTCGCCGCGCCATCCGCGCCGGCGCCTTCACCCGCCATACCGGCGGACAGGCCTCGGGCTTCGTGCAGGCCAATATCGCGATCCTGCCCCGGTCCCACGCGCCGGCGTTCGAGGAATATTGCCGGCGGAATGCGCAGGCCTGCCCGCTGCTTGCCGTGGGCAGGCCCGGCGATCCGGCGCTGCCCGCGCTCGGCCGCGATATCGACATCCGCCACGACCCGCCGCGCTACCGCGTTTTCCACGACGGGCGCAGCGTGGAGGTCACGGATATCGGCCCCTTCTGGCGGGATGATCTCGTCACTTTCGCGATCGGCTGTTCCTTCACCTTCGAGCGGGCGCTGCTCCTGGCCGGCATCCCGCTGCGCCATGTGGCGACGGGCCGCAATGTGGCGATGTATCGCACCGCGCTGCCAACGGTCGCGGTTGCGCCATTCCATGGCCCGCTTGTCGTGTCGATGCGCCCCTTGCGCCCGGCCGATGCCGCGCGGGCGGCCGAGATCACGGCGCGCTTCGCCGACATGCATGGCGCGCCCGTGCACCAGGGCGACCCGGCGGCGCTCGGCATCGCGGATCTTTCCCGCCCCGACTATGGCGAGCCGGTGGAGATCGCCCCCGATGAGAGACCGGTATTCTGGGCCTGCGGCGTGACCAGCCAGGCGGCGCTGGCGGCGGCGCGGCTCCCCTTCTTCCTGGCGCATGCGCCGGGCTGCATGCTGGTGACCGACCTCGCGCACCCAGCCTTCGAGGATTGAGCATGCAAGCGGCGCGCTGGCAGTTCTGGATCGACCGGGGCGGGACCTTCACCGATATCATCGCCCGCGATCCGGCGGGCCGAATCGAAGCCCACAAGCTCTTGAGCGAGAATCCCAGCCGCTATGCCGATGCCGCGATCGCCGGGATCAAGGAGATCCTGGGCCTTGCGCCCGATGCGCCCATCCCGCCCGGGCTGATCGAGGCGGTGAAGATGGGCACGACCGTCGCCACCAACGCACTTTTGGAACGCAAGGGCGAGCGGACGCTTCTGGTGGTCAACCGCGGCTTCGCCGACCTGCTGCGCATCGGCAACCAGGCGCGGCCGCACCTGTTCGATCTGGCGATCACGCGGCCCTCGATGCTCTACGAGCAGGTGCTGGAGATCGGCGGCCGGATGGGCGTGGACGGGGCGGAGATCGAGCCGCTGGACGAGGCGGCGGCGTCCGCGGGATTGGCCCGGGCGAGGGCTGCCGGTATCGGCGCCTGCGCGATCGTTCTGATGCATGCCTGGAAATATCCCGTCCACGAACAGCGCCTGGCGGAACTGGCCCGGGCGGCGGGGTTCGGGCAGGTTTCGGCCAGCCATGCCGTCAGCCCGCTGCTCCGGATCGTGCCGCGCGGGGATACGAGCGTGGTGGACGCCTATCTCTCGCCGATCCTGCGCCGCTATGTCGATCACGTGGCGGGCGAGCTTGCCGGCGTGCGGCTCTATTTCATGCAATCCCACGGCGGGCTTGTCGATGCCGCCCGGTTTCAGGGCAAGGATGCGATCCTGTCGGGTCCGGCCGGCGGCATCGTGGGCGCGGCGCGGACCGCCGCAATGGCCGGGTTCGAGCGCATCATCGGCTTCGACATGGGCGGTACCTCGACCGATGTCGCGCTCTATGCTGGCGCCTTCGAGCGCGCTTTCGAGACCGAAGTGGCGGGCGTGCGGCTGCGCGCGCCGATGATGGCGATCCACACGGTGGCGGCCGGCGGGGGATCGATCCTGCATTTCGACGGCGCGCGCTTCCGCGTCGGGCCGGACAGCGCCGGGGCCAGGCCCGGTCCGGCCTGCTATCGCAACGGCGGGCCGCTGACGGTGACGGATGCCAATCTCTGCGTCGGCAAGATCCAGCCCCGCCATTTTCCGGCGATCTTCGGGCCTGAGGGCAACGAGCCGCTGGATGCCGACGCGGTGCGGAGCGGCTTCGCTGCCCTGGCCCGGCGGATCGAGGCCGCGACCGGCGAGCGGCGCGACCCGCGGCAGGTGGCGGAGGGGTTCCTGCGCATCGCGGTGGCGAACATGGCGAATGCGATCAAGCAGGTTTCGGTGCGCAAGGGACACGACGCGCAAGGTTTCGCGCTCGCCTGTTTCGGCGGCGCCGGCGGCCAGCACGCCTGCCTGGTGGCGGACGAGTTGGGCATGCAGACGGTTTTCATTCATCGCTATGCCGGCGTTCTCTCGGCCTATGGCATGGGGCTCGCCGACCAGACGGTGCTGCGCGAGCAGGCGGTGGAAATTCCCTTCGGCGCGGCCGCCCTGCCGGCCTTGACTACGCTCGCCGATCGCCTGACGGCGGAGGCGCGGGCAGCGCTTGCCGCCCAGATGACGGGCGATGCCGCCGATCCGGGGCGCGTCCGCGTCCATTGCCGCGTGCACCTGCGCTATGACGGCACCGACGCCGCGCTGGCGGTCGATCTGGGATCGGCGGCTGAAATGGCAGCCGCCTTCACCGCCGCGCATCGCGCGCGCTTCGGCTTCGCCACCGAAGACCGCGCGCTGGTGGCCGAAACGGTGGCGGTGGAGGCGATTGCTGCGGGCGAGGCGGTGAGCGAGGCGCGGCTCTCCCCGCGCGAGGCCGGCGCGCCCGCGCTGATCGATCGGGTTTCTCTCTGGAGCGAGGGCGCGGCGCACCAGGCGCCGGTGTTCGATCGTCAGGCGCTGCGGGCCTTGGACCGTATCGCCGGCCCGGCGCTGATCTGCGAGGCCAACGCCACCACCATGGTGGAACCGGGATGGACGGCCGAGGTCACGGCGCAGGACCATCTGCTGCTGCGCCGCACCACGCCGCGCGCGCGCCCGGCTGCGATCGGCGCGGAAAAGGCCGATCCGGTGCTGCTGGAATTGTTCAACAACCTGTTCATGAGCGTCGCCGAGCAGGCCGGCGCCGTGCTGCAGAACACGGCGATGAGCGTGAATATCAAGGAGCGGCTGGATTTCAGTTGCGCGCTCTTCGATGCCACCGGCGCGCTGGTCGCCAATGCCCCCCATGTGCCGGTGCATCTGGGCGCCATGGGCGAGAGTGTGCGCACGGTGATCGAGCGGCGCGGCCAGGCGCTGAAGCCGGGCGATGTGGTGGTCTTGAACAACCCCTTCAACGGCGGCACCCACCTGCCGGATATCACGGTGATCACCCCGGTGTTCGACGAGATGGGCCGGCAGATCCGCTTCTTCGTCGGCAGCCGCGGGCATCATGCCGATATCGGCGGCACCACGCCCGGTTCCACCCCGCCCGATTCCGCCACGCTCGAGGAGGAAGGCGTGGTGATCGACGATTTCCTGCTGATGGACGGCGGCATCTTCCGGGAGGCGCCGTTCCGCGCGTTGCTGGCCCAGGCCCGCTATCCGGCGCGCAGCCCGGATGTGAACATCGCCGACATCAAGGCGCAGATCGCCGCCAACGAAGCGGCGGTGGTCGAGCTGCACCGGGTGGTCGGCCAGTTCGGCTGGGACGCTGTCGCGGTCTATATGCGGCATGTCATGAGCAACGCCGAGGAAAGCGTGCGGCGGGTGATCGCGCGGATCGGCGATGGGAATTTCCACTACCGGATGGATGATGGAAGCGATCTTCGGGTTGCGGTCTCGATCGATCACGCGAACCGCGCCGCGCTGGTGGATTTCACCGGCACCGGCCCGCAGCACCCTGGCAATTTCAATGCCCCGCCGGCGGTGACGCGCGCCGTCGTGCTCTATGTGTTCCGCTGCCTGGTCGGCGACGACATCCCCTTGAACGACGGCTGCCTGAAGCCGCTCCGCCTCGTGATCCCACCGGGAACCTTCCTCTCGCCCGGGCCGGGCGCGGCCGTGGTGGCCGGAAATACCGAAGTTTCCCAGGCGGTGTGCAACGCCCTGTTCGGCGCGCTCGGCACGATGGCATGCAGCCAGGCGACGATGAACAATGTGCTGTTCGGCGATGCCACGCATCAGTACTATGAAACGATCTGTGGAGGCACTGGCGCCGGGCCTGCATTCGACGGCTGCTCGGCAATCCAGACGCATATGACCAATACCCGCATGACCGACCCGGAGGTGCTGGAGCTGCGCTATCCGGTGCGGTTGGAGACGTTTACCATCCGCCGCGGGTCGGGCGGGGCGGGGCGGCATCGGGGCGGGGACGGCGCGGTGCGGCGCATCCGCTTCCTGGCGCCGATGACAATCGTGGTCGTCGCCTCGCGCCGGATCGTGCCGCCGTTCGGCCTCGCTGGCGGCGAAGACGGCGCGCCGGGCCGCCAATGGGTGGAGCGCGCCGCCGGCGGGATTGACATACTTACCGGCACCGACCGGGCGGAGCTTGTTCCCGGCGATGTGTTCGTGATCGAAACGCCTGGCGGCGGGGGGTACGATGCCGTAGCGACGACGCCGGGCCAAATCCAGGGAGGAGAAAAATAATGCCTGTTACCCGTAGAACGGTTCTAGCCCTGCCGGTGCTGGCCGCGCCAGCGATCCTCGGCGCGCGGGAAGCCTTTGCCGCGCCAAGCGCGGTGAAGATCGGCGCCGTCTACCCGCTGACCGGCCCGATGGCCTCCGCCGGCGATTCGAGCCGCGCCGGCATCGAGCTTCTCATCGATCTGATCAACACGCCGCATCCCGAACTCGCGCCGATTCCGCTGATGGCGGAGGCGGGCCTGCCGCGGCTGGGCGGAGCCAAGGTGGAGATCGTCTATACCGACGGGCAGAACAGCCCGGCGGTAGCGCAGAGCGATGCGCTGCGGCTGATCACGCAGGATCACGTCGTCGCATTGAACGGCGCCTACCAGTCCGGCAATACGCTGACCGCGAGCGCGGTGGCCGAGCGCTACGGCATTCCCTTCGTCAACGGCGAATCGGTTGCCGCCAACCTGACCGAGCGCGGCTACAAATGGTTCTTCCGCACCACGCCGATCGGTCCCGACATCGCTGCTCTCTATCTCGATTTCCTCGCCAGCGTCGGCAAGACCGGCGTGAAGGTGGCCAAGGTCGCGGTCGTGCACGACACGTCGGAATATGGCGTGTCGGTCGCCAATACGATCAAGCAGGTCGCCGCTTCCCGCCAGACGCCGATCGCCATGGACGTCAGCTACACGGTCAGCACGTCGGACGTGTCGGCCCAGGTCCTGAAGCTGAAGCAGGCGGCGCCGGACGCCGTGATCTTCATCAGCTACACGTCGGATGCGATCCTCTATATGAAGACGATGCAGGCGCAGGGCTACAAGCCGCCGATCCTGATCGGCGACGATTCCGGATTTTCCGACCCGAGCTTCATCAAGGCGGTCGGCAATCTTTCCCAGGGCGTGCTCGACCGCAGCGCTTTCGATGGCAGCAAGCCCGGCTCGAACGCGGCGAAGATCGATGCCTTGTACCGCAAGAAGACCGGCCGCGCGCTGGACGATACGACCGGGCGGTCGATGACCGGCATGCTGGTCCTGTGCGATGCCATCGATCGCGCCGGCAGCACCGAGCCCGAGAAGATCCGCGCCGCGTTGAGTGCGACCAACCTCACGCCGGCGCAATTGTTCATGGGCTACAAGGGGGTGAAGTTCGACGCCAAAGGCCAGAACGTGCTGGCGTCGGCGCTGATGGTGCAGCTCGACGGCACGGACTACCGCTCGGTCTGGCCGGCCGCCCAGGCGGCGGCAAAGCTCGTTCTGCCGTTCAAGGGCTGGAGCTGACGCGGGCGCGGGCATAGGCGCCGCGGCGGGGCTCGGCGTGCGGCGATGATCCTGGTGCAGCTCGTCACCGACGGCCTGCTGGTCGGCGCGGTCTATGCGCTGCTGTCCTCGGGCCTCACGCTCATCTGGGGCATGATGAACGTGGTGAATTTCGCCCACGGCGATTTCGTCATGCTGGCGATGTATGTCGCCTTCATCGCCGTAACGACGCTGGCGATCGGGCCGGCGCTGTTCGTGCCGCTTGCGGCTCTCGTTCTGTTCGGCGTCGGGGTGGTGGTCTATTACGCGCTGATCCGCAATGTGATGCGCGGGCCGATGCTGGCGCAGATCCTCTCCACCTTCGGCCTCGGCCTCGTGCTGCGCTATGCGATGTTCTGGGTCTTCTCGGCCAATTTCGTGTCGCTCCCCGATACGCTGGTCGGCGGCGTTCTGAGCGTGGACGGCCTGCGGCTGCAATATTCCCGCCTGCTGGCCGGCGTGGTGGCGCTGCTGCTAACCGCGGCGCTGCACCTGATGCTAACCCGCACCGCGCTCGGCAGCCGGCTTCTGGCGGTGGCGGAAGACCGGACGGCCGCGATGCTGGTCGGCATCCGCCCCGACCCGATGCAAGCGCTCGCCTGGGGGATCGGCGCGGCTTGCGCCGGTGTCGCGGGCGCGCTGATCGCGCTGTTCTTCTATATCTCCCCGCTGGTGGGGGATTCGCTCGTTCTGATCGCCTTCGTCACCGTCTGCCTCGGCGGGTTCGGCAGCGTGCCGGGCGCGCTGTTCGCGGGGCTTGCGATCGGGGTGATCGAATCGCTGTCCTCCTGGTTCATCGGCGCGGCGTGGAAGGACGTGGTCGTCTATGGGCTGTTCCTGCTCGCGCTGTGGGTCCGGCCGCAAGGCCTGTTGGGCAAATCATGAAGAAACGGCACCTCCTGTTCGTGGTTTTAGGGATCCTGGTGCTGGCCTGGCCGCTCGTCCTGCATGGCGTCTTCATCCAGCACGTCGCCGCGCTCCTGGTGCTGGCGGCGATCTCCGCCTCGGCCTGGAACATCGTCGGCGGCTATGGCGGACAGGTCTCGATCGGGCATGCGATGTTCTTCGGCGCCGGCGCCTACGGGGCGCTCGCCGCCTATACCGATTTCGGCTGGCCGCCGGTCGCCGGCGTGCCGCTCGGCATTATCGCGGCGCTGCTGATCGCCGTATTGGTCGGCCTGCCCACCTTCCGGCTGCAAGGGCATTATTTCTCGATGGCGACGATCGCGGCGGTGGAATTGCTGCGCATCCTTCTTTCCAACGTATCGGTGCTCGGGGCGTCCGTCGGGCTGATGGGGCCGGCGCGGCCGCGCGGCCTCGCCGATCTGTCGTTCCGCAGCCCCGTTCCCTATTACTATCTCTTCCTGGCTGTGCTCGCCCTGCTTTTGGTCGTCACCGCCTGGATGGAGCGCAGCCGCCTCGGCTTCTATCTGCGCGCCATCCGCGGCGGGGAGCGCGGCGCCCGCAGCCTGGGCGTGCCGGTGGTGCGCACCAAGCTGATCGCGCTGATGATTTCCGCCGGCTTCACCGCGCTGGCCGGCGGCCTCTATGCCTTGATGGTCGGCTTCATCGATCCCGAAAGCGGCTTCGGGCTGCTGATCTCGGTGAAGATGGTCATCATCGCGGCGCTGGGTGGCGCTGGAACGCTGTGGGGGCCGCTCGTTGGCGCCGCCATCCTGATCCCGCTGGAAGAGAGCACGAATGCTCTTTTCGGCGGCAGCGGCACCGGCGCCACCTATGTCGTGTACGGCGCGATCATCGTGCTGATCAGCCGCTTCCTGCCGGGCGGGATCGCGGAACTCGTGCAACTTCTCTCGGTCAAGGCGCGTCGTCGTGCTGCTTGAAGCGCAGGGCATCGTCAAGCTCTTCGGCGGGTTCCGCGCCGTCGACGGTGCGGATCTGTCGCTGAACCGGGGCGAGATCGTCGGGCTGATCGGCCCGAACGGCGCCGGCAAGAGCACGTTCTTCAACTGCCTCGCCGGAGATTTGCGTCCCAATGCCGGACGGATCGTCTTCGATGGTCACGACCTGACCCTGGCGACGCCGGAAGCGCATGCGCGCCGCGGCCTCGCCCGCACCTGGCAGGTGCCGGTGGTGTTCGCCGAGATGGCGGTGCGCGACAATGTGATGGTAGGCGCCTTCCTGCGTCATCCGCAGGCGCGGGCGGCGCGGCGCAAGGCGGACGAGGTGCTGGAATTCACCGGCCTCGCCGCCCAGGCCGATGCACCCGCCGGCAGCCTCGGCACGCTCGGGCGCAAGCGGCTCGAGATCGCCCGCGCGCTCGCCACCGAACCCTCGCTGCTGCTGCTGGACGAGGCGCTGGCCGGCCTCAACGCCACCGAGACCCAGGTGGCGATCGACCTCGTGCGCGGGATCCATGCGCGTGGCGTCACCCTCATCATCGTCGAGCATGTGATGTCGGTGATCCTGAGCCTGGCGCAGCGCGCGGTCGTGTTCAACCAGGGCCATGTCATCGCCGCCGGCGCCCCGCAGGCGGTGATCGAGGACGAGGCGGTGATCGAGGCCTATCTTGGCAAACGATTCCGGCGGCCGGTGCCATGAGCCTGCTGTCGGTGAAAGACCTCGCGGTGCGCTATGGCGATCTCATCGGCGTCGGCGCCGTGACTTTGGCGGTGGAGGCGGGCCAGATCGTCGCCCTGCTGGGCGCGAACGGGGCGGGCAAGACCACGACGCTGAACGCCATTGCCGGCCTGGTGCCCCCGGCCGGCGGGCAGATCCTGTGGCAGGGCAAGCCGATCCAAGGGCTGCCGGCGCACCAAATCGTCTCGCGCGGCATTGCGCTGTCGCCGGAAGGCTGGCGGCTGTTCACCGGGCAGAGCGTGGAGGCCAATCTGCGCCTGGGCGCGACCAGGCTCGCCGACCGTAAGCAACTGCCGCACCGGCTCGATCATGTCTTCACCCTGTTTCCCCGCCTGGCCGAGCGCCGGCGGCAGCAGGCCGGCACGATGTCGGGCGGCGAGCGGCAGATGCTGGCGCTGGGCCGCGCGCTGATGAGCGCGCCGAAGCTGCTGCTTCTGGACGAACCGAGCCTTGGCCTCGCGCCGGCCGTGGTCGAGCAGGTGTTCGCCACCTTGCTGCGGCTGAAGGCGGAGGGGCTGACGCTGCTCCTGGCCGAGCAATCCGCCGAACTGGCGCTCGAAGTGGCCGACCGGGCCTATGTCCTGCAAACCGGCGCGACGGTGCTGAGCGGCACGGGGGCGGAGCTTGCCGGCAATGCGGAGGTCCGTCGCGCCTATCTCGGCGGATAGACCCTGGGGCCAAGGCGGGCGGCGCGGCATCAGATGCGGGCAGCGCCAAGGGCGGCGGCCTTGCCCCAGCTCGCGCGCCAGCGCTGCTTGACGCCGGTAAGGGTGATGAGCGCGATCACCGCCAGCGCCGCGAAAAGGATGAAGCCCACCCGATAGCTGCCGGTAAGCTCTTTCGAATAGCCAAGGCTCGAGGCGAGATAGAAGCCGCCGATGCCGCCGGTCATGCCGACCAGGCCGGTCATGACGCCGATCTCTGCGCCGAAGCGCTGTGGCACGAGCTGGAATACCGCGCCATTGCCCATGCCCAGCGCCAGCATGCCAACGACGAAGACGGCGAGCGCCATCCAAGCCTGCGGCAATCCGGTGCCGACAAGAGCAATCGCCGCCGCCGCCACCGCGAACATCGCCGTGAGCGAGCGGACGCCGCCGATGCGATCGGCCATGGCGCCGCCGACCGGCCGCACCATCGAGCCGGCGAAGACGCAGGCGGCGGTGCAATAGCCGGCGACGACCGGGCTCAGCCCGTACTGGTCGTTGAAATAAATGGTGAGCGAGGAGGCGAGCCCGACGAAGCCGCCGAAGGTCACGCTATAGAAGAACATGAGCCACCAGGCATCGGCGATCTTCAGGACCGCCAGATACGCGGCCAGGGGCTTGGGCGGCGGCGACGAGGGAGCGTTCCTGGCGAGGAAAAGATAGATGACCAGCACCAGCGACATCGGGATCATGGCAAGGCCGAAGACGTTCTGCCAGCCGAGCGCCAGGCCCAGCGTCGGCGCGAAGAGTGCGGCGAGAACCGTGCCGGAATTGCCGGCGCCGGCGATGCCGAGTGCGGTGCCCTGGTGCTCGGGAGGATACCAGCGCGAGGCGAGCGGCAGGGCGATGGCGAAGGATGCACCGGCGAGGCCGAGGACGAGGCCCAGAGCCAGCACCCGCGGAAAGCTGTGCACCCCGAAGAACCATGCCGCCCAGAGCCCGGCGATGACGAGGACCTGCGCGATCGTGCCGGCGAGTTTCGGCTTCAGACGGTCCACCGCTACGCCGGCGACGACGCGCAGCACGGCGCCGGCCAGCACGGGGGTTGCGACCATGAGGCCCTTTTGCCCGGCGTCGAGATGCAGATCCCGGGCGATCTGCACGCCGAGCGGCCCGAGCATGACCCAGACCATGAAGCTCAGATCGAAATAGAGAAAGGCCGCGATCAGCGTCGGCGCATGCCCGGCCTTGAGAAACCCTCTGTTCATGGCAGAAACTCCGCTGGATGGTGGCGCTCTGATGGACCCTGACCGGCCCATCGGTTTCCAGGAGCCGGGCCCCGTCAGGCAAAGGACCCGATAGAGTGCTCGGCCGGCGCATTACCAGAAGCAAGGGACAGGCCAATATCGGCTTTGTGCTGCCAAATGCCGGACCGGACAGGGATTTCGGCCGATCCTCATACCTCGAGCGCCGGATCGCCCGACCCCGTCCCTGCCCAGCGGCCAGGCACGCCAGGCGCAAAATTGTGCAGCGCAATATATCCGGTCCGGATCGGAACGCGGCCCGCTTGGGATGTGTCGGCGGTGCTATCTAACTCCATCCAGACGACGCCACTGTTGCTCAA